>JBDKKE010000034.1:0-6518 GCA_039796255.1 Verrucomicrobiota bacterium | reverse complement strand
AGGAAAGCCATTTGCAGGGATAAGGGCTCCAGATGATTTGGAGTGGGTGGACGAGTGTAATTGAATTTGGGAGGGGATCGGTTGGGAAAAGCGGGCGGGCCCTTGTCCCGAAAAATCACTGTACCCTTTCCTCCCCACCCTCCTGCCCCTCATCACCCGCTGGCAGCGAGCACGAGGGGTGAACTCAATCGACGGGTGCGTCCCCGCCCCCCAGTCCTCCGTCGTCCTCAATCAAACCGCGGGCGCGTTGGGGGAGTGCCACGGACGCACGGGACCAATGACAATTTCTATGCCCCCACCGGCAACAATTCAAATTCCCCAGCTGGGACGGGGAATGCTTGCTGGAGATTTCCTCACGCAGAGGGCGCGAAGAGCGCGAAGGAGAGGCTGTGCGACTGGATAAGATGTCGGGTCGATGTGCCCGAGTACCGTCATCCTTCGGCGGTGGAACGGCACCAGGTGCCGGGTATCCGCATGGCCCTCCCGTCAGCCACCAGCCATCGCGCCGACGATCAGGAAGGGTTCCCTTCCTGCGGCGTTGGATACGGGCAGGGTTGTGTCGATGGGATCATGGGACAGATCTTGTTCGCGGGCGAAGTAGCGGGTAAGGGGACGCCGTTGCAGCGTCCCGTAGTCGCGGATGGTTCCGCGGCTATTGGCTTCGGCAGGGACCAATCGGGACTGGGTCTGCTTCAGATGACGGTTCCGCTCCCGTTCTTCGCCAGGGGACAGCGGGGAGTGGGGTGAACGGCCCCCGACCAGCCGGAATCCTAGTCCGCTGAAGGGTGCGATGGGCAGCAGACGAAGGACGAAGGACGAAGGACTCCCCCCCTCGCTCAACAGGGCGCAGGCAGCTGGGATGGCTCGCTTTCCCAGCGGCGATAGATCGGTGGCGACGGGAACCGCGTCAGTGGGGAATCGGGCCTGACTGGTCGGTAGCGCTGCCGGGAACGACGGCTACATTGATCGCCGCGTCGGCAAGCAGCGCTCGGGATACGGAATGATGCCAGAGTCGCCGCACGCCGTGGATCTGTTGGGAACCGGTAATGATGACGTCCGCCCGGTGCTTTTTGGCCAGTTCGATCAGTTCGCCGGCGGTATCCCGCGAAGACCATTCAAGGGCCAGGGTGAAGGGTGAGCCGCCCACAAACAGACTCGCACGTTCCTGCAGGTCCCGCTCCAGGGCGGTGCGGAGCGAGGCATGGTCAGCCGCCACTGCGGAACCTGCCGAACGCCGCTCCTGTTCGCGATCCGGGTCCGCGACATGGCCAATGATGAGTTCAATGGGCCCCGCCTGGCTCCAGCTGCGGGCGAATTGAAGGGCCGCATCGCTGGCAGCGGAGAAGTCTGCGGCGACGAAGAGGCGCAGGGGGCGTCGTCCCTTCCGCCAGTCGGCAAAGGCAATCGTGCGACGGACGACGAGCGTGGGTACGGCAGCGGATTCGGCCACCCGATCTGCGGTGCTGCCCAGGAGAAGCCGGGTCAGGGCGACGTGACCAATGGACGACAGCACGATCATCCGGCAGCGTCCTGGTTCGGCCAGGCGGGTCAGGACATCGACTGGGCTTCCCGACTCAAGTCGAGTTTCCACGGTGAGGCCTGAGTCGCGGAGTGGTGTCGCCTGCGACTCCAACTGGCTCCGAAGGGCAGCCTCAACCGGGGACCAGACCTCCGGGGCGACTCCATCGTCCGCGGGCGGAACGCTGGCGTGCACGAGGGTCAGCGTATCCCGAAACTGCTGCGCCAGCCCGGCGGCGACCTGGGTCGCATCGGTCGCGTTTGGACTGAAGTCAGTACCGCAAAGCAGATTCATGGCGTGAGGGAGTTGAATGACGCTGGTGGGATTCAATCGCATGCGGCGGAGCGGAAGGCGAGCCGTCGTTTCCCAGGGGGGCGACGGAACGGCGCCGTTCCCAATGAAAAGCCTCGCGCCCTCCGGGCCGCCGCGTTCAAACTCCGTCCCACCATGAAACCCGCATTTCCGGTCCTCGCCGTTTCTGTCATGGCCGCTGTCGCGGTCCACGCTGCGCCCGATTTTCAGAAGGAGGTGGTTCCCATCCTGCAGGCGCGCTGCGTGGAGTGCCATGGAGCCGACAAGCAGAAGGGCAAGCTGCGACTCGATTCACTGGAGGCGGCACTCAAGGGAGGGAAGGGGGGGCCGTCGCTCAAGGCGGGTGCGGCTGACGATAGCGAGTTGTTCAAGCGCGTCTCGTTGCCCAAGGATGATGACGACCGGATGCCCTCGGAGGGGGACCCGCTGACGGCGGAGCAGATTGCGGTGTTGAAGGACTGGATCAATGACGGTGCCAAGTGGCCGGATGGCGTGGTGATCACCTCTCCGAAGCCGGCGGCACCCGTGGCGTCCGCGGCTCCCGTCAGCAAGGGCCCGCCGGCTCCTCCGCTTCCCGAGCTCCCCAAGGATTTCAAGCCCGCCGCTGGCGAGGCCGCCGCGATCGCGGCCATTGCCAAGGCGGGCGTGGATGTTCGTCCGCTCGCGCAGAATATTCCCTGGCGGGAGGCCAATTTCCGGCTGGCGGGCAGCAACATCACCGACGCGGTCATTGCCCCGCTCAAAGACGTCACCAGTCTCGTGGAACTGAATCTGGGGACGACGAAGGTGTCCGATGCCGGTCTCACCTCGATTGCCGGTCTCGGCTATCTGCAAAACCTCCAGGTGCCCCTGACCTCGGTTTCGGATGCCGGACTCACGCAGGTCAAGGGCCTCAGCAATCTGGTGACGCTCAATCTCTATGGCACCCAGGTATCCGATGCCGGACTGCTCCAGCTCGCCGGCCTCAAGCATCTGCGTGCGGTCTATGTGTGGCAGACCAAGGTCACGCCGGAGGGGGCTGCCAAACTCCGGGAGGCTCTGCCGGGCCTGTATGTGAATACCGGCGCCGAATTGCTGGCCATGGCCACCAACGCGCCGGCGGAAAAGAAGGACGAGAAGAAAGAGGAAAAGAAGTAGGGGGAGTGGACACGGACTTCACGGATTCCCGCGGACGGGGATCCGGAATCCGGGGGGGCTCACGTTGCGGTCAGGACCACGTAGTTGCGGCGGCCTTTCCGCAGGAGCAGGTGTCGGTGGAAGAGCAGGTCGCTGGTCGTGGCGGCGCGGGAAACCTCGGTGATTCGCTCGTTGTTGAGGTAGAGGCCGCCGCCCTCCAGATCCTTTCGCGCCTGCCCCTTGCTCGGGCACAGCCCGGCCTCGACGAAGAGTTCCACCAGCGGGCGTCCGGCGCCTTCGAGTCCGGCGCGATCCAGGTCGCGGGTGGGAATCTCGCCCACCACCTCGTTGAAGGTCTCTTCCTCCAGACCGGATACGCTTCCGCCGGTAAACAGGATTTCACTGGCTCGGAGGGCCTCGGCGGTCGCGGTTTCGCCGTGAATGAGTTCCGTCACGGCGTGCGCCAGAGCCCGGTGCGCGACGCGCTTGCCAGGGTCTGCGGCGTGCTGCGCGGCGAGGGATTCGATTTCGTCCCGACCCAGAAAGGTGAAGAACTTGAGGTAGCGCGCCACGTCGGCGTCATCGGTGTTCACCCAAAACTGGTAAAAGCGATAGGGACTCGTCCGCTTTCGGTCGAGCCACACGGCGCCTCCCTCGGTCTTGCCGAACTTGGTGCCATCCGCCTTGGTGATCAGCGGCAGGGTGAGCCCGAAGGCTCCGCGGCCGAGCTTCTTGCGGATGAGTTCCAGTCCCATGGTGATGTTGCCCCACTGGTCGGATCCGCCGATTTGCAGCCCGCACTCATGGTCCCGGGCCAGGACGTAAAAATCGAAGGCCTGGAGCAGCATGTAGCTAAACTCGGTGAAGCTGATTCCGGCATCGCGGTCCTCCATGCGTGAGCGCACCGACTCCTTGGCAACCATCTGGTTCACCGTGAAGTGCTTTCCGATGTCCCGCAGGAACTCGATGAAGGTCACCGGATCGGTCCAGGAGGCGTTGTCGAGCAGGCGCGCACTGTTGGGGGCGATTTGGAAATCCAGCAGGCGGGCCAGTTGTTTGCTGACTGAGGAAACATTGGCGGCAATCTGTTCCTTGGTCAGGAGGTTGCGCTCTGCGGATTTTCCGCTGGGATCACCCACGCTGCCGGTGGCCCCGCCCGCGACCGCGATGGGAATGTGCCCCGCATTCTGGAACCGTCGCAGAGCCAGCAGCGGGACCAGATGCCCCACATGCAGGGAGTCGGCGGTGGGATCGAATCCGCAGTAGAGAGCGATCGATCCGGCCCCCAGCCGTTGGCGAAGTCCGGCCAGATCCGTCGCATCCGCCAACAGACCCCGCCATTCCAGATCATCCAGGATGTTCATCGAGGACCCTGTTATCGCGGGCAAGGGGAAGGGGGAACAAGGGAAGTTTTTTTGATCGATCCATGGCCGGAACCACACCTTCAGCGATCCAGACTTGCCTATTTCCCCGTGATTCCGGATCCATGCGTCCATGAAGCACGGGTCCGAAGAGACGGCGATCCTGTCCATTGAGCGGCCGGATCCGCGTCTGTGGACCTATTACGTGCTGTGTTGTCTGGTGGCGCTGCCGCTGGCGCCGATCCTCCTGCCGATTCACTGGTTCCGTTACAGCACGATGCGCTACCGCTTCACCGAGGAAGGGGTTTCGATGGGCTGGGGCATTCTTTTCCGGCGGCAGATTCTGCTCAATTACGCGCGCATCCAGGACATTCATCTGCAGTCCAATGTCGTGGAGCGCTGGCTGGGCTTGGCTCGATTGCAGGTGCAGACGGCCAGCGGCAGCGCGTCGGCCGAGATGACCCTGGAGGGGCTCACCCAGTTTGAGGCGGTTCGCGACTTTCTCTACTCGCGCATGCGTGGGGTGAAGGAGGCGAGCGGACCCGAAGCATCGGCCGCTTCAGCAGCGCCGCATGGGGTCGGAACCGCGGGAGACTTGGCGGTGGCGCTCCGGGAGGTCGCGGCCGAACTGCGCGCGGTGCGCGAGGCGCTGTCCGCACCGACCAGCGTCCGAAAGGATCCTCCCCATGTATGAGCGCTGGAGCGCGGTGTTAATGCGCTGGCTGCGGGTGCCGGACCGTCCGCAGCCCCCACTGGGGGCACCCGGATCGGAGCGCATCTTTCGTTCCGGACGCAACGCCCTCCGCCTGAGTCTGACGCTCTGGGCGGTCAAGCAGGCGTTCGCCCTGGTGGGTCTCCTGTTCGGACTCTGGTTCCTGGGAGAGATGAAGGGGGTCAAGCGAGGGGCGTCGTCGTTTTTGGCAGAGTTGTCTGCTCGTGGGACCGAAAACAGCGCGACCGAAAAGAGTGGCCGAAAGAAGCGAGGTGCCGAAGTGCCGCGCATTTTCCTGTCCCGCTGGGTCCAAAAGACTCCGGACGTGGCCTTCTGGCTGCTGACGGTTTTGGAGGGATTGTCCGTCCTGACATATCTCCTCCTGATCCCGGTCACGTATGCCCTCCGTCGCCTGGAGTACGAGCAGCGCTGGTACCTGGTGACCGACCGCAGCCTCCGCCTTCGGAGTGGGGTGTGGAAGTTGCAGGAGGTGACCATGAGTTTTGCCAATCTCCAGCAGATCACCGTGACCCAGGGCCCGCTCCAGCGTCTGCTGGGTCTGTCCAACGTTCGGGTGCAGTCGGCGGGCGGTGGTGGGGGCAACCCTGCCCCGGGGGCGCCGCACGGTACGTCGGAGAACTCATCCCACCTGGCTGTGTTCCGTGAAGTGGACAACGGGGAGGAGATTCGGGACCTAATCACTCAGCGGTTGCGCCAGTTTCGCGAGAGTGGACTGGGCGATCCGGAGGAGGCTCGGCGACCGGCTTCCCTCCGACCGTCGCCCCTCGTGACCGACGACACCCTGGCTGCCGCTCGGGAACTGCTGGCCGAGGCCCGGTCCCTGCGGGGAGCGGTCTCGGAAGCTTCGGCTTCCGTGCCGTCGTCGCCAGAGTGAACCGCGGAGCTTGGGAGGGGGAGTTCACCACGAAGACACAGAGAAGGCAGAAAGGGACGGCCCATGGATGAGTGACGACCCAGGAAAGTCCGTTGACACCCCGGGGCCGGTCCAGGATTTGTGATGACTCGATGAAGGAATCCCTGGTGCAGCACTACCTCTTCTTCGGCGGACGCTGCGAAGAGGCCCTCGAATTCTACCGCACCGCCATCGGCGCCCGGGTGGAAATGCTCATGCGTTACCAGGACAGTCCCACACCGCATCCGCCCGGCATGATCCCGCCCGGGTGGGAGAGCAAGGTGATGCACGCCACGTTTCATATTGGGGCGACCACGTTGATGGCTTCCGACGGCTGTGAAGCGGGCCCGACTTTCTCGGGGTTCTCACTCTCGTTATCCCTGCCGACGACTGCCGATGCAGAGCGTGTTTTTGCCGCGCTTTCTGACGGAGGGCAGGTGCGAATGCGGTTGAACCCGACCTTTTGGTCGCCCTGCTTTGGAATGCTTGCCGACCGGTACGGCATGGGCTGGATGATCACCGTCGCCGCCGAATGAATCTCCGGCGGTAACTTCCCGGAAGACTCCCTCCATGAATCAACACATT
>JBDKKE010000033.1:0-2744 GCA_039796255.1 Verrucomicrobiota bacterium | reverse complement strand
TTGGAGATCACGACATGGTGGTGCGGTTCCGCAATGGAGCCGGGGTGGCCACGGAGTTGTTCGCGCAGCGGGTATCGCAGACGACCAATCTGGTGCTGCAGTTCCCGGCGTCGCTGGTGGCGGCGACCGCCGGGGCTAACTCCCTGGAGATCGTGCGCACGGGACCCGCGGTGGCGGGAGTGAGCTACTGGATCCAGTATGACTACCTGCGGTTGGAGGCGCAGACGCTGACCAATACCGCGCCGGTGTTGGCGGCGCCCCCGACCCTGAGCGTGGATGAATTGGTTCCGCTGGCAGTGCCGCTGGTGGCTACCGACATGGATCTGCCGGTGCAGACTCTGACCTATGCCCTCGTGAGCGGACCTACCGGACTCCGAGTGAGTCCGACGGGACTGATTACCTGGGTGCCCGCCGAGATTCAGGGACCGTCCAGCAATTCGGTGTCCGTTTCCGTATCGGATAACGGGATTCCTCCGGCCACCAATACGGTCGCATTCGCCATTATTGTCCGGGAAGTTGGGGCGCCACGGGCTCTGTGGGAGATCGGGACAGACGCCCCTCCGAATTCTGACGCGACAACCATCTTCGGAGAGTTCGGCAGAGCCAACAGTCTTAATGATCCGGCCCCGGGCTTCGTGACCCGCCGTCCGGGCGACTTCCTTTACGTGCGGGAGACCAATCCGGAACCAGACGACGATTACTACTTTGCCGGCGTGTATCCGCCGGGATTCAACGCACTGTCGGGAGTTCTGGAAGTCTTTGAAGACGAGAGTTGGGCGGGCTGGGAGCGGGTGCACACGCTTTCTGACAAGACCAACCGGTTCCATTTCCAGTTGGCGTCCAGTCAGGTCACTTCGTCCTCCCAATTGCGATTAACCGCCGAGTTCCCGCTGGGTGGCGTGTTGATTGACGGCCTCCCGCAGAACGATTTCAGCGAGCATGAGATGCTCATCCAATTCCGAAATGGACTCGGGGTGACCACTCCCATCTTCTCCGGGCTCATCACCACTGCGTCCAACATCGTGGTCGAGTTTCTTCCGACAGCGGTCCAGGCAACCGCCGGGGGGAATTCTATAGAATTGGTGCGGACGGGACCCGCCTTGGCAGGCCGGGGCTATTTCATCCAGTACGACTTTGTGAGGCTGGAGGCGGTCGCAGTTCCGCAGTCCGCGGCCGGTTCGGGAACCGGCGGCGTGGGGGGGGATGACCTGGTGGCGCCAGACCCGATCCGAAACATGCGCGTGGGAATCGTGGAAACGCAGGGCATCGAGTATCTCGCGCTTACCTTTGAGTGTCCGGAACCGCCGATTCCCGGACTCAGCTACCGCGTCGAGGCCTCAGACGATCTTCAGGATTGGGCTTCGGACGGTCTGGAGGTCTTGGACAGCGTTCGCACGGGAGACTACCGGACTGTGACGGTGCGCGATGCCAATCCCATGGGGCAGCGGAGTCAGAGATTCCTGCGGCTGCGCGTCGTGAAACCGTGAGCGGTCAGTTCGGGAATCGAAGTCGCTGAATCCCGCAACCTGGAGTGAACTTCGACTCCGGTGCTGGTCCGGAACCTATCGTGCGGCCTTCCTTCGGGGAGAACCGGCGGAAATCGGAGGGGTTTGGACGGTGATGATCACCGGCGCCGAGGTGGCCAGGCCGCCCTGCCAGCGTGCGACGGCTCGCAGCAGGTGCTGCCCGGCAGGGAATCGGCCGGAGGAAAAACTCCAGCGTCCATCCGGCCCAACCCGGGTGGGCTGGCCCAGGGGGCGGTCGAACCAGTAAAGATGCACGATGACTCCGGGTGGGGCGGTTCCCTCAATCGCCGGGACCAGATTGGACGTAAGAACGATTCCCGAGGTGGGATTCAAAATGGTGACCGCGAGGGAAGGCCGGGGTGTCCGGGGTTCCGGGCGGGAGGTGATGGGCGGCGGCGCAGGTACGGCGGTGGCGATGAGCACGGCCACCAACCCCAGCAGCGCGGGGACGACCAGGTGGATCCGGTCAAAGCCCGGGATCCAAAAACGGGGACGGCCGCGGTCAAAATACATGGCGATCCTGGGATTATCCGCGCGGACGGGACCTGAGTGCCGCCAGTTCAGCGGCCAGTTCGTTGCGTTCGCGGGTCATGTTCTCCAGTTCGACCACGAGTGACTGATCGACCGAGCTTCCGTCTGGGGCGAACCGCAACCGTTCCAGTTCCACCACCAGCCCCTGGTGCGCCCTCGACGTCGCGAGCAGTTCCGACTCCAACTCCTCCGTCTTGCTTCTCCAGGAGGCTGCGGCGCGCTGTTCGGCATTCAACTGTTCCTGCAAGTCTGCCAAGCCCCCGGGATCTGGGGTGGGAACCGTGGGGGCGGCGGCCAAACGGGCCTGGGCCTCCGCCAATTCCTGCTCCCGCATGGACAGGTCCCGTTCCAGACTGGTGCGGGTCGCCGTTACCGCGACCAGGTTTGCCTGCAACTGAGCCAAGGTAGACTTGATGGTCGCCAGTTCCTCGGTCGACTCACCCAACTGGGTGGCTGCCTGTCTTAGTTCCTCGGACCGGGTCTTGAGCTTCTGCTCGGTGGCAGCGGCAGCGGCGCGCGCCGCGGCGGAGACGGACTCAACCTTCGGGAGACGCTCCGCCAGAGCCGCGTACTCGCTCTTCAACGCCCGGTGATTCTCCTGCTCGTCTTTCAGTTCGCCTCGTGCGGACGCCACTTCCTCCCGGAGTGCATCCGTAGAATCCTTCCATCCAGATTCCCCGCGTCGGG
>JBDKKE010000032.1:0-7090 GCA_039796255.1 Verrucomicrobiota bacterium | reverse complement strand
TCCGACGACGCTTTGCCTCCGTTACTCCTCATCCTATGCGCCCATCGCTTGTCGCCCGCTCCGCTGTCGCCGTCCTGCTGATCGCCTGTGCCGGTTGCGTCTCCAGTTCAGGCCCCGAATTCAAACCGGACCCGGGATTCGTCAGCTTGACCAATGGCAGCGACCTCACCGGCTGGCGTTACAAACCCGATGAGCGGTTCGATGGGAAGACCGAGTCCAGCGACGGTCGCTACACGGCGCGGGATGGCATGATCGTGGTCAACGACTACGTGGCGGCAAGGGGACCGCATCTGCGCCAACTTTGGACCACGGCGGAGTTTCCCGGAAACTTCATCCTCCGCCTGGAGTTTCGCGCGGCGGTCAATGCGGACAGCGGCATCTTCATTCGTGAGCCCCAACTGCAGTGCCGGGATTACCTGGTCGCCGGACCTTACAAGGATCTCAAGCACTATAAGCCGCAGGATTGGAATCTGATTGAAGTGACGGTGAAGGACGGTGTCGCCCGCTGCACCTGCAATGGAGAAGTGCTGCAGGGAGCGCTGAAGCTCCCGCCGACCGGTCCCATCGGACTGGAGGCTGATCGCGGGCAGATGGAGTACCGGCGGATCCAGTTGAAGCGGCTGCCCTGAGAGCCTGCTTCTCTAGTGGGCGTAGGGCGCTGGAGGACAGTGTCCGGGCCTTGAGTCCATAGCGCGATGATTCCAGTGGATGCAAGTTCGTAACTGGCGGCTGTCGCCGTGTGAGATGAGGACGACCACGGCTGGGGATCGGGCAGAAGTTACCCGCTTTGCGTTTTTTGCCTTCTCTGCTTCTGCGCGCGACTGCAGTTCGCCGCCTACGGCGATGTGCGATAGAACCGTGCCGCCGTTCGGGAGGGGTGGCATCGGACTGCATGCCTCTCAGGACGTTGGCGGCCACCGAAAAACACCCGAAGATGCCCCCTCAGTAACGACCCGTGGGCACGGTGACCGCCAACGCAAAATTCGTGGACATGGCACTTCCCGGAGTTGACGGGAGTGAATGAGAAAGGACCCAGCGCATGGGCTGACCATGCCACCTATCCAGGGTTACATTCATTATCGGAAATTTTCTGCCAGGGGGCTTTTCCATCGTTCCGTGGGCGTCCGCTGCCTCGCCGCGGCCCTTGTTTCCCCGCCAGATTTTCCGATCCGGGGCGGGAGTTGCCCCGTGGGCGCAGCCTGTGGATTTGCAGGTTGGTAGGATTGGATGCTGGCCGGCTGCAGGCCCCGGTGGTATTCCCTGCAGCACTCTCATGATGCCGCCTTTCTTGAATCCAGGCTCACGCATCCTCTTCGCGTTGGCGGTGGGTTGCTGCACGTTGGTATCCCTGCGGGCGACTCCGGCCAATCGGGCAGCGCTGGAAAGGCACTACGACCGGTTTCTTGTCCCGGCATTGGCAAAATGCACCACCTGCCACCGTCCCAGCGAGAACCGCTTCCCGGAGAGTCTCGAGGGGTTTCCCCACAATGTTTTCGGGGACCGGCTGCGGCGCCTGGGCGACGAGCGGACGGCGGCGGGGCAGCCGCGGGATCTGACCGCGCGCCTGGCATGGGTGGCCCAGGAGGACGCCGACGGCGACGGGGTGGCCAATGAGACCGAGTTTCTGCTGGGACATTCGCCCGGAGATGCGCGGGACGTGCCGGACGCGGGTGCGTTGGCCGCTGCTTCCCTGCGAGCCCGGGAGTTTCAGATCTTTCTCGCCGCGTATCGATGGAGACCGTTTGAGCTGGTGAAGCGCCCGGAGCTGCCGTCTTCGCCGCACATGGAGGGGTTCGTCGTCCGCAATCCGATTGACCGCTTTCTTGCCGCCGCCTGGGCGGGCAGCGGCCTGAAGCCTCGTCCCGAAGCCCCGCGCGAGGTGCTGCTGCGCCGGGTGTCTCTGGATCTGATCGGCCTCGTCCCCACTCCCGCTGAACAGAAGGCGTTTCTTGCCGACCGTTCGCCGGACGCCTACGAGCAAGTGGTCGAGCGACTGTTGTCGGATCCGCGTCACGGGGAACGCTGGGCGCGGCACTGGATGGACGTCTGGCGCTACAGCGACTGGGCCGGCTGGGCGGATGGCAATCAGATCCGCGACTCGAAACCGCATATCTGGCGTTGGCGGGACTGGATTGTGGAATCCCTCAACGCCGACAAGCCCTACGACCGGATGCTGACGGAGATGCTCGCGGCGGACGAAATCGCGCCGGAGGATCCCGATGCCCTGCGCGCCACGGGATTCCTGGTGCGCAACTACAAGATGCTGTCCCGCGAGCAGTGGCTCGAGGATACCGTGAAACACACCTCGCAGGCCCTGCTCGGGGTGACCGTGGGATGCGCCAAGTGTCACGACCACATGTTCGATCCCATTTCGCAGAAGGAATACTATGCGCTCAGGGCGGTGTTCGAGCCTCACCAAGTGCGCACCGACCGGCGTCCCGGCGAGCTGGACTCGTCCCGGGACGGCGTGGTGCGCGTCTACGATGCCCTCCCTGCGCCGACCTGGTTTTTCGTCAGGGGCGACGAGCGTCATCCGCTGACCAACGCGCCCATCGCCCCCGGGGTGCCTGCGCTGCTGGGCGGGCGGTTGGAGGTGAATCCCGTCGCTCTTCCCTGGACGGCGGCGCATCCGGACGGACGCGATTTCGTCGTTCGGGAAACGGTGTCCGCAGCCGGCACCGCGGTGACCGCAGCGCACGCTGCGCTGGATGCCGCACGCCAGGAGGTGCCCGCGCCCACCGCTTCCCGCCTGCGAGAGCTGGAGCTCTCCCTGGCTCTGGCCGAGAAACGGCAGGCGGCGACCGTTTCAGTGATTGCGGCGGAACCCGGACCCGAGGGCCCGCGGATCTCGGATCCGACCGAGGCTCTGCGTCATGCCACCAATACGCTGCTGCTCCAGTTGACCGCCCAGGTGGAAGAGGCGCGCCTGGCGCAGCATCGGGCCCAGGCGGCCCTGGAGATCGCTGCCACCAATAAAGTGGAGGGGGCGAAAAAGAAACTCGCCGAGGCCGAACAGTCCTACGCCAAGACGGTGGAGGCATTGGCAAAGCCGTTGACGGCGGCGTATCAGCCCCGGCCCGTCGAGACGTACCCATCGGAAAGCAGCGGACGCCGCCTCGCACTGGCCCGCTGGATCGCGCGTCCGGAGAATCCGCTCACGGCACGCGTGGCGGCAAACCACGTTTGGATGCGTCATTTCGGCCGCGGGATCGTCACCTCGCCCGCCGACTTCGGACGCAATGGACGTCCACCGACACACCCGGAACTCTTGGATTGGCTGGCTGCGGAGTTTATGGCGCCGCAGGTTTCGACGAAGCGCAATCCGGGTGAAGCACCGTCCTTCGCGTGGTCCTTTCGCCACCTTCACCGACTGATGGTGACGAGTTCGGCGTACCGGATGGCGTCGACTCCCAACGAGGCCAATCTGGCGGTGGATCCCGACAACCTCCGTCTATGGCGCATGAACTCGCGGCGTCTGGAGGCGGAGGCGGTGCGCGACAATCTGTTGTATGTGGCCGGATCGCTGGATCCCGCGATGGGTGGTCCGGACATCGATCATCATCAGGCTCTGACGTCGCCCCGTCGCTCCCTCTATCTTCGGCATGCCGCGGAGAAGCAGGCGGAGTTCCTGCAGATTTTCGATGGGGCAGCGGTGACCGAGTGCTACGAGCGGCACCCGAGCGTCATGCCACAGCAGGCGTTGGCGATGGGGAACAGCGAACTCGCCACCCGGCAGGCGCGCCTCCTGGCGGACAAACTTGCCGGGGAGAGCGGCGGCGATGAGGCCCGATTCGTGGAGTTGGCGTTTCGACAGATCCTGGCGCGCAAGCCCACGCCGGCTGAACTGCGGGAGTGTGCAGATTTTCTATCCGCACCGACACCGGTGAGCCTCTCGGCTTCCCAGAAGTCGGCGCTCCGCGTCCGCGTGAACCTGGTGCTGGTGCTGCTGAATCACAGCGAGTTTGTCACCGTGCGGTAGGGAGATGCGGGCTAGAACTGATCCCGAAGTGATCCCGGCGGGCGGGCGGGGTGCCAGAAGGAGGATGAGGATTCCGGAGTCGAATTGAGAAACGACTTTCCGGCCAGGCGATAGAATAGCCCCAACGGAATCACCACCGCCACGAACACCGCGGCCAGGATCACAGCGAGAAGGAAGTGCCCGATCCACGACTGCAGGCGGGAGACACCCCGGTGCCAACTGGTGAACACCGTCGGCAGAGCCGCTCCAACCAGCAGCGCCCCGGCCATCCCCGCCAGATACAATCGGTGATCCCCGCCCACCCAGCCTTTGCGTGCCGCCACCCAGAGCAGGGCAAACGGGGGAATCAGCGACGCGCCGATCTGGAGGCGTTCGCCGAGGGAATAAGACTTGGAAGGGGACACCATGGGGAACCTCAATCTGGGAGCGCCTCAAATGTGCCGGGTAGAGAACTGTGGGGTTGGGCGGATCGTTCCAGGTAGAAATTCCCAATCACCAGCGCATCCATCTGGCAGTTGATGAAGCAGCGGTAGGCGTCATCGGGAGAGCACACGATCGGGGCACCGCGCACGTTGAAGGAAGTGTTGATTAGCACGGGGCAGCCGGTGAGTTCCTCAAATCGGCGGAGCAGGGAATCGAATTGAGGATTGTCTGCGGCACTGACGGTCTGCACCCGGGCCGAGCCGTCCACATGGGTAATGGCCGGCAGACGGGAGCGGAGCTGCTTGAGGCGGTCGAGTCCGGTGACGCTGTCCTCCACGTCCAGTCGCTGGGAGGCATGGATCTGGGCCACCAACAGCATGTAGGGAGACGTCGTCTCCAGATCGAAATACTCGGCAGCGCGATGTTCGCGGACGGCCGGGGCGAACGGCCGGAAGGATTCCCTAAACTTGACCTTCAGATTCATCACCGACTGCATGCGCGGGGAGCGTGGATCGCCCAGAATGGACCGGTGTCCCAGTGCCCGCGGACCGAACTCCATCCGACCCTGGACCCATCCCACCACCTGTTCTGCGGCCAGGGCGGAGGCGGTCCTCTCCAGCATCGTCTCCGGTGTCAGTCGCTCGAAGACCGCCTGATGCTGACGGAGCGCGGACTCAATCTCGGCATCTGAGAACTCCGGTCCCAGAAAGGCGCCCTGCATGGCGTCCGGGGTTGCGGGCGTCCGCGCGGCTCCCAATCCGCCCCGCTCCACTGGGGCGTGCCACGCGGTCAGCGCCGCTCCCAAGGCGCCCCCGGCATCCCCGGCGGCTGGCTGAATCCAGAGCGACTCAAAGGGGCCCTCGCGGAGGAGTCGGCCGTTGGCGACGCAGTTAAGCGCCACGCCGCCGGCCAGGCACAGGTTTCGCTCTCCGGTGACGGCGTGTGCCCGACGCGCGAGTCCGAGAATGGCCTCTTCCGTGACCGCCTGGATGGAGCGGGCCAGATCCAGATGGCGACGTTCCAGCGGGGCCTCGGGGAGGCGGGGAGGGCCGCCGAAGAGGGCGTGGAAGCGGTGGTTGGTCAGGTGATCCTCGGCGAGGAAATTGAAATAGCCGGGGTCCAGTCGGAACGAGCCGTCCGGAAGTATTTTCAACAGCCTTTGCCGGATGATTTCCGCATAGGTGGGTTCGCCGTACGGGGCGAGGCCCATGAGCTTGTACTCGCCCGAGTTCACCCGGAATCCGCAGTAGGCGGTGAAGGCGGAGTACAGGAGCCCCAGGGAGTGGGGAAACCTCAGTTCCTCCAAGAGCTCCACCCGCGAGCCGTCGCCGCGTCCGATGGTGGTGGTCGCCCATTCGCCGACGCCGTCCACGGTGAGAATGGCAGCCGACGAATACGGGGACGGCAGGAAGGCGCTGGCGGCGTGCGACTCGTGATGGGTGGGGAAGAGGATGGGACATCCAGGCGAAAGGCCGGGAAGGGATTTGCGCAGGGTCTGCCGGCTGTTTAACCGCTCCCCCAGCCACGGTGGCAGCGTGCGGATGAACGTTTGCATCCCGCGGGGCGCCAGGCCCAGGAACACTTCCAGTGTCCGACTGAATTTGAGAATGGGCTTCTCGTAGAACGCCACGGCATCCAGTCCACCGGGCGTCAATCCTCCCTGGCGCAGGCAATACTCCACCGCCCGCCGCGGAAACCGTGCGTCGTTCTTCCGCCGGGAGAACCGCTCCTCCTGGGCCGCCGCGAGGATCTGGCCGTCGCCCAACAGGACGGCGGACGAGTCATGGAAGAAGGCGGAAATGCCCAGCACGTGGCGCATGGCGGCCGGGAGGATTCAGAGGAACGGGTAGAGAAACGAGGAAACTCCCGCGCTGGAAGAGACCACGACCAGCAGGCCGATGAGCAGCAGCACCAGCACCAGCGGGACCAGCCACCATTTTTTCTCCTGGCGCAGAAAGCGCGCGAACTCGCGGATCAATTCCCACATCACTGGCCTCCCGCTTGTTGAAGTTTTTGCCGCGCCAGATCCAAATATTGCCGGGCGACCGCGTTGGTGGGCTGAAGCCGGAGGGCGGACTCAAATTCCGGGATCGCTTCGGTGAATCGTGCCTGTTGCGCCAGCAGCACTCCCAAATCCACGTGGGCGGTGAAGAACTCCGGCGACCGGATGAGCGACTGCCGGAAAGCGGTCTCCGCGGCGGGAAGCTGTCCCGCGCGGCTCCGCTCCAGGCCTTCCCGGTGGGCCAGGGCCGCATTCCCCGGATCGCGGGCGGACGCCGTGGCATAGGCCTCAGCTGCCTCTCCATGGGACTTGCGCGCGGACAGGGCTTCCGCCAGTCGAACCAGCGGAAGGGGTACGGTGGGGTTGTCCTGCGCCGCCTGTCGCAGTTCCGCCGCCCCCTCGTCAAATCGGTTCAGGGCCAGAAGGGTGATTCCCCGATTGACGCGTGCGAGCAGATGTTGCGGGGCCTCGCGCACCGCGAGATTGAGCTCGGCAAGGGCTTCCTCATAGCGGCCCTGGCCCCCATAGACCCGCGCGAGTCCGACCCGGGCGTCCAGAAAATCCCCACGAATCGACAAGGCGCGGCGAAAGGCCTCAATGGCCCCCTCCCGATTCCCCGCCTGCTCCCGCGCCTCACCCAGTTGATGCCAGCCGACCACATGGGCGGGTGCACGTCGCAGGACTTC
>JBDKKE010000031.1:0-6003 GCA_039796255.1 Verrucomicrobiota bacterium | reverse complement strand
GTGCTGCTGGCTTTTGCCTCTTCTCTGCATCCTGCCGCCCTCGGCCAAATCATTCCCGATCCGGTACACAAGCCAGAGTCGTTGAAAGGGGTCAAGGTACCCGAGCCCTCAAACCTCAATTACTTCATCCGCGACAAGAAGGCGGCGATCCTCCTCGGCAAGGCGCTCTTTTGGGACATGCAGGTGGGCAGTGACGGACGGACCGCCTGCGCCAGCTGCCATTTCCACGCGGGTGCGGACAACCGCAGCAAGAACCAAATCAGCCCCGGGTTGCTGCGCGTCAGGGCCGACCTCACGCTGGATCCCGACATCACGTTTCAGATCGGTGGTCCGAACTACACGCTCAGGACAAACGATTTCCCCTTCCACAAGCTGGCCAACGTAAACGATCGCAAATCCACGGTCCTCTCCACTGTGAATGACGTGGTGAGTTCGGCGGGCGTCTCGTCCGCTGCCTTTGTCGGAATCAATCCCTACAATCTCGAAGAAACCGTCAAAGTCACCTTCGACAACATCTTCAATGTCCGCGGGGTGAACACCCGGCGCGTGGAACCCCGGAACACGCCCACCGTCATCAATTCCGTCTTCAACCTCCGCAATTTCTGGGATGGTCGCGCCCAGGACAGATTCAACGGCATCAATCCGTTCGGATTGCGCGACACGAATGCCTATGTCTGGAAGGCGTCCTGGAATGGGGCGACGAGGAAATACGATCTCACCCGGGTAGCCATCAGCCTCGACATGGCCAGCCTGGCCTCCCAGGCGGTCGGGCCGCCGCTGAGCTCCTTCGAGATGTCCGCGAAAGGACGCCTGTTCCCCGAACTTGGCCGCAAGCTCCTCTATCGCCGGCCCCTCTCCACCCAGCAGGTGCATCGCGAGGACGGCGTGCTCGGAACGATCAGCCGGTCGCCCAATCCCGGTCTGACCACCACCACCTACGCGGCGCTGATCAAGAATGCGTTCAAGGAGGAATGGTGGCAGGGCATTGCGAACCTGCCCAGCCGTACCCTGACCGTGGCCGATGAGAGTTCCGACACGATGGGCAACGATGCCTTGTCGGATGCGCTGGACAGTGAAAGCGATCGGATTCCCATGCCGACCGAATTCACGCAAATGGAGTCCAATTTCAGCCTCTACTTCGGCCTCGCCATCCAGCTCTATGAGGCGACGCTCGTGTCCGACCAGTCGCCGCTGGACAGCTATGCGGAAGGCAACTCGCAGGCCCTCACCCCCCTCCAGAAGCAGGGACTTGATCTGTTCTACGGCCGCGCCAAGTGCGCCAACTGCCACACCGGCGCAGAATTCACCACGGCCTCGGTCAGCCACATTAAAACGAACCGGCTGGAGCGCATGATCATGGGTAACAGTGAGAGCGCCGTATATGACGTCGGCTTCTACAACATTGGTGTCCGCCCCACGATCAATGATCTCGGTGTCGGCGAAAAAGATCCCTTTGGCCTTCCGCTGGCCGAGTCCCGCTTGGCCCGCGATTACAACGCCAAGGTGTTTAAAGCCGTTGTGGGCGTGTCCCCCAACCTCAATGTGATTCGGGGCGAACGGACCGCGGTTGCCGGCGCCTTCAAAACCCCGGGACTTCGCAATGTGGAACTGACGGCTCCTTATTTCCACAACGGGGGACAACGCACCCTCCGCGAAGTGGTGGATTTCTACAACCGCGGCGGTGACTTCCGCGAAGCGAATATCAACAACGTCGACCCGGACATCGAAAACCTGGGCCTCACCAACTCCGAGAAGGACTCGCTAGTGGCCTTCCTCAAGGCGCTTACCGATGAGCGGGTCCGCTACCATCGCGCGCCCTTTGATCACCCCCAGATCTTCATCCCCAATGGGCACACCGGCAACCAGTACAGTGTGATCAATGACGGTTCCGGGACAGCCACGGATCAGTACCTCGAACTGCCCGCCGCCGGCCGCAACGGAATCAAGCCGCCAAAAAACTTCCTTGAGTAACTGGTGGCGGCCCGAGGGCCGCCCCCAGCGTCTCAACGGGGAGCATAATCCTCGATGTCCCGTCGGTTTAAGCCGTTCGACTCCAGCCCGGGATCCGCGCCAGGCGGGTGGTGTAAGGGTGTTGCCTCCGGCAGCCGGGGAAACCCGCTCGGTGGCCAGTCCAAATCTAAATCAATAGGAAAAACGTTTTTTGTCGGTGATTTGCAGGCAGGATATAAAACCAAGGTAATATAAGCTTTTTATGATTTGTAATCGAAAACAAAAGTTAGGGGCTGTCCAGTCGACGGACTGGAAGGCCGTCGGGACACCGCAGGGAATCTGCCACAACCAACCTGCGGAAACCGTCCGACTCACAGATCTTCAAGATCACCGGACATTCTCTCGTTGGTTGAGTGCCACGGCGAAGCGGGTGGCGGCACTTGCCGCGTTGCCTGTCGCCCTGATGTGTGGTCATGATGCCCACGCACAGGTTGCGGTCATTCCCACTCCCACAGTGGAGAGCCATTCCATGGCCCTGTTCCCTTCCCGGGACTTTGTATCCTTGGGAGGCTACACCAACCTTGCTCCGGATACGACGTTGACTTTGGAGGTGCTTCGCGCCCCTGCAGGCGGCGGTTTGCCGGTGGTTACCGGCCATGTGGACGGCATCATTCCTGACGCGGTTGGCTTCGCCGAGGTCAACCATCCCGGCGGCTACTGCTGGGGCATCGTGCCTTCCCTGGGTGAGGCGATTACTCCGGACATCAAAGGTGGGGACATCGTCCAGGTCAGCGGCATTAAACTGGCTGACGATCCGACCACTCCCTTGGATTTCGACCCGGTTCCGACCGCGTTCATCGAGCAGACCACGGTGGCGGATATTGTGATTACGCAGGGACCCTTCCTCCCCGCCAATTCCGTGGGCGTTGTTCAGGTGAAGGGGTATGCCAACGATCCCGCCGCCAACGGGGGGGCGGGTCGTCAACTGGTCCCATTTACGGTCGATATTGTCAGTCCGCGGTTCAGCGATGGTCAGCGTCTGATTTTGGGAAGTCCCGCGTTTGATGCGCCGGTGAACTCTGCAAACACGAACTGGACGGCCACGTTCACCGTGCTTTTTGACGGAGTTACCGCCCTTACCGATGCGGACGTCCTCCAGGCCCTGGCGGGGGAGGCCTCGATTGCCTTTGTCGACTTCGGCGGCAATGGGCTGAGCGTCACCATCGCAGGCTCTGCGGATCAGCCAGGGCCTTTTGCGCAATCCTGTAATGCGCCCCTGGATGCTCCGGTCTTGAGCACCGACTCCGCTGGCGTGTTCTTTACCTCCACCGCGATTAATACCCTGCAAACCCAAACGTTTGGTGTCACGAACACTGGCGCGGGCGTTTTCGGGCAATTGCATATCACGGGCATGACCCTCGAAGGGGTTGATGCGGACTCCTTCATCGCGCCCACGATTCCCAACGGCGGCCATACCCTGGAAGTTGGTGCAATCATCACTTATCCGGTGTCCATGCAGGCGCTGACGGCCGGCGAGAAGAACGCGACGCTCGTGATTCATTGCGACAGCCGCTTTGGAGACGTGCGCGTGCCGCTGACGGGTTATGCCTATGCGGGTGCGGCGCCGAACGCCGCCTACCTGGTGGCCCGTCCCACGGCATTGGACCTGGGAAGCCGCTTCCTCGGGGTCCTCTCCGCGCCTTATTCGGTGAAGGTTTATAATCTGGGTGATGCTACGGCGACCAATTTCGTCGCCTCCCTCACGGGTGCCACCAATGAGTTCCGCTTCCTGGGTACGCTCCCGACGTCCTTGCCGGTGGGCATCACGGGCGTGTCGTTGAGCCTCGTTTCCCAACCCAGACTGGTGGGTACGAGGACTGCCACGCTGAACGTGGGAGCGTCAGGGGTAGCCTCCATCACGGTGGGCCTCTCCGCCACCGGCCTTGATCAGCAGACGGTCATTGAACCCCCGCCGTCGACCATGCGCATAGCCACCTTTCCGGGTCGGGAATTTGTTTCTGTAGATCTCCCTCCTTCCGATGACACCTATGTCATCCAATTATTGCGCCATGGCGAATTGGTGTCCCTGAGTCCGCCCCTTTCCGGCGTATCTGGCGTTGTGGAAGTGAACCACCCGGGTTCTCCCTGCTGGTTGGACGTCATCCCGGATGTGCGGCCTGGCGACCGTGTGCGGGTCCTCTCTTCTGCGGGCCCGATTTATCAATCCTATGTCGCGGACGTGGAATTGTTTGCTTCGCCCTCCGACCCGACGACGTCCGTCACCTTGGTGGGTGCGACCACCATCGAACTGCGCGGTCGTGCGGCCAACGAAGATGGCTCCCCGATGCCTCTCAATCAAATCTCCGTGGAGCTTGTCTCCGGATCCGCCGACCAGTTCCGCTTTGTAAATGGAGCCGGTCAGAATAACGCCAACCAACCCATCGGCGCCCGCGCCATTGGCGCCCCAGGCGAAGGGTCGATTGTCCGTGACCCTGCCCGTCCGGATGGATTCATCGCTACGTTCACCGGGTTGCACAATGGGCCGGGCGAGGACAATGACATTGAACGCGCGCTGCATCGCGCCACCTGTTCCGCCAACTGGCAGGGGCGGGCCAATTCTGAAGCCACCATCAATGAATTTGGCGCCTCGGTGGAAGGGGGCTGCATTCCTGACGGCGGCGGGGCTCCGGCGGTATTGGAGCCGCTCACCGGCGATACCCTCGTCAGCGCTCTCGAGCTGCTGTTCCCGCCGATGAGGACCAACGGAAACCCTACCTTTGACCGCGTGTTCAACATCCTGAATCCCGGCCCCGGCGATGTGCAGATCTCTGGCTATAGCATCACCGGAACGAACACGGCCAACTTCACTGTAATCGGAACCACCAACGTCACATTGCTGCCTGGCGAAAGCACGACGTTGACCGTTCGCTTCAACACCACCGGTGGCGTCGGAAACAAGGATGCGGTTCTTAGCATCCTGGATAATGTCGCGGGGACGGTTATGGTGCGACTCCATGGCGAGGTGGTATCCCGGACCTACGTCTATCTCAATGTGACCCCCGCCAAACTGACCTTCCCGGACACTGCGGTCGGTGGCATATTCAACATGCAGCTCACCATCAAAAATGAGGGCCAGTTGGACCAGACAGCCGGCCGCATGGAGTCTGTTTCTTTTGTGGGCGATACGACGGAATTCGCCTTGACGGACACCGCGGGTAACACCCGCAGGGCCATGGCCCTGCCGATCGGTGCTTCCACCAACATCACCATCCGCTACACGCCGACTCGCCTGGGGGCGGCCGCAGCGGTGTTCAAAATCGTGTATTTACCGTATGCCAATTCCACTTTGATCATCACGAATTCCATCTCCGTGAGCGGTATTTCCTCCACCACGGCAGATGGTTACAACGATCCTCCGTTGGACCGCTTTGTGAGCGTTTTCCATGTGCGAGATTATGTCTATAGCGACGGGTTCAAGGCGAACGAGCTGGTGAACGTGGAAATCCAGCGCTTCAGTTCAGCCTCGCGTCGTTATGAAGTGATCGGCGCTGCCCACAACATCGTGCCAGTGGACGATCCCGCGACGCCGTCCATCTTTGAAGGCATCGTGGAGGTGAACCATATCGGTGCCACCCCGTGGGAAGGCCCGACCCCGGATATCGCGGT
Organism: Verrucomicrobiota bacterium; assembly: GCA_039796255.1. Classification (GTDB taxonomy): domain Bacteria; phylum Verrucomicrobiota; class Verrucomicrobiia; order Limisphaerales; family UBA9464; genus UBA9464. The sequence continues at coordinate 387 of JBDKKE010000031.1, read as the reverse complement.
GGGGGACCTCATCCGCGTCATGTCGTTTGACCGCAATGACACGGGTCTCAACCCAACGCCGCTCACACGCAATCAGACCTACGTGGAAAACCTCGAAGTCCAATCCGGCGTGGTTCAAGTCAACGCCAACACCGTGGAGGTCTATGGTTACGGTGCGGACATCCGGACCGGACTGCCCCTGGATCTCGGCGTTGTGGAATGCCGCATCATTCCCACAGCGGTCCGAGGCACCTTCACCACCAGTGGCAAAGCTACCTTGCGCACCCCGTTGAACGGTTCGGTGGTTCCGTTGAACGGTTTGGGCTATCACTTCAAGGCCGTCTTCACCGGATTGACTCCGGCCGATGTGACCCTTGCCTTGGGTGCTGATCCGAAATTCCTCTGGCT
>JBDKKE010000030.1:0-5226 GCA_039796255.1 Verrucomicrobiota bacterium | reverse complement strand
CCGGCACCGGCTGGCCGGGAGTGGGACCGTAGGCGCCATAGACGCCCCAGGTGGCAGGATATCCCGGAATCCGGGCCGGCTGACGCTCGACCTGATCCGCAAAGAGGTAGGTATGGGTCTCGACCCGGGAGGGTTCAAAATCCCCCGCAAAGGCGATGGCCCGGACAGCCTGACTCTGACGGACGTTCACCACCACCGAGGCGGACCGGGTCCCGGAGGCCGGGGTGACCAGGATGCCGTGCGTGGGAGAGGGAACACTGCCGTCCTCGGTATAGCGAATCTGTGCGCCGGGCGTAGGACAGGACAGCACGACGTCCACCGGGGCAGTGAGAAACGCGCGTTCGATCGAGAATACCGGTGCGGCGGTCAAACCGGCAACCCCAGCGCCATTGGGCTCACCCGGCGTGGGAACCGTGAAGTACCGACCCGAGAGCCATTGTCCGGCACGCAATTCGGCCTCCAACAGGAAATCGGCCCCAGCACTGTCCCTTTGCACGCCCTCAATCGCGAATAGGTTCATGCCGGGGCGCAAAAGTCCCGACGGGACGGGCAGTGGCAGCGTCTCCGGATGGAGGCCTTCTGCCTTGGTCCGACTGCGAATCACCGGAACATTGCGTCGCGCCAACTCTACCCCATTGACCCAGGCGATGAAGCCTTCGTCATAGCGCACCTGCAGCAGCAAGACCTCAGGTAATTCTCCTTCCGGAATGACGAAGGGAATACGCAATTGGGCGCGGGGACTGATCTCGCGCATGCTCGATCCCAGGTCAGTCTGGATCCACGGCTGGTAACTCCCGATGGCGGATGCCGCCATGCCACCGGCCAAAGCCTCAATGTCGGCCTTTGCGAGGGCACCGGCCCAAACCGCCAGCTCATCGATTCGCCCCGGGTAGGCGCTGGTGCCGTCCGGACCGCTCCCCAGCCAGAGAGACTTCACCGCCTGCAGCGGCGCCGCTCCTGACCCGCTATGCCAGAGCCGGCCGTTCTGCCAAATCTCCTTTCGGGGGCCATCCTTGAGGAATGCGTAGTGATTCCACCGGCCACGCCACATTGTCGAATCGATCTCCTGGCGCGAGATTCGGGTGTCCCCTTCGCAGCAGCCGGCGGTGTCGAAATAAATCACCCCATCGGACCACGGCAGATGGACCATGAAATTCCGGGATTCCCCGGATGCAGCTCCGGTGTCGAACCAGAATACGCAGTTGGGTGCCGGCAACTCGGGACCGCCGAAGGCCCAAAGACTCACCGTGGCCCGATCAAGGTGCTGCATTCGGTCGAATGCACCCCGCGACGCGGCATCCACCCGCACCGAAGCCTGATTTCCTCCTGCACGTAGATCCAGCGCATGGTCCTGGGATCGTCCCGACCGACCGCCACCCGCTGCGGTGAACGAAGCGGATCCTACCAGGCTGCCATGGGCATTTTGACCACTCGAATCACTGGCCACGCGGGACTGCTGCACATCGTCAAAGGTCCAATAGCCCAGCAATGGGTGGAGGCGGTCCAATAAAGCGTCATCATAACCCACCGCCGCAGTCCCCAATATCCAGTCGCGGTCATCAAAACGGCTCGATTCGGCGCCCCCGGTCCATTTCCGGTCATCATCGCCAACCGCAGGGATGCGGATCCGAGCCGTGGATCCCGGCACCACGAGGGGTGCCGCAAACTCCCGAACTCCCGTTCCAAAGGCAATGTCCGGCGATTGGGGCGGGAAGGTCGGCCGAAACTCGGTTGCCGGCACGGACCCGGCGGGGGGGAAGAGTGCCAGGTATTCTCCCTCCGCTCGCAGGCTGAAACCGGTGTGCAGCGCCGCCCCGGGGTTCCTCCGGTTCTTGCCTGAGGCAAACACCACACGCCGCCCGCCCGCCGGCAGGATCACACCCGCCGGGAACACCCACTTGGAGGACTGCGAAACACTGTCGGTGAGTCGCCACCCCTGAAGATCGAGATCTTCCGCAGTGAGGTTGGCGATCTCGATCCAGTCCGAGGCGTCGCCATCCTCATCCCGGATTCCCACCCCATTGCTGGCCATAAACTCGGAGATTACCGCCCCCGGTGCCGGCAAAACACGAAGCATCGGGAAGGTGATCAGGCACAGCACTGCCAGCAGCGGGAAAGTCTTTGGGAGGCGGGGCGGCATGGCTCCTGAAGTAATCCTATCCCCGTGCCAGCCCCATGGCCACCTCCGGATCCCCCCGGATTGGCGCTCTAAACCCATCTACCGAGTCAGGGGTTGGCGGCCCCGGGAGTTGGCGGAACCGGTAGGAACGCTGTCGGCAGGGCTGCGGTTCGGCCCAAGGCGACGTCGGATGACACGCGTCCGTACGTCACTGAGTCGCGAATCACGTTCCAACGCGAATCCGCATCCACCAGCATCAGCGTCTCCCCCTGCGCGGAAAGCCGGAAGTTCGCGTGCAGTCCAGGGAGATCTGCAACGTCTTCATCGGCCCAGACCATCAGATAGCCGCCTGCCCGGATCACGGTACCCGACGGCACCCGCCACTTGCGGGGACTCTCCGGATCATCACTGAGATACCATCCGGAGAGATCCGCCGCCTCTCCGCCCCGGTTTTGCAGTTCGATCCAGTCGTCCGCATCGCCCTGGGGGTCGCGAACGGATCCGCTGTTTGCAGCCATGAACTCGCTGATCACCACGGAACTATTCCCCGGAGTTCCTTGGGTGACCCGACAGACCAGCGGACCCGACTCCGCCCGAGGTGGAAAGTAGGCGGCGATCCCCGCCTTGTCGGCCGTGCGGGCCTCAATGTAGTAACTCAGCGTCGTCCCCGCCAACTGGGGCGGAATCCGTGCGGCCCAGCGTCCATCTCGGGCGGATTCATCTGGCCCCACGCCGTCATCGCGCATGGCAATCCGAGTGTACTTGCCTGCCTGGCCGGGGCGGTACCAGAGCGACACCTGCCCGATTCCCTCGCCATCCGCACCCTTCACCACGGCGGCCAGGGTCACCGACTCCCCCGGAGAAGGAGGTTCGGGCTCGGAAACGGGCCCAATCACCGGAGGGTAAGTCGCCACCTCAGGATGCCGGATCAGGAAGGCGTGGCGATTGGTAACAAAGGATTTCAGAATTCGGACTTCGTCCGCATAGGATGAATCAGGGAACTCCATCCGGGGATCCGCCGCGATGGCGTCGGCACTCAATGCGCTCATTCGGTCAATCAGCGGGGTCAGGACCTCCGGGTTGAAGGATTCCGCCAACACGGTACGCACGTGCGCCAGATAACGCTGCCGCAGTTCGGGGAGCACCAGGAGTCGCGAGATCATCGGACGTCCTTCATTCTCGGCGCCCTCCACTGGGGACACCTCCTCTACTCCCGGGCGGAACCCCTCGTTGCCATCGTGCTCCAGCGGAAAAATCCGGCCGCTTTCCGGCTCAAAATAGAATCCGTAATCCGCCCCCTTGTTCATGTAGCTGTCGTCCTCGGAGAACACGTTCTCCACCGCAAGCAACCACAACCACGAATCCACCCCAAACACGTCCTCCAGCGCCTCCCGGCGCGTCGAGTCCGGGGTGTTGCTCAGGACATCAACCGCATGCACCAACCGCCCCCAGGCGCGTCCCGCATCCGGGGATTTCTTGAGTTCGTAGAAGGGGTGGTACGCCGCAGGGTCGGCACCCAGCCAGGTCAGTGCCGACCCGCCGGGATTCTTGTTTGGTGCGCGCCACCGGTCCCCTTCATTGCTGGGAAACCATTCCCGGATCAGGTCGCCGTCCTCCTGCTGGGCCAGCGAGTAAACTCCCCAATACTCGTCGTTGATGAACAGCGTCGCGAGAGCGCCGCGCGGTCCCGGAGCGTATCGGTGCATGACGTTAAAGAAGATCGCCTCGCGCAGGATGGTTCCGTCTCCCTGCGCGTTGTTCAGGTTGAAGGCCTCATAGCCCAGGAGCTCATCGGCGTCGCGGATATGGTTGATCAGGAGATTCAGGGATTTCCTGGGAAGCAAAGGAGAGAACGAGCTATTGCCCTTGTAGCGGGCTCCGACGCCGGTAAGCACAGTGCCGTTATCCACTTCCAGCCGGCACAGGACATTGGAGCTCGTGCCATGGGCCGCGATCAGCAGATCCTGCCAGTCGGGCTGCTCAAATCGCAGGTGGAGGCGACGGAGAAGCGTGTCGTCATACAGTCCGCCGGTCCGGACGGCGCGATGGAACGCAACCGGACCGGCTGGGGCCGAAACCTCACGGATGGGGCCGGCGTCCCCGGGGCCAGACGCCAGCGGGGGCATGGCGGATTCCCGCGACCACTGCCGCAGATCCGGGGACCTCTCGATCCACCACTCATCGTCCTTCGAGCCCAGGATCTGGAACCGCGATGCGTCCGGATCCACGACCCTGCGAAGGCGGGCCTCCTGCCCAGGTGCGCGGAACCAGAGTCCAGCCAGCAGCAGACATACAGAAAGTTTACGGGGCATCGCCATTCTCTCCCCTCCATGGCCGCCGCCGGATCGGACCGGACAATGAAACCGAGCCTTCCCATAAGTCCCGACCTCCTCCTCGCTCCTGAGCGGGCTCCCCATTTCTGGTGCTCACGGCTCCTGGAGCAGCCGGTAATACCCGGGACCATTACCCACCTGGGGCGCAAACTCATTCGGTGAGATGACCGCGGCCGGATCCTCCAGCGGGGTCCAGGAAATCAGGTCACCGGAGGATTCCAGCCGGTAATGATATCCCGTGATCGGCTGGAAGCGTAGACGCAGGGGACGCTCGCCAGGAATCCACTCCGCGCTCAACCGTGGTGCCTCCGGCGGTGGGACAACCACAGTCACCAGCGCCTCCGCCTTCACCATTCCGAGCGAATTGGCCGCCTCCAAACGATAGCGCCCCGAGTGCCCGGGCTGCGGATCCGGGATCATCAGCAGGGCATTCGTCTGCCCCTCGATCTGCGCATCATTCAGAAACCAGCGAAACTCCACCGCCGTGCCTGACTGGACGACTGCCGACAACACCACGGGTTCACGGAAACCGGTCCGACGGGACACCAACACATCCATCGGTCCCCGCAGGAGCATCGGAGGAAGATTTGCCGAGGGAGCCCCCGCGAGATCGGTGAGCCAGAAGCGCCCCACAGAGGGGCTGGATCGATTTGGATTCACCGTCCGCACGATGATGGGGGTCACATAGCTGCCATCCCCGAGGTCCAGTACCGGACCCGTCGTGCGGTAAGCCTCCACCGGTCCTCCCGCCGTCGCTCGGACTCCGCCATTTCT
>JBDKKE010000029.1:0-11347 GCA_039796255.1 Verrucomicrobiota bacterium | reverse complement strand
CCGGCCGAACGAAACGGCTTGCCCAGGCTGTCGTCCATGCCGGCGCTCCGCCGCTTCGCTTCGTGTTCCGGGGCCGCGTCGGCGGTGAAGGCAATGATGTAGGGTTCACCATATTTTCCCGGATCGTCCCGGATCCGTCGGGCGGCCTCATAGCCGTCGATTTCGGGCATCTGACAGTCCATCAGGAGCACGTCGATGCGCCGGCCACCCAGGATTTCCAGAGCCTCGCTGCCACTGGCGGCGACCAGCGGTTCGACATTGAGGCGCTGCAGCATCAGGACGGCGAGGCGGCGATTGCTCTTGTTATCGTCCACGACCAGCACCCGCGGCCTGTCGATCGCGGGGATCGCCGGGTCGGTTTCGTTGGGCGCGACCGCGCCGTCGTGTTCCTCCAGAAGGGCTGGCCCACGGGCGCTCTCGGCGTTCGATCCCGTAACCCCGGGGTTGATCCATCGAAGCAGATCGGCGATGAGCCAGGGCTTGAAGATCCGACCGTGGACGCCGAGGTCTACTCCCAGGCGCTCTGGGAGCGCCGTGGACTTGGGTGTGAGTAGGAGGATCCGGGACTCCGCGAACTGGGGCACGCGACGAAGCGTCCTCAGGTCATACAACGGAAAAGGATCCTCAACGGGTCGGTCCACGAGGATCCAATCCAAGGCAGGTACCTCCGCCGGCATTTCCTGGATGGCCGCCGCGAGCGAGTCGAAGGACGCGGCGACCGAAAGTCCGCACCCGGTCAACTGGTTTGAAAGACAGTCGCGGATGACGGGGGTTGGGGAGATGACGGCGATTCGCAGGGGGGTGGTGGAGAGATCGGGCTTGGGCGCCGTTGCGGACTCCACCGCCGCCACCAGGGTGAAGGTGAAGATGGAGCCCCGTCCTTCGTGGCTCTCGCACTCCACGGTGCCGTCCATCAGCGTCGCCAGGCGTCGACTGATCGCCAGTCCCAGTCCGGTTCCGCCAAATCGTCGTGCGGTCGAGGCATCCTCCTGCTCAAACGGACGGAACAGGCGTTCGACGACCTCGGGGCGAATGCCCATCCCGGTATCCGCAACCTTCCAGATCAGCCGGGTTCGGCCATCGGGCAGCGGCACTGCGTCGAGCATCATGCGGACGTGGCCACGCTCGGTGAACTTGACCGCATTCCCCACCAGGTTGAGCACCACCTGCCGGACGCGTCCCATGTCGGCGACCACGCTCTGCGGCACACGGGGATCCACGCAGATGGCGATCTCCAGGCGCCGTGCCTCGGCGGCCGCGGAGATGATGGAGGCGACCTCCCTCATCAGGTCCGCCGGCCGAAAGGAAGTGGGGCTCATCTGCAGATGTCCGGCCTCGATCTTCGAGAAGTCCAGGATGTCACCAACCACGTTGAGCAGCGCTCCGGCGGCTTCCTGCGCCGTGCTGGCATACTCCCGCTGGGCTTCGTCGAGCCGGGTGTCGAGCAGGAGGGTGGTCATCCCGATGACTCCGCTGAGGGGCGTGCGGAGTTCGTGGCTCATGTTGCTCAGGAACTCACTCTTGGCCCGGTTGGCCGCCTCAGCCCGCCGTTCTGCCTCTCGTCGTTCCACCAGTTCCAGTTCCAGGGCACGGGTCCGGATGCGCACCTCATCCTCCAGACCGTCGCGCTGCCGCTTCAGAGCCTCCGTCGCCGCGCTGACCGAGGCCGACATCCGGTTGAATCCCCCAGTGAGGTAGCCAATCTCGTCGTTGGACGCGACCGGCAGCGACTGCACCAGGCGGCCTTCGTTCATGGAGCCCACCGCAGCCACCAGACGGTCCAGCGGACGCAGGATCCGGCGGCGCAGGATTCTCTCCGCCGCGAACGCCAGGACGAGGGGTGTCACCACGATCAACACGGACATTCCCCGGCTGAAGGACATGAACTGCTGACACCAGTCTGAAGTGAGATCAATGAACAGGCTCGGTCCACTGGCGGATCCGGTGACGCGTCCGTTTGCCACATGGATTCTGCGCGGTTGGGATTCCGGTCCCGGGAAGATCCCGATGAACTCCATCAAGGGCCGCGAGTCGCCCAGATCGAGATCTGGATCATTCAGGTCCCGGTAGTTGAACCAAACCGAGCCGTCCTTCTGGAGCACCGTCTGGAAGATCGGCCGGTAGGTCGGATGGGCCCAGGCGCTGAGACGGGACCAGGTGACGACAGCCCGCTCGGCGTTGGTGTCGATGAGCAGGTGTCCGCCGTTGGAGGTGTCGGGATCCAGGTCGATGTAACCCGGGGCGAGCAGGGGACGCGGGTTGCAGCGCCAGAGGAAATCGGAGTAGTGAAACCCGGCGGTGCCCAATCCGATGAGTCCGTTCTTGTCGACCACGATGTCCCGGTAGGCGGTACCGCCGAAGGGGAAGCTGAAGGGGAGGCGCAGACTGATCGCCTCCCGGGTCGCCTGAATCTCGCCCTCGGGTCTCCAATCAGGCACCGGGTTGCTCACCAGGTAACCCTCCGGGGTGGGGGTCCAGAGCAGGCTCTGGCGAGCTTCCATTTGGGACGCCGGTGTGCCCTGCGACACACCCTGGTGGTCACGCTGCACCACCAGCCCGTAATAGCCGGCCAGCGCGATGACGATCAGGACCATCAGGGTCACCAGCGCAATGATGCCGCGGATCTTGGCACCCAGGCCGAAGGTGAATTTGCATTCCGACATCGAGAGGTATCCCAGCAGATAGCAGGAGATCAGGACGCCAAATCCCGTACTGAACTGGCGGATCCATTGAGGGACTCCCAGGCCCTCCACGGACTCGATGAGGGCAAAGGCGGTGAAGGCGAGCAGCAGCAGGGTGAGAAAGCGGAGCGCCCGAAGTTCGCGATTCACGGGTCGCACAAGGGCCTGCTTCCAGCCCCGGCTCCGGGCTTCGTTGGCAGCCAGGCTTCTCCAACGAAGTCCGGCCAGGATGAGGGGCAGCAGTTGCACCACCAGTGAGTTCACGCTCTCTGGATCGCTCTTCCAGATCACCCGGTTGTGCCCGAAGAGATGGAAAAGGCGGGTGGACAGGGTCCAGAACTCATAGGCAAGGCAGGCAGTGGCGATGAACTGCAGCACCCGGTGGACTTTGCCAAACTGCCGGCTGGGGTTCAGGAGTTGAAAGGCGTACTGCAGGAGAACCCATCCACAGAGCATCCCCAGTGTCGGACGCAGATATGCTCCCATCACCCGCCATCCCCGCTGAAATCCGTTCTCCATGAAGCCGGTCATTGCGAACAGAGCCAGGAAGATGAACCCCCATTGGAGGGTTCGCGTGACTACGGCATCTGGTTGGGAGCGCCTCCGGATCGCCAGGAACGCCGCCAGGTAGATCAGCGACAGCACGAACTGTCCCAGGTAGGCGGCGGCCGCCGGTGTCAGCAAGAACGTGCTAGTGGACATCTTTGTTGCAGGCGGGCGTCTCAAAAAGGGGATCTGCCCTCGAAGAATCCCGACGGTCCCGCCTTTAAGTGGGTAAGATAAAGCCATCCCCGGTGACAGAAAGGAACAAAACATTCTGAGGATCTGTGGCAACCGGGTCGGATGGGCTCGACATCGGGCAGGAATTGTTCGATCCAAGGCCAACCGCCGTCGTTCCTGCGGACAGCATCCAGCAACCCAATCTCCATGAACCGCCTCTCCCGCCTCCCTCTGGTCCTCTTCCTGGTCGCGACGTTTCTCGTTCCTCGGGGAGCGGACGCCTGCACCGGCATTCGCCTGATTGCCACTGACGGCACCGTGGTGCGCGCGCGCACGCTGGAATTCGGGTTTGACCTGGAGTCCGAGGTGATTGTCGTGCCGCGCCGGTTTGCCCGGACGGGCACGACGCCCCAGGGCGCGACCGGCCTGAAGTGGACCTCGAAGTACGCCTCGGTGGGGGCCAATGGCGTGGGACTGCCCTTCCTTTTCGACGGCGTCAACGAGAAGGGGCTGGCGGTGGGCCTGTTTTACTTTCCCACCACGGCGAAGTACCCGCCGTTCGACGCGGCGAAGGCGGATCGGACCCTGGCCCCGTGGGAACTCGGCTCCTGGATTGCGGAGAATTTCGGCACCGTCGGCGAAGTGCGGCAAAACATCAGCAACGTGGTGGTGGCGGACATCGTGTTTCCCGCCTGGGGATTTGTGCCGCCGGTCCACTACGTGGTCTATGACACCACGGGAGAGAGCATCGTCATCGAGTACGTGGACGGGCAACTCCACGTTCACGACAACCCCCTGGGGGTGATGAGCAACTCGCCGGCCTTCGACTGGCACATGACCAACCTGCGGAACTACGTGAACTTCTCCATGGTCAACCGGCCGCCGGTGAAGCTGGGCAGCGTGACCCTCACCCCCTTGGGTCAGGGCAGCGGGATGTTGGGACTGCCCGGGGATTTCACCCCGCCCTCCCGGCTGGTCCGGGCGGTCGCCTACAGCACCTCGGTGCTGCCGTCGGCGAGCGGCACGGATGCCGTGCTGCAGGCATTTCACATCCTGAACAATTTCGACATTCCCAAGGGCGCGGCCCGGGATGGCGAGCGGGACGCCAAGGGCAACGTCACGGCGGACTACACGCTCTGGACGAGTGCGGCCGACCTGCAGGCGCGGCGCTTCTATTTTCGAACCTACGAGAACAGCCACATTCGCTCGGTGGACCTGATGAAGCTGCCGCTGGACGGCACCGCCATCACCCAGTTCTCGATGAAGGGCGAAGCCGGCATCCAGTCCCTGAATCCGTAGCACCCCAGTGGGGATTTCCGGCAGTCGGCAGCGGATCCCCCTTTCCCTGGGGCCCGCCGGTTCCTAACGTCCCGCCCGCTTCATGGAAAAAACGGCGGCGACGGCCAATCGGGTTCTGGTGTTGGGGGTGGGGGCGTTTACCCAGGCCATGATGCGGCGGCTGCGCGAGGACGGCGCCAGCGTCACCGCCTACCTGACCCGGGACTATGCGCATCACGGTCCGCTCCAGGAGGGTTCCTGCCGCTCTGCGGCGGAGGAGCCCGATCCGTGTGACTGGATCCGAAGGGAGAATCCGGACTTTCTGGTGCCGATGTCTCTCGAATGGGCTCTGAAGCCCTGGACCGATCGGTTGCTGGCGCTCGGGGTGCCCCTCCTGTGTCCGACTGGGGAGGGCCTTCGACTGGAGCGTGAACGGGATTTCGCCCGGGAGTTGTGTGCGCGCTTTGGAATACCCTTCCCCCGCTCCTGGTTTGTGCGCACCCGCGCCGAGGCGGAGGCGCTGGTGCGGCGGGAGCAGCGGGCGTTCGTGCTCAAGAACCCGCTCTGTTCGCCCACCAGTCCCATCCACACCATCGTCTGCGAGTCGGTCGCAGACACCCTGGCGTGGTTGCCGCAACTGGATGATTCGGAGGGCATTTTTCTCCAGGAGTACCTCGGGCGCCGGGAGGCGGGGCACATCGCCCTGGTCAGCGGCGGTGAGATTTATCCGCTGGTGACCAATCAGGAGTACAAGCGGGCCTTTGACGGCAATCTGGGCATCGTGGCCGGAGCGCCGTTGGGCGGACTGGTCCAGCGGGATACCGGGGACCAGTACGCACTGGTCCGCGAACTCCTCACCCCGCTGCTGCCATGGTTCCGGGAGGTGAACTTCAACGGTCCCGTCCAGGTCACCGCCATGTGGCACGAGGACCGCTGGCACGTGCTCGAATACAACGTGCGCCTGGGCGTCACCAGTGGACCGATGATTGCCCGAATGCTGGACAATCCGCTGGAGACGTTTCGGCGCTGTGCGCGCAACGAGCCGCTGGCGCCACGCTGGCGTCCGGGACTGGAGTTTGGCTGCAATCTGACGCTCGCCGGCTATGGATATCCCTTCATCCACCTGACCGGACCCCGGGTCCCCGTGACGGTGGACGGCGACTTCACCTGTGATGTGTGGTGGCAGGAAGTGACGGCCCGCCACGACGGCGGGTTGGAGGCGACGGGCCATCGGTTGTGCGATGTGGCCGCGCTGGCCGATACGCTGGAGGCCGCCATCGGGACCGCCTACGGGAACATCCGGCGCATCCATTCGCTGGGCAGCTACTACCGCACCGATGTCGGGGAGACACTCTGGCCCCCGGGGAATGAATGAAGACCTCCGTCGTTCCTTCCCGTCCCCGCTCAGCCTGGGTGGAGGTGGATCTCACCGCCCTGGCGCATAACTGCCGCCTTCTCCGCTCCGAGTTGCCGGCGGGAGTACGACTGCTGTACGTGGTCAAGGACAACGCCTATGGGCTCGGCGCGGTACCGGCGGCGCGGACGGCGCTGGACAGCGGCGTGGACGACCTCGCCGTGTTCACGTTGGGTGAGGCGGAGGAACTCCGCGAGGCCGGCGTCAGCGCACCGATTCTGCTGCTCGGGGAGCGGCTTCCCGGAGAACTGACGCGGGTGCTGGAACTCGGATTGGAGCCCTGCGTGGGACGGATCGAGATCGCCGAAATGCTGTCCCAATTGGGGCGGGAGCGAGGACGTCCGGTTCCGCTCCAATTGAAAATCAATACCGGCATGAACCGGTTCGGATTTCCCTGGCGCACCCGGGCGGACTGGAGCGCACGGCTGGCAGCACTTCCCGGAATCGAGGTGACCGGAGTGCTTAGCCATTTCGCCCAGAGCGACGAATTGGAAAAGGGATTTGCCCGCACCCAGCTGGCGCGTTTCGAGGAGTGCCTGGCCGCGCTGCAGGAGGCGGGCTTAACGCCGCGACAGCTTCATCACTGCAACTCGGGTGGGTTTCTGGACCTTCCCGAAGCCCACTTCAATGTTGTCCGCGTCGGCCTGCTGGCCCAGGGGGTCTATCCCTCGTCGGTCTGCCGGCGAATTCCAGGGCTCCGCACCGTCATGTCGGTGAAGGCCCAAGTCGTCGCCTTTCAGGACCTGGAACCGGACGATTCGGTTGGATATGGCATGCGGTGGCGGGCGGAGCGTCCGAGCCGTATCGGACTTCTCGCCCTAGGCTACGGGGATGGCTATCCGCGGGTGCGCAACGAGGGATGGGTGCTCGTCCAGGGCCGGCGGGTCCCCATCGTCGGTGGCATCACCATGGACGCTCTCATGGTGGATCTCACGGAGGTGCCGGACGCCCAGGTGGGTGATGAGGCGGTGCTGATGGGACGCCAGGGGGACGCCGAAATCACCGCGCACGACATCGCCGCGCTCAAGCGCAGCGTGAGCTATGACGTCCTCACCGGCTGGCGCTCCCGCCTGCCCCGTCACTACGTCGGCGGCTGAACCATGAAACTGCTTTTCTCCGAAGCGGCACCGGACGCGACGCACTACGTTTATCCCTACGCTGTCTGGGGATTTCTGGAGCCGGCCGAGACCCCGGCGGACGCCTTTGCGTCCGGCTTTCTGCCGGGCACGGCGGCGATGGACCGGTTCTATCTGGTCCGTCAATTGCGCGTGCCCCTGGCGGAATGGAAGCCGTCCTCGGAGAACCGCCGCCTGCTGAGGAAGGCCTCGCGTCTGCAGGCCGAGCTGATTCCACGGGCGACGTTTGACTTCACCGAGTCGCGTCGGACGGCCTGGCTGGCCTTCGCTGAAGCGCGTTTTGGTGTGGGCGTCATGCCCGGTGCCCGCCTCGATCGGCTGATGTCGGGCGCGGTGATCACCCATCTGCTCCACTTCACGGATGTCGCGACGGGTGCGGATGTCGGGACAGTCCTGATGTTTCTGGAGCCGCCGCAGGTGGCGTTCTACTACTACGCCTTTTATTCCCTGGAGCCCGGGGAGCGTTCGGCGGGAATGGAGATGATGAACCGCGCTGTGGATTATTTCTCCCAGGCTGGCATGGCCCATCTCTACCTGGGCAGTTGCTACTCGGAGGCGGCCCTCTACAAGACGCAGTTCGAGCCGCTGGAGTTCTTCAATGGTTTCCGCTGGTCCCGCAATTCAGGGGAACTGAAACAGTTGGTCCGAACCCCGTTGGCGGGCAGGCACCGGTTGGAGACGCCGGAGTTTATGGAACTGCAACCCGCGCCGCTCGCGGAGCTGGCCCGTGGATCGGCGTTCCGGTGTCCGCCCAATCCCGCCTAAATCTTATCGGACGACGTGGGGATTCCGCTCCCTCCGCGTGTGGGCATGGGCTGGAGGGCCAAGTGAGGCTCGTAACCGCGACTGCCGGATGCCGATGGGTCTTCGGACACGCTCTCCGACACCTCGTTGCGGGCGGCATGCACGTGGGCATGGGGAACCAGGGTGACGGGATGGGCGTGGTCCAGATGCTCGGCGCAGATCCCGAAGAACTCGTCGCGGGTGGTGGACCGGCGGATGCGGTGGAGAAACAAGGCCGCCGTGGCGGCGTCCGCTCCCACCCCCTGGCCGATGAAATTCAGATAACGCTTCATCTGCTCCACCTGCAGGCGTTCGCGGGATTCAGGCGGTTCGGTCGCCTCCCACAGCGCGCGAATGTAGTCCAGCACGTCGCGGCCCGTCGGACGCGGCCCGACCTCGCCCCGGCGCCGGGCGCGGATCTGTTCAAAGAGCCACGGGTTGCGGATGCAGCCGCGTCCGATCATCAGTCCCCTGGCCCCGGTGAAGGCCAGGACTGCCTCCGCGCGATCGGGGGAATCCACGTTTCCGTTGGCCAGTACAGGAAACGGCAGGTGATCGACGGCGGTGCGTATGAAGTCGTAGTGCACCTCGGACCGGTACATCTCCGCCACCGTTCGGCCGTGCACGGTCAGCAGGTCCAGGGAATGTCGGGCGAAGATGGGCAGGAGTTCGTCGAACACGCGGGGACTGTCGAAGCCCAGGCGCGTTTTGACGGTGAACTTGATGCCGCGTTGGCCCACGGCGTCGCGCAGTCTCCCGAGCAGCAAATCGACCCGCGCCGGCTCGCGGAGCAGACCACCACCGGCGCATTTCCGATACACCACCGGCGCGGGACAGCCGAGGTTGAGGTCGATGGCCGCGACCGGATAGTGCTGCAGTTCCCGAGCCGCGCGCGCCATGGCGTCCGGGTCGCTGCCAATCAACTGGGCGATGCAGGGACGTCCCGTGGGATTCTCAATGATGCTGCGCAGGATCCACTTCTCCGGCCGCCAGGTGGCGGTGACGCGGAAGTACTCCGTCCAATACACATCCGGCCCGCCGTACCGGGCGAGCAGACCCCAAAACGGCAGGTCAGTGACGTCCTGCATCGGGGCCAGCGCCAGCAACGGTTCGGGACGCGCCAACAGGGCATCCAGATGGGCGGGAGTCGAACCCGTCGGGACGGGTTCCGTGGTCGTCTGCGGATTCGCCTCGCTCAAAAGGGTTCCTCCCCGGCGTCCCGGGTCTCCTGGTTCTCGTCCGCCCCCGAGGCGCCCAGGGAATTCCACTCGGCGGTGGGATGGAGATTCCATTCCTCGAGCAGTTCGCGCGGCAGTTCGCCGAGGAAGCGGGAACGCTGCTGGAGCGTGGTGCCGCCCTGCAGGGTGCGGATCAGCGGATAGGTGAGATAGAGTTCGTCGCGGGCGCGCGTGGTCGCCACATAGAACAACCGCCGTTCCTCCTCCAGCGCGTCGGGGGAATCCAGCGAACGGGAACCGGGAAACAAACCGTCACACAGCATGATCACAAACACGGCGTCGAACTCGAGTCCCTTCGCCTGGTGAATGGTGGACAACCTTAGCCGGTCCTCCTCGTCGCGCGTGGTGCGGCCGGCACCCTCCTCGGCCTCCAGATTGGTCTGCAGCGCGAGCTGGGAGAGAAATTCGGCGCAGCTGGGAAACTGGCTGGCGTAGTTGGCGAGCTGGTCCAGATCCTCCAGACGGTTCCGCGCATTCTCGTAGGTCGCCTTGAGGTAGTCCGCATAGTCGGCTTCCACGACCAGCCGGATCAGTGCCGCGGGCGAGTGCCGGACTTCGGGCGCCTCGCACTGGGAAATGGTGGCGGTGAACTGCGCCCAGGCAATCGCCGCCTTCTTCGGCACGGCGTCCGCCGTCGCGCTGAGGGCGGGGGCCACCGGAATGGCCGGCGGATCCGCAACGGGCGCCCCGGCGCCATCCCCACCGTCGTTGTCGGAGGCTGGTGCGCGGGACGGTTCGACCTCCGGCAGGTCCGCCGTGGGACCGAGGGCGGCGTTAAAGCGGGTCCACAGCTTGTCAGCTCCCTTGCCCCCGATGCCGGGCAGCATCCGCACCAGCCGCTTGAAGGCCAGCTCGTCGCGGGGATTGATCACCAGCTTGATGTAGGCGGCCACGTCCTTGATGTGGGCCTGTTCAAAGAACCGAATCCCGCTGGTGATGAGGAAGGGGATGTTCCGACGGGTCAGCTCCATCTGCAGCTCCAGCGCGTGGAAGTGCGAACGGTACAAAATGCACATGCTGCTCAGGGGGCGACCCTCGTCGCGCAGTTGCAGGATCCGCTGCGCGATAAAAGCCGCCTGTTCGCCGGCGTCATTGCAGACCACCAGGGCCGGCTTGGTTCCACTGGGACGGACCGCCTGCAGGTGTTTGGGGAACTGGCGGGTGTTCGCCGCCAGGGCCGCATTGGCCAGGGCCAGGATCTCCGGCGTGCTGCGGTAATTGGTCTCGATGCGAAACACCTGGGCGCCGGCATGGCGCTGGGGAAAGTCCAGGATGTTGGCGAAGTTGGCGCCGCGCCAGGAGTAGATGCTCTGGGCGTCGTCTCCCACGGCCATGAGATTGCCATGTCGGGCGCTGAGGACATTCAGCAGCTCGGCCTGGAGCGAATTGGTGTCCTGATACTCGTCCACCAGCACAAACTGGAAACGACGCCCATACACCTCGCGCAAATCCTCATGCTCGCGCAGGAGGCGGAGCCACTGGGTGATGAGGTCGTCGAAATCCATGAGCCCGGCGGCGCGCTTGCGTTTGGCGTAGCGGCGGTCGATGTCGGCAAAAACGTCGGTCAGCGGGAGGAAGTCCGGATAGTCGTCCGCGACCACCCCGGCGAGGGGGCGTCCGGTATTCACCGCCATGGAGAAGATCTCCCCCAGCACCTCGGGCTTGGGAAACCGCCGCTCCTTGACGTCCACTCCCGCCTCGTTGATGCAGGCGGCCAGCAGGTCCTTGGTGTCCTCGCGGTCGGCGACGGTGAAGTCGCTGCGGTAGCCGAGGCGGTCGGCATGCCGGCGCAGGATGCGCAGTCCGACGGAATGGAACGTCCCGCCCCACAGTCGCGACAGGTCTCCACCGATGAGATCCGCCACCCGCTGCATCATTTCGCGGGCGGACTTGTTGGTGAAGGTGAGCAGGAGAATCCGCTCCGCCGGAATGCCGTGCTCCAGCAGCCACGCGACGCGGTAGGTCAGCGTGCGGGTCTTGCCCGCGCCGGCGCCGGCCAGGACCAGGGCGGGACCGGGGCGGGCGGTGACCGCGGCCAACTGCTGCTCATTCAGCTCACGGGCATAGTCGATGCGCAGCTCCGCCGGGGCGGCGGAA
>JBDKKE010000028.1:0-5335 GCA_039796255.1 Verrucomicrobiota bacterium | reverse complement strand
GCATGTCCCCAGTGGACCTGTGAGCGAGGAGCAACGAAGCCAGCGGGCCCTTTCCTCGAAAACCCTCCGGGCGACGGGTCTTTTGCCGGTGGCCGGCGTTGGCTCGTCCGTTACAGCCCCCAGCAGGGATGCGCCGGCCGCGCCGCCTGGGCCACCGCCAAAATCCCTCCTCGCAGGACCCCTTGGAGTTTTTAAACAGGCTCTTAAAACGGGACTACCTGACCGTCGTGTGCGAGGGCAAACGGCACGGGATCCAAGAGTTCATGCAGACCTTTCTCGGCCTGGCCGGGAATGGCAAGGTGTTCTCGCGCAACGTGCACGAACATGACCCGGCCCGGCGGGGTCGTCTTCAGCGCTGCGCACAGGGGCCCCGGCTCCACATGGGAGAGTTCGCAGATCAGCAGGTCCGGACGCTTCTGCAGCAGCGGTTCGAGATCGCCCACCTCGCCGATATCCGCCGTATGGCCCACCCGGAACCCGGGTCCCTCCATTGCAAAGCTGAAGGCCTCGAAGGAAGTCATGGGGTACCGGGCCTCAAAACTCCGGCGCAACGATTCCAGGTGCGCGGTGGCATGGGCGGTGATCACGACGTTACCCACCGCGATCGGATGTCCTGCGACGAGGGGTCGCCACTCGATGTTGAAGCCGATCAGTTCCGGAGGGAGGACCACTGCAGTGAGCCACGCCCGCAGGGCTTCAATCGCCCGGGGGGCGGCGTAGACTGGCAGCGGACGCCGACGCTGCTGGAGCCACAGCGCCTGGACGAACATGGAGAACCCACCCACATGATCGCTGTGCATGTGGGAAATGAAGACGGCATCCACTTCCTCGTAATCAATACCCGCCGCTTTGAAGGCGCTGCTCATGCCATCACCGCAGTCCACCAACAATTTGGTGCTTCCGCAGTTGTAAAGAAACGAGGCGTGGCGACGTTTTTCCGACGGCCAGCCCTCGCCAACCCCGAAGCAGGTGACAGAGCGGAGGGAACCGCTGGATGGGGACGGGGAGCTCATCGATCCGTGTTTCCGAGGTTGTAGGACGCCAATCCCCAGTGAAGCAAGCTACTTGCGCAGCGGGACCGTGCCGATTTGTCCAGAAACCGATCCGTCGGCCTTCGGGAAACTGGGCGGGCGGAGGCGAACGCGGCGTTCATCCGACTGCGAATCGCCCAGAACAGGCCTTGCGGAAGGGGGTGGGGTTGTCTAGACGATTCCCCGTCGCGTCGCGTCCAGCCTTCCATCGGCGGGGCACGCGTCGATTGGGCCAGCTTAGCTCAGCGGTAGAGCAACGGTTTTGTAAACCGTGGGTCGTCGGTTCAATCCCGACAGCTGGCTCCATTTACTATCAAAGACTTACGTCGTATAGAGAACTTGATGGTTTACTGCGGCGTAGCAATAGCGTAACAGTGCGCGCGTGAACACGCCAAGCCGCACCGAGCCGCAGAAAGGGGGTCCGGTCATCGTCAAGTTGGGCCGGACCTCAGTGCGGATTTACCGGCGGGCAGCGGAGAGGGGACGTCAGGCGGGTTGGGTGCTGGCAGACTACAGCACCGGGAAACGCAGACTCCACTCGTTCCGGGAATTAAAGGAGGCGAAACAGGAGGCAGCCAGGATTTGCGCTCTCATGAATGCGGGCGACGCGGATGCCGCCGCAATGACTGGGGAGGATCGTCGGCAACTGCTCCGCGCAACAGAACTTGTTACGCCGTTCAACCTCGACGTGCCAACGGCGTGCGAGCTCTTCGCGGAGGCCGCCCGTCAGGTCGGCCCGCACGTCGTAGTCGCCGCCGCTACCGAGTACGCCAAGCGTCACCCGGTCGCCCGGGAGCGCGTGGCACTGGCGACGGCCGCGGACGACTTTTACAGTCTCAAGGAAACCAAAGGGCGCTCCACTCGCCACTTGTCCGGGATTCGCGCCATGCTGGGACGTTTTGTTCAGGAACACCCCGGTAAGGCGGTATCCGACTTCCAGACCCCCGCCATCCAAAGCTGGCTCGACGGCCTACGCCTCGCGAACCGATCTCCTGCGTCAGCCCGCACCCGCAAGAATCACGCGCTGGTGCTGGGCAACTTCTTCGAGTGGGCGCGTCGCCGCGGTATCGTCGCGGACAATCCGTGTCGCGATTTGGAAAAGGAGAAGATCGAATCCGAAGGAGACGTTGAATTCTGGACGCCGGAGGAGGCCGAGGCACTTCTCCGCGCTGCCGATTCGGTTCTGCTCCCCGCCCTTTCCATCGCACTGTTCGCTGGAATCCGTTCAGCGGAAGTTTGCCGCCTCACCTGGCGTGCCGTGGATTTCGACCAGGGGCACATTGAGGTCGGAGCCAGAGGATCAAAGACGAGGTCTCGGCGACTGGCCCCCCTGACCGAAAACCTCCGGGCGTGGCTGCTGCCGCACCGCGGAAAACCCGAAGCGCTCATTTTTCCGGAACATCAGGACGGATTTCCCAAGCGAACAACGGAAGCTGCACAGAAAGCAGGGGTTCGCCGAATTGCGAACGGAGCTCGGCACAGTTTCATTACCTACCGCGTGAGCCTTACGGGTGACGTGAATCGGACCGCGCTCGAATGCGGGAATAGCGCGAACATGATCTTTGGGCATTACCGTGGATTGGCCACCCAAGAACAGGCCGAAAAATACTTCCGAGTAGCATTCTAATTATTGTGTAATAATTTTACAATAAACTAATTAAAAAATGGAGAAGAAATATCCTGCCTCAGCATTGAAATTGTTTCGGGAGCCCTCTCCAAGTATCGATAAATTTCATGCGCATCCGAACCGGTCCCTTTGCCGTCAGATTTGTAAGGCCCTTGATTGGGACTTGAGTTCTAATCCTCCGGAAGGATGGAATGATCGATATCGTAAAGTAATGTGGCGAATCTTGACGGAGATCGAATCAGGAGGGGATGCAGCGGTTGAATACGCACACATTGCCGGCAGGATCCTGCAGAAATTTGAATCTCTTAAGGAGGATTGGGAGATCTCTGAGGATGGCCAGATCAAAAAGTTTCCCGCCACCAGAACTGCGGCAAGAATTCTCAAAAAGCACCGCCAAAAGGTGAGAGTAATGGCCGCCAACTATACTCAAGCATTTAACCAATTCGATAAATCAATGCGATGGGACGACAACTACAATGCTGCTCTGAAAGCCGGAATACTTCCGCTCAATAAAGACGGGAAGTCGTGCTCACGCGACGCTTACCAAAAAGGAGTCCGAAGAGAGGAGGCTAGACGGAAGGAGTCTGAGAAAAAGGTATTGTCATTTAAAGAAATGGCTGAACTGGTACGAGAGTTCCACGGCTTGGGCTTTCTTTGATAAAATGGACAGAGAAAAGGGGCTTTTGCCCCCGGGGCCTCCTCCCCCCCGGCGGTTCCGGGGGCAAAACCCTTTCGCCAAGCGTACAGCCGGTTGGAGGTGAGACCCAGTTCCTGGCCGACAACCTCTGCGGACTTACCGCTGGCCAGCCAGTTGTTCAACGTCTCTCGCTTGAAGGTCTCGTCGAACTTCCTGCGGGTTTCGACGGCTTTGAACCTAATGAACTTCATGGCGCTCGGTTCTCCAAGTTCTCTCTCCACCATTTCGAGGCAACCTCAAAGGCCTCCTCGACGTGCGTGAGTTGAATTTAAAACTCCCGCAGCCGCGCCGGATCGCTCTCGGGTAGGTTGGTTCGCAGCAGATATCGACCTACTGCCTTTCGCACCGCTCGCAGCTTGTCCTTGCGCAGAAGGTATTGGAGCTGAGCCGCAGAGGGGGCCGCCTCCACCTCCACCTGGACCAGACGCCAATCCGTAGGAGCCCGCTGCTGGGCCGCACCCAGCTTGAGCAGCAAGGCGCCGCGCTTGAGTTCCATGTTTTTGAGTTCGCCCAGCCGTTTCCAAAACCATTTGAATTGCCGACGGTGCATCGCCCGCTCCTTGCTGATGCGGTCCTGGCTCTGCGCCAGCACGTAAAACTCGCCCTCCTCGGGTAGCAGTTTGACGTCCACCCCAGCCCGGGCGTTTTGCCAGGGGAGTGCGGTCAGTTTTTCTTCCAACTGGCTCAAGCGCCCCTTGGATGTGCCCACCAGGTACCGCACCGGCGGATCGCTGGCGCTCATTTCGGCCAGAACCTCTTCGGTCGGGATCCCCCGGTCCATGACCCAGACCCGCTCGGCTTTCCCGTACTGGGCTTTGATCTTCTGGAGAAATCCCCGCAGGGTCGTCTTGTCGGCCGTGTTTCCGGAAAGCACCTCGTAGGCGAGGGGAAATCCCTCCGGCGTCACGATCAGCGCGATGACCACCTGCACGCAGTCCGAGCGTTTGTCCCGGCTGTAGCCGAAGCGGCGCTTGTCCCCTTCTGGAAACGGTGGGTCGCTCTGAAAATAGTTACTGGTCAGATTATAGAGCAACACTTCGAACTTCGCGTTGAAGAGATCGTTCCAGCGGCAGGTGAGGGGCACCGCCGCCCGAAGGGCCTTACGGCTTTCAACCACTCTTCCAGCCAACCATCCGGCTCTGCCGATGGTCACATACTTCACCGATTGCCGGACAATAGCGTTGGGATCCGGACATCGACGTTATTGTCCGGACAATTGCGCTAAATTCCTTCAATTCGAGTGACCAGGAGCTAGAAATCGCCCGGAGTAAAGCATCTTTGGAAGACGTGCAAAACGTTAACAATCCGGGTCCTTTCCCGCAGGTCCATTCACTTAGCAAGCGGGACTTCTCCAAACGACACTCGATCAGTGAACGGACAGTGGACAACTGGCTTGCCGCTGGATGCCCATGCCTGCGAGTCAGCACGCGCAAGATTCTCCTACCCCTTCCCGATGCTGACGACTGGCTTCGCGAGCGCTTCCTTGTTGCGCGAAAGCGACCCAGCAACCTCCGCAGGCGCATTTTCGAGACCACCCCTACACCAAGCGTCAATTCTGAGGTGGAAGGTGGTGCCAGGTGACTCCAATCGCAACGCACCCGGGACGAACCGCCTACGGCCACTATTCTGAACTTTGGGCTTCAGTTGCCGGCGAATGCGTCTTTTCCGGTGGACCCGCCTTGGCTGAGTCATTCATTCGTCGGTTGAAGCAAACACCCAAGCCGCAAAGCTCGAGTACAAGGCCGAGGTCGTCTTGCCTCGAGGTGCGGGCGCAGAAAGGCGATTTGTGAACAGGCGTCCTGTGGTGATCGATGGCGACATCCACGCAAAAGAGAAGGCTGTGCTTGGAGCCATTCTTGGTGTCCCTTCGGCAAGCGTGCGGGACTAGGCTCCAGGAGGTGGGCAGGCTGAGTGGCGATGACGACACCGGCGGAGTTTTCCTCGACGGACCTGGGGGTCCTGCAGCAACAACTGGCGCAA
>JBDKKE010000027.1:0-3872 GCA_039796255.1 Verrucomicrobiota bacterium | reverse complement strand
GAACCGCAGGTATCTTCCCCTGGATCCGGGCCGGCCGGTAGAGGTTCCCGGTGACGAAGAATCCGGGGAGACTTTCGAAATAAACCTTCTCCACCGTGTACTCGCCCTGGTCCACCCGACCATGGATCTGCGGATTCAGAGGATTCCGCGTCGGCATCGGCCAGAGACCCATCGCCACCTGGATCTGGCGCCGGACGTGTTCGGCCCGGGACCCCCATTCCGGGGTGGTTGCCGGGGGATTAAAGGGAAAGTAGCCGTCCAAATCCTTGAGCGACTCCAGCCGGATGTCCCGGGGAACCGTCCCGGGAGACTCGGCTCCCCGGGCTGTGGCAAGGGCCGCCGGCAGGCAGACTGGAATCAGGCTGGCCGTGGTGAGGAACTGGCGGCGATCAAGGGAGACGTTCATCGGCGTGGAAGGAAAGGAAGTGGTGGAGTGCTGCTGTAAGGAAAGCCCCGCCAGCCGCCGGTGGGAAGCGAAACAGCGTCCGAACCAAGGCGCCATTTCACGATTCACAATTCACAGACGACGCCCCTCAGCATCGAAGAAATCCACTTCTGCGTAATTGGGTATTGCTTCGCCTAAAAAAAGCGGGAGCCTCGTGCCGCATCGTTTCTGCTTCGGCAGGGCGGTGTAAGGCGGCCCGCGCTATCGACCTCCATGCGGGCCGCCTTTTTATTGCCCGGAACGGCCGTCTGGAGATGTCCCCGCAGGACCGTAGCAATGGAGAAGGCGCATCCATGCCGTTGATTGTTCTGGGAAGCGCACGCGCTCCCATTCAATGGCATGGATGCGTCAGGAGATCAGCGTCAGGCGTCCAGCTTCGTCCACGCCGCATTGGCGCGGGAAGACGCGACCACGGCCTCGATGAACGCCATGCCGCGAACGCCGTCCTCGATCTTGGGGAAGTCGAGGCTGGGATCGTCCTTGGCCAGTTTCCGTTTCTCGGTGCGGGCACGAACGGCACCGGCGAAATTGCGATAGATGTTGGCGAAGGCTTCGAGGTACCCCTCGGGATGTGCCGGCGGGGTGCGGGAGGCTCCCTTGGCGGCCACGCCGAGGTAGCCGTTGGCGGTCCGGTACACCTGCATGGGTTGATCCGGCCACTTGAGCAGCAGGGTATTAGGTTCCCGCTGATGCCACTCCAGACCCCCGATTTCACCGTAGACCCGGAGGTTGAGGTTGTTCTCCTCGCCGACACTGATCTGGGAACTGTGCAGGACGCCCTTGGCCCCGCCCCGGAAGCGCAGCAGGACATTGCCGTCGTCATCCAACTTTCTTCCCTTCACAAAGGCGGTGATGTCGGCGGCGAGTTCTGAGATTTGAAGTCCGGTGACGTACTCGGCCAAATTCTCGGCGTGGGTGCCGATGTCGCCAATGCAGCCGGCCGCCCCGCTGCGCTTGGGATCCGTTCTCCAGGCGGCCTGCTTTTGTCCGGACGCCTCGATCCGGGTCGCCAACCATCCCTGAGGATACTCGACCACCACTTTGCGGATTTTGCCCAGCTTGCCGGAGCGGACCAAGTCCCGCGCCTCCTTGATCAGGGGATATCCGGTGTAGTTGTGGGTGAGTCCGTAGAGGAGTCCGGACTTGCGGACCAGGGCCTGCAAGGCTTTGGCCTCCGCGAGGTCGTAGGTGGCAGGTTTGTCGCTCAGGACGTGGAATCCGTTCTCCAGGGCCAGTTTTGCGGGCGGGAAGTGGACATGGTTGGGAGTAACGATGGAGAGGAAATCCATCCGTTCCCCCTCGGGCAGCGCCTTCTCGGCCTCAATCATCTCCGCATAACTTCCGTAGCAGCGGGAGGGCGGAAGATAGAGGTCGGCTCCGCTGAGTTTGGATTTATCGGGGTCGGACGAAAACGCCCCGCAGACGAGTTCAATCTGACCATCCAGATTGGCGGCAATGCGATGAACGGCTCCGATGAAGGCTCCGCGTCCGCCGCCTACCATGCCGTAACGAATCTTTCTGCTCATGAGGAAAATGGGTAATCGTTGATTGAAATGCGCCGGTTCGGGGAAAGGCTATCGGTCAATCCGGTTCCCAGTCAACGCACGGACGCGGCGACGCAGGTCTTCTCCAGAGGAATAAGCGCATCCAGGCGAGCCAGGAGGACCGCCGTCGGTTCAGCGGTGCGGTTTCGCGCCAGAATCCCTGGGTGGCGCTCCGTGGGTCGAGGCCGCTCCCTTGGGGGGACTCCTCTCGGGCGGGTCACGCCGGCAGGATGGTCCTTCGGGATCGGGAGGCTTTCAGTTGTCCGCAGCCAGCCGCCACATCGACACCGCGAAACTGGCGGATGGTGCAGGGGATGCCGGCGTCCTGAACAATGGTCTGGAAGACGTTTGCTGCTTCGCCCCCGCCGGTGCGTCCCTCGAAGCCTGCGGTGGGATTGAGGCGTATGAGGTTGAGGTGGGCATCCAGTCCCGCCAACAGGCCGGCCACCTGCCGGGCGTGGACCGGGGTGTCGTTGCGCCCGTCAATGAGGGTCCAGCCAAAAAGGATTCGGCGACCGGTGCGCACGGTGTAGTCGCGGCAGGCAGCCATCAGGTCCGACAGCGGCCAGCGCTGGTTAACAGGGACCAGCGCGGTGCGCTCCGCGTCGGTCGCGGCATGCAGGCTGACGGCCAGGTTGTAGGGAGCGGATTCTTCGGCCAGACGCCGAATGGCAGGAACCACGCCCACGGTGCTGATGGAAATGCGCGAGGGGCCGAGATTCAGTCCGCTGCGGTCGCAGACGATCCGCAGGGCGTGGAGGACGGCATCGTAATTGTGCAACGGTTCGCCCATGCCCATGAGCACCAGGTTTCGCAACCCGGGTTTGCCTTGGCTGCGAAGATGGCGCTGAGCATGGATGACCTGGGACACGATTTCTCCAGGACGCAGATTCCTCACGAAGCCCATCTGCCCGGTGGCGCAGAACACGCAGCCCATGGCGCATCCGGCCTGAGTGCTGAGACAGGCGGTACTTCGCCCGGGATAGTCGATGATGACCGTCTCCACCTCCTGGTCGTCATCGAGTCGCAGCAGCAGTTTGTGGGTCAGGCTGTCACCGCTCGGCGTATCGGCGACCACCGACGGAGCGTCGAGGGTCAGGTCCACGCCAAGATGGGCGTCCACCCACCGCCGCAGGGGCGGTAGAAAATCGGCGCGCGACCGCAGATCCGATTCCAGGTCGCGGTAAAGGGTCCGCCACAGCGCCGCGGTGTGGGCTGGACGCAGTCCGTCGGCGACCAGTCGCGCCTGCAACTGGTGGAAATCGAGATCGTGCAGCGATGGCAGCGGGATCATCGAAGCGAAGGGTAGAGTGCGGGTGTGCCGAGGAACTTTCAAAGCTCCTGAGGGCGACAGAGTCGCATCATCCGGCGCATCAATCCACCCCTCCGTTGCCCGGAAGCGGTGCCGGGAGACCGGTGGTAATGGTTCCCGGACTTGACCCTGGCGGAGCTCTCGATTCCCTTCGGCGCATGATCCGACACGCGATACTGGCACTCGGAGTCCTGGCATCCGGGGCGGGGATGGCGGCGGAGCCCCGCTCGCCAGCGGAGTTCGACGCCGCCTACGCCCGTCTGGAGACCGCCCCGGGGGCGACCAATGACCCGGCCCGATTGAAGGCGCTCTTTGACCTGACCTGGCGCTATCAGATGGTGGAGAGTCCGGAAACCGCGACTGCCGTCGGATACCCGGGACTCAATGATCAATGGTCGGACCTTTCGCCGGCGGCCATGGCGCGGCGGCGTCAGGAAGTGCGGCGGTCGTTGCGGGTGCTGGCCACCCTGGATTCCGGAACGCTCACTCCCGACGAGCGTCTGTACCGCGACCTTTTTGAACGGGCCCTGCGCGAGCAGGCTGACGGCGACCGCTTTCCCGAGGAACTTCT
>JBDKKE010000026.1:0-2823 GCA_039796255.1 Verrucomicrobiota bacterium | reverse complement strand
ATCCGCCCGTGGCAAAATCCACCCGCAGCCGGTATGGCGTCGTTCCCACCACCTGCGCTGCGCCCAGCGGAAAATGAATCCGATTGGTCCGGTCCCGCAGGGTGTGCGCCCGTTCCCAGGCACCGAAAGGCTCGTCATTGGGAACACTGAGCAACGAGGTCAACCCATTGAACCCCGCCGGATACACCCCGCCGAAGTAGTAGTCGTCGTCCGCCCTGGGATTGCTCGCGGCATCCACATACAAAGGATCTCCAGCAAGCCGGGTCACCCGGCCTGGCGCCAGATCATTGAGCGAGTTCTCGATCGTAAACTCCGCATAGGACACCGCCCCGGACGATCCCGTCGGCGCATCCACTCCCAACTGCCACACTGTCCGCCCCAACTGGGGCACGTCCCGGACCACCACTTGAAACGTGTTGGTGGCGCTCAGCGGCGGCACCCCGTTGTCGGTCACCTGCACGGACACCGACACCGTCGCCCCTCCCTGGGTCTCCGTCGGCGTCCAGGCAACCAACCCGCCTGGCGTCACCGTCATCCCCAGCGGACCACTGACCAGCGCATAGCTCAGCGTCTGCGCGGGTACATCTGCATCGCTCCCTGACAGGTTGAACGTCAACGGAATCCCCTCGTCCACTGTCCACCCCAAGACCGATCCGATCTGCGGCGCCGTGTTGATGGGCGAAACACGAATGTTTCTCCAGAGCACCTTCGCCCCAACCTTGCTGGTGTCAGTGCCGATGGTGTGCACCTGAAAGCCAAAAAATCCGCTGGCAATGCCGGGGTCCGTAACGTCAACACGCAATTGTCCGTTCAGCCAGGTCCGGATGCGATCGCCCACGGCTTCCACCCGCACCTGATTCCAGTCATTCACCACGCTGATCGCCCCTCCCTGCTGCGTAAAAACCGCCGGATCTCCGCCGCCAAGCCCGGGATAAATCCACCCTCGCCCCCCCTCCTCGTAGAGCCCCGCCGACCACCAGCGCTGCCTCGTCGGATCATTGTCGATTTCAATCTGATACCCGTGCACCCGGTTGGCAGGCACGGTGATGGCCGTGCCGTCCGGACCGCTGATGACTACCGGATGGTCAAAACTGCGGCTGCGCATCTGCACTCCGGAGTTGAGCCGTGAGTCGACCTTGAATTCGTATTCGAGAAGGAAATCCCCATACTCGCCGGGCGGGCACAGAAAGGAATTCTCTGAGTTGAGAACGCTCTCCCCGACGAGAGCTCCGTCCACCACGGAATAAATGGCGTTCCCGCCGCGCTGCGTCCAACCGTTGACGTCGCTGCCATTGAAGAGGTCCACGAATCCGGCGCCAGCGGCGCCAAACGCCCGGAATCCGAGCAGGCCGATCAGGGCGGCTATCCAAAGTGGTGCGGGTCTCATGAGTGTCCTGCAGGCTGAAAATCGATGAAGTATAAACCAGGGATTCAAGCTTCACCATCATCCAGAATTCAGACGACGACAAAGTCAACCTCCCATCGGCCCTCGATGGAACAACTCTCCCCAGGAAGACGGGCAAGTCATCCGACAACGAAGGTGACCCTGATGGGGCCCCTTCCGTCGTGACCGGGGAGGCCGAGTTGACGATGCGCGGCGGCGGTAGGTGGGAAAGGCTCTTTTCCCGGGCAAGCCGGCAAATCCCCTTCGCCGAAAACCAAGGCACCACGAGGTGCCGGGCGCCCCAAACCGGTTTGCGCGCGGCATCTTCTTTATTTTAAGGAACTACTCACTAACACCAATAATGAATCAGGCCTCAATTTTACCCACTGACACAGCGATTAATATAAATAAAGACCCTTGATTTCGACTATCAGGCCCGCAAACTGGAATCCGCAGTAATGATTCGTCCCCCAATTTCCAGAGTCCTGTTCCTCCTGATGCTCCTGTCGTCCTCCCTGTGGGGAGCGGTCGGGCCGCTGCAAATCAACGAGGTGCTGGATCAGGTGTTGGGCGAAAATGAATCGCTGCAATTGAATCTCGTATCATCAGGCGTCGCTGGGGCCGTCCGGTTTAGCCTTATCACCGGCCCGCAGGGAATGACTGTTTCGTCCAACGGAGAATTGCTGTGGACGCCCGGTGAATCCCAGGGGCCCTCGACCAATCCCATTGTAGTACAGGTCTCCACGCTTACCCCGCCCACAGAGACGGCCACCCGGCCCTTCAAGGTCACCGTTCGCGAGGAAAATCAACCCGCCCGACGGATCTCCGGGGAGTACGTCGCCACCGCGTTGTCCCCCTTTGAACTCGGACTCACGGCTCCCAGTCACCCCCGCACCCATTCCCTGGCCTACTTTTTTGGCGACTCCATCACTGCCGGGGCGAGTGCAGCGTCGCCCCGGTCCTGGCCAGAGGTGACGGCGCAGGCGCGGCAGTGGAGTCTCACCAACCTCGCGTATGGGTCGGCGACCATCTCAGACATCAACTGGCAGATCATGCCCGGATTCCGGCGCACCAACGCCGTGTTTCATGGTGGGCTTCCGGTGGAGTCACCCCGAAACATTGGCACCGGCACCGTCAGTCTTCTCCTCACCGGTTACAACGACATGCGCGATGGATTCGGAGCCCCCAATCAGGTGTCGTACCAGAATTTCTACACCGCCTCGCTGCGCCACGCCGCTGCATTCCTCGCCATTCCAACGCTGGCCAAAATGCACGCCCAGGAAGCGACCCCCACCGGAACGTGGCAGCCGTTCGGCGAGTTCGGCGGAAACATCGGAATGACGGCCACCGCCGACGGGAGCTCCCTCACCTTCACCGGCCTGACTGGAAGCTCCCTTTACCTGGGATACATGAGCAGCGCCCTGAACAACATGGGCGCC
>JBDKKE010000025.1:0-21286 GCA_039796255.1 Verrucomicrobiota bacterium | reverse complement strand
TCCGGCGCTTTCCGTGCCCACGAGCATTGCGCCACCCTCCGAACAGCCCGGTCAGAGGATCGGCCACTACAAGCTGCTCCAGCAGATCGGCGAGGGCGGATTTGGCATCGTGTGGATGGCCTCTTGGACACCTCCTCGGAGTTCATCACCTCGCCCGGCGACGAATTCGACATCGTGGTAGATTACGTGAAGGCATTGCGCACCGATCCCATCGTGCTCCAGCGTCTCGGTACAATCAACCGGACGGCAGCGTTCGGCTATTCCGCCTCGGGCTACCGACTCCGGGGTCTCTTGCGGCTCAAGACGGGCAAAGGCCTGTTCGACTTCTCGCTCGTTGGCGGAACCGGCAACGGCTACGACCGTCCGGCGGGGAACAAGATCGGATTTTCAATCTCGGAAAAAGCACCGCTGGCTGGAGCCGGGTTGGAGATCGATTTCCAATCGGAGACCGACGTGATTGCCTTTGGCGCACACCTTACCCGGCACGAGGAGCCGAACTACCGCGCTTACCAGTTCGCGGGTGCTGCGCACATCCGGGACGTTGATGTGGCCGAGTTTGGTCTTCCGGACCCGGAGCAGGCCAACCCGGCCGACTGGGTCCCGTTCTTCCGGGCGCTTTTCGTGGCCGGTGACAAGTGGTGCGATGGCGTCCAACCGCCGCCCAGCATCTGGCTCGGTGCTCCCAATGATCCGGAGATTGCCCGCGACGCCAAAGGCAATGCACTCATCGGCTTTGTCGGAGGGCAACCCGTCAACACCACCGGCTTCCGGTTGCCGGAAGTCGCCGTCGGCGA
Organism: Verrucomicrobiota bacterium; assembly: GCA_039796255.1. Lineage (GTDB taxonomy): Bacteria > Verrucomicrobiota > Verrucomicrobiia > Limisphaerales > UBA9464 > UBA9464. The sequence goes on along the minus strand of JBDKKE010000025.1, from coordinate 20,492 downwards.
GAACCAATACATCCCCCTCGACCCAGCTTACGCCGACGGTTCGTTCCTTGGCGACTTGCGCATGATCGCCGGTGGCCATGTCGATCTCCGGGCCAGCATCACCAATCCCTACCGATACCTCAGAGCGGTGAAGTCCCACGCTCGAGCGTTGCAGGCTGGCGGCTACCTGCTCAAAGCGGATGCCGACGCGATCATCCTGCAGTCGCAAAGGAAGTTCCCGCCCGCCGGGTGGTAAGCTGCGGGTTGCATCAGCGCCGTTGGTCCACCCGACCAGGCTCATCGTCGGTGGGCCAACGGCGAGTCCGCATCATGAAACTGAAAACCTGGTGCCGCTGTTCAGATTGCTTTCCGGCAGCTTCGCCGTCGCCCCCTGGCTCAGCGCCCGATTGAAGACCGCCACGCCACCAATCCTGCCCGTGAAGCCGACGTTGCGTGAGCTGTGGATGACGCGGGCGATGGTGAAGGGGCCGCCGGTGCCGTCATTGTCGGGGGGGTAGAGCGAGGCGTGCGGGAACCACCATGGATTCAGGCGGACGTCGGAGAGGTCGCGGGCGGTGGTGACTCGGCCAAGGTAAGGCTCGGAAGCCGAGATACGTGTAGTGATCAGACCGGCTACAAGGAAAGCCGCTTGGAGGAGTGGATCATTCACGGCTTCCACCGGTAGATGAGGGACTTGGCCTTGTAGTTCTCTTCGACGAAGATGAGGTACTCACCGGTGCTGCGTTTGAAGGCGCTGATCCCCGTGAGCAGGTCGATCCAGCCGGTATTCTCGACGCCGCCGACGGTCGGGCCCGGGTCGAACACACCCACTTCCGCGCCGTCGCTCAGGCGGTGGATCCAGACGCGTCCGCGGGTCTTCCAGCCGCCGGTGAAGGCGTAGTCGCCGACGGCGGTGACACACCCCGCTTCCCGCCCCGGGCCGGGCACAAACGATACCGTCTCGCGCTTGCCAGCGAGGTAACCTTTGCAGACGAAGACACGGCTGAGGTGCCGCATGCTGGATCGCCCCTCTTCGTCGGTGCCTTCCTCGGCGACGATGAGCGTGTCGCTGTCGTCGAGGTAGCAGACGCGGGCGACCTGGTTCACGCCCTTCGGTTTGTCGAGGACGGTGATTTTGTCGGCGGCGTAGATGGGATTGCCCTTCGCGTCCAAGCCCTGGCAGTCGTAGCGAATGAAACCGTAGGCCATCCAGAGGTTGCCCTTCTGATCGACCCAGAATGGGCCGGGTTTCACGCGGTCCGTGTTCGGCGCGAACTCAGCAGCCTGATAGTCGCCATCGCCGTTCGCATCGCGCCAGATGGAAGCGCCGGCGGGTTTGTGCGGCGGCCACTTGAGGTCCGTGTTGTAGAGGTTGTTGCCCCATTGAAGAATGAGTCCGGACGGAATCGCCACCTCGCCGTCGAAGCGGAAGATGTTGATGAAATTGCTGGCGAACATGCCGCCGACAAAGAGGAAGCGTTGGCCATTGATGTAAACGATCTGTGGCGAGGTAAGGCCGTGTTCACCCTGCTGTTTCACATGCATGAGACCGCGCGGGTCGTTGGGATATTTTTGGCGATTGAGCGTGTAGCCGACCCACTTCGAATCGCGTCCCGGTGGCTGGGACCAATCCATTGCGTAGCGCTCCTGAATGCCCCAGACCGTAGCGGCGTCGTCCGCCGGATCGGCCGCCGCGACGTCGCAGAAGAACTCGCCGTGCAGTTCCCAGCGCAGCTGGCCGTCCGGGGTGAAGGAGCGGAGCACGGAGCCTTGCTCGCTCATCGCGACGTAGAGATTGCCGGTGGCGTCCATGCCCAGGCCGCGGATGCCCCAAAACTTGGTGGGCGTGATCTGACCGGGCGTGCCGGAGCCAATGCCGCCGCGTTCCCCAAACGTCTTCACCAGCTTCGGTTGATCGAGGTTCGACACGTCATAGAACAGAATCTGTTGGCGCGGCCCCGTTCCGGAGTCCGCGACCATCAGCGATCCGTCATTGGCCAAAGCCAGAGCCATCGGCTGAAACAGTTCGGGGAACGTCACTGTCTTCCCATCACAGGTGATGCCCTGGGGAACGAACTCCCATTCCTGATGCCTCGGATCGGTGTAAGTGACGTCGAGTTTCCAGAGCCGTCCCAGTTTGTCGCGCGTCTCCAGGCTGTTCGGGTTCACGTTGGTGTTCCCGATCACGTCGCCGTCCTTGTAGACGCCGAACTTCTTCCCGCCCTCGTCCCAGTGACTCCAGGTGTTCACCGTGCCGTCGGACTGGACCTGGGTGTGGATCAGAAAGTTCTGGACCCACCGGTTGCTCGCGCCGGGGAACGAATTGCCGACCCAGGAGACGGAGTAGTTCAGCGGTTCGGCGGCGAGCGACACCCAGAGAGCCGTGAGTGTCAACAGGGGTATCAGTAACTTGCCGTTGGTGGAAATCTTCTGGAGCAGGCCCGAGACGCTCCAGAGGCCAATCGGGATCAGCGCGAATACCCACTGGTGGTAGGGGTAGACCAGGCTGCGGGCGCGCGCACAGTTCGACCAGACCCGGTGCCGCGGGTCGGACTGCCGGCCGGCCGGCGCCTCGGTCAGGGCGGTCATTGGTTCGGTGAAGACATGGCAACCTTTACCTGTTGTGTATGCAACAAAATACTCCATTCTTGTCGCATGTCTGTCAGCAGCACCCTGCAGAACCGGCTCGCCGACATGCGCCCGAGCGAGTCGGAAGTGGCGCGGCGGCTGTTGCGTGACCTGGGCCTGGTGGCGGAAAAGAGTCTTCGCGAGGTGGCTGCTGAACTGGCGACGAGCGACACGACGGTGGTCCGCGCCTGCCGGGCGGCTGGCTTCGATGGTTTCCAGGACCTCAAGTACCACGTCCTGCGGGAACTGACCGGCGGCGGTGAACTGAAGCCTGCACGGGACGGTGAAGCCCACTACGGCGGCGACATCGCGGCGAGCGTCACGGCGGCGGATTCCGCCCTGGATTCCGCGGCTCGACTGCTGTGGGCCGCTTCCCGCGTCGTGCTGGCCGGCGTCGGCGCGTCGCATGGCATCGCGCTGGTGCTGACGGATGTGCTCTTCACCATGCGCAAGCAGGCGCTGCCAATCCAGGACCCGCAGATGGCCGGGTTTGCCTTCACGCCGCCGGTGGATGGACTGGTGCTGATCGCGATCTCCCACTCGGGCGAGACGCAGTTTCCGCTGCGCGCGGCGATGGAGGCGAAGAAGGCGGGCGTGAAATCCATCGGGTTGACCAACGAGCCCGGCAGCGAACTGGCCCGGGCGGTGGATGTGGTGCTGCCCACGCAGACGGTGGAGCGGCCGGCGGGCAGTTTCGCCATCGCACCGCGCATTTGCCAGTTGGCGGTGCTGGACCAATTGTTGAGGCGCGTGCGCGAACTGGATTTGAAACGCAAACGGACGAAGAAATAAGTGCCATGAAACGATTCCTGTATTCATTGCTCGCGGCGCTGGCGGGCATGCTGCCCCGGGGTGCCGCCGCGGCGGCGGAACCGGCCTACACCCTGCCCAGGCCCGACTGGAAGCCGCTCTTCAACGGTCGCGACTTCACCGGCTGGGACAAGTTCCTCGGCGCGGACAGGGTGCCCAACGCCGATCCGGCGAATGTCTTTACCATCACGAACGTGGATGGCGGAGGCACCGTTCATGTCTCCGGTGAGATTGTGGGTGCGATCACCACCCAGCAGCAGTTCACCAACTTTCATTTCCGCGTGCAGTTCAAATGGGGCCTGGGGCGCTTCGGCGGACGGGCCAAGGTCGGGCGGGACACGGGCATTCTTTACTGCGGCGTCGGTCAGCCGAATCCGGGCACGGGCTGGCTCACTTCCGTCGAGAACAACGTGATGGAAAAGGGCACCGGCCAGTGGTGGAGCGTGAACGGCGCGATCATCGACTGTGAAGGTGAATGGATCACCGACGCCAACGAGCTCTCCATTCCCTACAAGCGGGAGGGCAAGGGCGAGAAGAACATCGTGTGGCGCAAGGGCGGGCCCCGCCTCACGGCCTCCAGCGGAAACGGCATTACGTCGCCCTTCGACGTCGAGGAGGTCTTCGGCAATTGGAACACGGTCGAGGTCGTCTTCTGGGGCGGACAATGCATTCACATTCTCAACGGCCACGTGAACCTCGTGGCGTTCAATCCGCGTTACCAGGACGGCGGTCAATGGCGCGTGCTCGACCACGGCAAGATTCAGCTCCAGTCCGAATGGGGCGAGGCCTTCTATCGCAACGCCGAGATCCGCCCGCTGTATGAACTGCCCAGGGAGTATCTGGACTACGCGGTTTCACCTGTGGGCGACGAGACCGGTTTCGTTCCGTTGTTCAGCGCGGCGGCGCTGCCCGATTGGAAGCAGTGCGGGCCAGGCCGGTTTGCCGTCACCCATGGGGTGGCGACGGGCGAGGGCGGCATGGGTTTGTGGTGGTATTCGGGGAGGCAGTTTACGAACTTCGTCCTGCGCGGGGAATTCCTCCAGGGGCAGGAGTTGGCCGACTCCGGGGTGTTTCTGCGCTTCCCCGATCCCGGCGACGACGTGTGGTCGGCGGTGAAGCACGGTCATGAGATGGAGATTGGCGATCCGAATCCCGGCAACCCATACGCGCCGACGGGTTCGATCTATCCCTTTGCGTCGGCCATCGCCAATGCCAGCAGGCCGGTTGGCGAGTGGAACCAATACGAGATCGTGGCCAGCGGGCACAATTACTCGGTGCGGCTCAACGGCCGCTTGGTCACCACCTGGACCGACACGACGGGGCGGACCTTGAGTGGCTTCATTGGCCTGCAGAACTACAAGGACGGAAAAACGGTCCGGCATCGCAACCTGCGCGTGAAAGAGATCCTGTGAACCTTCGTTCAACCACCCTTGGGCTGGCGTTGTTTGCCGGCGTTGTCCGCGCAGCGTCGCCCGTGCCTGAGCCCGTTCCCGGCTGGCGCATGGAACTCGTCGCCGAGGCGCCAAAGGTCCAGCACCCTTCCGTCGTCACCTGCGCCCCCGATGGGCGCGTGTTCGTCGCGGAGGATCCCATGGACATCAGGCTGCCCCAGGCCGATGCCGCCGAAGGGCGGATCCTTTGCCTGCATCCCGACGGGCAGGTGACGGTGTTCGCCGAGAAGCTCTATGCCGTGTTCGGCCTCCAGTATCTCGAGGGCAGGCTCTACGTGCTGCACAACCCGAAGTTCAGCGTGTTCGACGACGACCACGGAGTGGGGCGGAACCGCCGCGACCTCATTGAACAGACGCTGCCGAATCCCTCGGAGTTGAACTGGAATGACCACATCCCGGCGAACTTCCGGCTCGGCATGGACGGATTCTTCTACGTGGCCTGCGGTGACAAGGGGCTGCACGGCGCGAAGGGCACCGACGGCTCGCAGGCGGATCTGTTCTCCGGCGGCATCTTCCGAATCCGGCCGGATGGCTCCGAATTGGGGACCGTGTCGCACGGCGTGCGCAACATCCTGGATGTGGCGCTGAACTCCGAGGACGAGCAGTTCACCTACGACAACACCGATGAGCACGACTGGATGGGACGCTTCACCCACATGGTGGAGGCGGGTTTTTACGGCTATCCGCACGACTTCATCCCGCAGCGTCCCTACACGCTGTGGATGATTTCCGACTTCGGCGCGGGCGCGGCGTGCGGCGTCTTCGCCAACAATGAAGACGCCTTTCCGGCCGAGTATCAGGGCAATGTCTTTTTGTCCGACTTCGGCAAACGCCAGATCATGCGCGTGCGCGTCGAGCGCGACGGCGGCACCTACCGGACCGTGTCGAAGGAAGACCTGTTCCCGAATCCACCCGGAGATTTCCGGCCGGTCGGCATCACGCTGGGACCGGACGGCCGGAGCATCTACATCTGCGACTGGCAGCATCGCGATGCGAAGGCCGACGTCAGCGTCGGGCGATTGTTTAGGCTCACGTGGGCAGGTCAGGACCACAGCACACCCAAGCCTGCGTGGTATGTGCCCGCGGCGTCCGGCAAGAAGTTTGAAGCGACGACGGGTGATCTGGTGCGCGGCCTGTCGCATCCGTCACGCGACGTGCGTCTCACCGCGCAACGACGGCTCAGCGAACGGGGTGAATCGAGGGAGTTGCTGGCACTCCTGCGCGATCCTTCGGTGCTGGCCTTGGCCCGCGTCCACGCGCTCTGGGCGCTCGCTGCAATGGACGGCCTCGGCGACACCGCCCGGAATGAGATCATCCGCGCCACCGCCGACGCCGATCCCGTGGTGCGGCGGCAGGCACTGCGCGCCATTGGCATTGGCAACGGCATCGGACGCGCGAGCGAGGCCGTGTCGGCGGCGAGTGAACGCTTGAAGGATCACGAGGCCTCCGTGCGCTTCCAGGCCGCCACGGCGCTGGGGCGCATCGGGGAACCCGCGGCCGTTCCCCCATTGCTGGCCGCGCTGGACGAAACGGATCTGTTCGCCCGCTTCGCGGCGTTCACGGCATTGAATCGCATCGGTACCAATACGCCGTCCGCTTGGCCGGCGATCGTGCGCGGGCTGGCGAGCGGGAATCCCCGCATTCTTGAAGGCACCCTCTTCGCCCTGCGTGAGACCTACGATGTCCAGCTGCTCGACGCCCTGGTGAACCTGTTCCGCGACCCCGCCACCCCACCCGCCGGGCGCCTGGGCGCACTCGGGTTGGTCGCGGCGTCGCACCATCGACCCCCGATGTGGAAGAACGAATGGCCGGCCTACCATCCGGCGCTGCAGCCACCGCCCGCCAAGAACCGGGCATGGCCCGGCACGGATCGGGTGCTGACCACGCTGCGTGCGGGACTTCAGGAAAGTGATCCCGCATTGCGCCGCGCCTGCATCAACGGACTGGCCGCCGCGCACGACACCAACTCGGCTCCCGCGCTGCGCGAGATCTTCCCGCGTGAAACGGATCCCGCCAGTCGGGCCACCATTCTCCGCGCGCTCGGCGCCATGAAGGATCCCGGCACCCTCGCGCTCGTCAAAGCGGAGTTGGAGCAAACGCGGCATGCCGAAACCACCGCCGCCGCCCTTGCCGCGGCCGAAGCGATCGGTGGCGACGAAGCCCTCGCCGCCTTGGCCAGTTTCCTGGATTCTCCCAAAGCCGATCCGGCCTCGCTCGCGCAAGCCGTCGCCGCGCTGGGGAATCTGGACGCCAAGTCCACCATTGCCGCCATCCAGCCGCTCACCCGGAACGCCGCTGTTTCCGTCCGCGCGGCCTCGTACTCCGCGCTGGGCCGGCTGCAGGGCGAAGCCTCCTTGGCCGCCCTCGAGACCGGGCTTGCCGACCCCGCCCTTGAAGTGCGGCGCACCGTGGTGAAGGCGCTGAGCGATCTCAGATCCACCAACGCAGTACCCGCCCTGATCCAGGCGTACGGGGAAACCGAACTGCGCGCGGACGCCTTGGCGGCAGTCAGCCGCACGCCGGACGAACGCGCCATCGACGCCTTGCTCGACGGGGTCTCCTCGAAGAATCCCGGCGAGCGTAACGCCGCGCACCTGGCCATCCGGGACCTCAGCGACCGGGTCCTGAAGGCCGTGGAAGCGAGGGCCGAGACGCTTTCGAACCAGGCGTTGACCGAACTGCGCCAGATCTACGCCGGCAACGCGAAGGCCGAAGGCGGGCCGCTGTTCGCGAAGCAGATTCAGAATCACTCGCTGGACGTCTACGCGGCGGCCGCGGCGGAGCGAGCCGGTGATCCTGCGCGCGGACGCAAACTTTTTGCCGAATCGGGCGGCGTGAACTGCGTCGCCTGCCATCGCGTGGCGGGCGAGGGCAGCGACACTGGCCCGGATCTGAGCAGCGTCGGCGCGCAGTTCGACCGCGTGGCTCTAGCCGAGGCGATTCTCTATCCCAGCAAGACCGTCCGCGAAGGCTATCAGCAGATGATCATTGAGATGGCGGATGACGAGGAGTTCAGCGGCGTGGTGAAGGGCGAAACCGCCGACATACTGACTCTGCGCGACAGCTCTGGGCGCGAACACACACTGCCCCGCGCTTCCATCAAGGCCCGGCACAACAGCTCCCTCTCGCTCATGCCGGACGGATTGCAGGCGGCCCTGACGCTCGAAGACTTTGCTGATCTCGTCTCCTATCTCGCCTCACTCAAGGGGCAACCTCAGTCGGCTGGCTCCAAGTGAACTTTCCTGAGCCCACCGTCAGAGGCGCATGACGCCAGCGAATCCGAGGCAAGATCCAACGCCGGTCTCAAGGCTCCGGGGAGCAGGAAGGTGCGTCAGTTCCAGCCCTCACGGCTGGTCAGACCTGAGGCTTATGACTCAACCGCAGCACCAGGCTGGCCACGCGGCGACCGAGCATTTCACCGGTGCGCTTGTCCTCGGCGTTTGGGGCTTCCGACGGCGGCTCGAAAAGGGCCACCCCGGCAGCGCCGAAGTAGAAGCCGAGACGGTTGTAGCCTTCGCCGGTGACGGGTGACTCCGCCACACCCACCCAGATCATGCCGTGCTGCATGGCGAAGGTGGCGCAGGTGAAGAGCGTGTTCATTTTGTCTCCCGCTGGCGTGCCGGAAATAGTGAAGGCGGCGGCGAGTTTGTCCACCCAGCGGCGATGGAGGTAGCGGCCGCTGGTGGCGTCCATGAAGGACTTCATCTGGCCGGACACACAGCCCATGTAGGTGGGCGACCCGAGGATGATGGCATCGGCGGCATCCAGTTCGCCGAGCAGGGCCTCATTGCTCCAGCGGCCTCCGTTGAAATCGCCGTCTTGAAGGGCGAACTCCTTGACGCGGGCTCCGGGGACCGCAGCGGCTCCGTGGGCGACGGCGTGGGCCATCTCAGCGGTGTGTCCGCTCCCGGAGTGATAAATGATGGCGATGAGGGGATGGTCGATGTCAGTCATGGTGGTAAGGTGCAGGCCTATGGAGATCCTATTTGAGCACTGAAAAGTCGGTCAGCGTGAGTGTGTGGGTCGTGGGTACCGTCGGGCGCGATGTCGAGGTTCAGATGTTTTAGCGGCTGGCTGGCTGGCTCGCGTAACACGCACAACCGGGCGGTTCGCGATGAACACCTCTCCGTCGCCCCACGCCGGCGCGCCCGGCACTTCGACGTGGGCAGGGCGGAAGCAGCATTCATGAGGCCTTTCGTTTTCATTGCATCGAGTGGTGAGGCGGGTTCTACCCGCGCCCATCAAGCAGTCGCGGCAGAATGGTCAGGGCTTCGCGAGGATTGGTGACCAGCATCTGGTCGATCTGCGCTTCCGTGAATCCTTTCGCGCGCAGGTCGGGCAGCAGGCGGGTGAAGATCGCCTCGTATGGCGCCGGGTTGCCGTTTCCGAAGAGCGTGAGCTTGTTGCCGGTGGGTGCGTCACCATCCACGGCCCAGCCGTCGTCGTGAGAGAGGAGCACGCGGTTGAGCGTGCCCGCCTCGCGGTGGGCGGCGAGAAAGTTGGGGAAGCGCAGGACGTTGGGGGCTGCCAGGGAATAGCCGTCGAGACTGATCCACGCGCCGAGCTGCGCGGCCTGGATTTGAATGGGACCCGGGTCGTTCATTGCGTGGACCCAGATCAGTGCGCGGGGTGCGACGCCCTCCTCGCCGAGCAGTCGGATCTCATCGAGCGCGGCCGCTCCGTCGCCGGTATGGATGGCGATGGTGAGGCCGGTCTCGCGATGCACGCGGGCGGCGGCCCGGACGAGCTTGGCATCCACCGGCGGGAGCGGGCCGTTGCCCGTGCCGAGCTTGAGAAAGCCCGGCCGGATGCCCGTACCGTCGATTCCGTCCCGCCACTCCTTCAACCACCGTGCCGCGATCTCTTCCGCCGACCCGGTCGCCGCCTCCGGCGGCAGAAACCGGTGGTCCACCGCGGCATACCACCCGGCGTTGGTGAGGATCTGCACGCCGCTGGCCCGGGAAAGCCGCTGGAGCAGCAGCACGTCACGGCCGATGTAGCGGGGCGTGCATTCCACGAGCGAGTGGATGCCGCGGGCATGGAGTTTCTGGAAATGCGGCAGGGCGTTCTGGAACGCCAGTTCATGGTCGTAGCGTTCTGGTGAAGTCTTCGCGGCACCGATGAAGTCCACCACCACATGTTCGTGGATCAGCGTCCGTCCGAGGTCGTCGGGCAAAACGGCGCCGGTGACAGTCATGATGCGCCCCTCGTCGGGAGTGCCGCTGGTCGTGCATCCGGTCAGTGCCGCGGCGGTCAGCGCGGTTGAAGTGATGAAGTCCCGGCGGTTCAGGCGCGGTTGTCGGGTCTCCACCAGACCCTTCCACATTTCAGAATTCCTCGAGGGCATAAGCAATGTCAGTACAGGATCGCGGAGAACGCAGTAAAACTGGAGCGATGCTCCGGTTTCATGGCTTGAAGAGACGATAAAATGTGTCGGCAGACGGATGATCCCTTCGCACCGATAATTCGTTCTCCGATTGAGCCGGCAACTCCGCTACTTCCGTCCACTGGGCGGACGGATCGAGCGAAGCCGACTGCTGCGCCATGAAGCGGCTCGGCAGGGGATCGCGGACGGCTCCGGATCGCGGGCCCGGCGGGGTCCAGCGGAACATCATCACGTGATTCAAACCGGCGTTCTCCAGGAAGAGTACGTACTCGCCGTTCTTGCGCAGTGTGACGTTCAGAGCGTTGTCCGAGTCCACACAGCCGCCGCTGCCTTTGAAGCCGTTGATATCCGGCCGGATCGTTCCGACGTAGCTGCCGTCGTCCAATCGATGGACGCGAATGAGACCATATCCGTAGGCAACAAAGAGGTATTTGCCGGCAGCCTGCATCGCCACCGGCGCGCCGCCGCCGTAACCGGTGTCGGGCGTGTAGGACTTGTCATTGAGCGGCAGATGGGCGGTCCAACGCGGCTTTCTCTTCGCCGCATCGGACCATTCATCATAGCGGACCAGCACGTTGCACGCGTTCTCTTCCGTGCCGGGCGAGCCACCCGCGATCATCACGTCCTCGCCCGGGAGGTAAAACAGGCGCCGCAGGCGGTCGCCGGTGAACCCCGGCGGGTACGGATACGAAACTTCGGACGCCCGGCGATAGAGGGGATGGCCACGCGGATCGAGGCCTTCGCAAGGAAGGTGGAAGATGGTCCCATCACCGGAGCACTGCCAGATGCCGGCCCTGGCATCCAGATGCATGAAACCCCAGCGGGGTTTCCGTTCCACCGCAGCGAACTCCGCAGCGGCTGGTGCGCCGTCGCCGTTGCCGTCGGTCCAGAGGAAGGTTTCGGCATCCTCGGGCCAGCGCTTTCCGTTTTCGGGGCGCCAGGACGAGGCGCCCGCAACATACCCGCACGGAGCCGCTACACAGCCGTCGTCGCCAAACCGGTAGATCTCCAGGCTCCCGGTCCCCTGTCCGCCGCAATAGAGAAAGAGTTTGCCGTCGATCCGTCGCACGCCGTTGATGAGGCGATGGCCCGGTCCGTGGCCGTCCGTCACCCGGGAATCGAGCGGGTATTTGAACCGATCTACGGTCAGTCCGGCGAGCGACTGCTCGCGCCCGGGCGGTTGGCTCCAGTCCAGGTGGAAGACGTTCTCCTTGGTATAGACGGTGTTCTCGTCGGCCGGATCGGTGCAGGCCGTGTCCAACCAGTTGCCCAGCCCGTACAGCTCCCAGAGGCGTTGACCGGAAGGGGAGTAGGCTTCGATCAGGGCGTTGTACCAGGAGCCAAATACGCCGACGACATAGAGGTTGCCAGCGGCGTCGAACCCGAGGCCGCGGATCCAGTGGAATTTCTGGGGTCCGTACACCCCTGGCTTGCCCGAGAAGATGCCGCCCTCCGCGCCGAAGGTGCCCACCTTCCGGGGAGTCCCGGAAACATCGTAGGTCCACACCTGACTGTGCGGGTTCAACCCGCCGACGAGCAGGCGTCCCTGGGCATCCATCGCCAGCGAGCAGGGGTTCTCGAAGTCGGTGATCGCCGGGCCGGGCTGTCCCTCTCTGGAGTAGGAATTGATCCGGAGGCCACCCCGGTCGAACGGTTCCTCGCCCGGCTTGCCCTCAATGACCCAGACGCGCCCGTCGGCTCCGACGGTGAGCGGTCCCGGATTCGGGACGGCGCAGGAGCGAACTTCCTTCATCGTGGACGTGGCCAGGACGCGGATCCGTCCGGCCTTGGAATCGCTCAGGTAAAGTTCGCCGCCACGCAGGGCCAGGCCGTGAAGGCTGCCGCCGATGACCGGGGTGCGGTTGTAGGTTTTGTCACCAAGCCGGGTGCGGAACAATCCCACCCCGGTGCCGATGTAAACATAGGTGTCGTCCACCGCGACCGCGGCGGCGCTGCTGCCGAATCCGCTGTCGTAGTCGTACTTGGTGACGAACTTGCCGTTCTTGTAGGAAGCGACTCCGCCGTAGCCCTCGGCCACGCCGGCTGAGAAGACCGTCCCATCCGGCGCCACGGCAATGGCAATGGCGGTAACGGGGACCGAGTGATGCCCTAGTTGTCGGCTGAACGAGTTGGCCAGCCAGGAATGAACCACTGAGCCCGGCAGGTCGGTGTCCGCGGACGCCGGAACGGCATTCGTCCGGTTCTCAGCGCAGAACGCTGGGCCGGCGAGGAGCGAAAGAGCGAGGAATAGGACCTTTTTCATGGGCGTGGTACCGGTGTTCCCGGGGTTTAGGGCTTCGTGGCCGCCGCTTCCACCACCAGCACCCAGTCGCCTTCGCCGGGCGGCGCGAAGGTCTGGCGCTGCGGGTCGTTGAACTCGCCGATGCGCGTCGTCTCGCCCGTGCGCGGATTGAACCAGGAGGCGATGACCCGTTCGCCGGAGACCTTGGTCAGATCGATGGTGAGGCTCCGTCGGGTGGGCAGGTAACTGAGGGCAAAGGAACCATCATCCGCCAACGCGGTGACGGCGGAGTCGTTGGTCGCGAACGCGCCGCGGCCATCGACGGCGACGACGTTGTTCAGGTCCGGCATCAGCTTCCACCAGTGCCGAGACTCCAGCAGCGCGCGCAGGTGTTTCAGACTGTTCGCGCCGGGCAGTTCGAGGACTTCGCGCCAGTTTGGCGGCATGTTCCAGTTGGGCGAGCCGTACGCGTGTCCAAAGCCGCCGCCGAGCAGGCACCAGTACGCCTGCTTGCGCGCCTGCAACGCACTGCCCCAGGCGTCGTGTTCTCCCTCGTAGGTGGATTCGCCGAGGAAGAACGGGCGCACCGGAATTTTCGCATACTCCGCGTGACTCACCTCGTAGACGTCAGGTTGGTTCCTGTTCCAAGCCTTGTTGAAGCCACGGAAGTAGGAATAGACCATCGACACGTCGAGCCAGCGTTCGTTGGCTGGCCAGACATCGGTGCTCGAATGGGTAGAGGCGGCGTGGTAGGTGATGAGCTGCTGCGGTGCGGTGTCCTTCAGACCGAGACCCAGCGCGCGGATCTCGGCGCGGGCGTTGTCCGGGTCGTTGTCGCCACCGAGGATCCACAAGACATTGTCGAAGGATCCGTAGCGTGTCCCCAGCCAGCGTCCGAACGCGCGCGCTTTCTCCGCCCCATTCCGGTTGAGCGGCTTGGGCGTGCCGTCCTTTTCCCTGCCGGCCCAGCCCTCGCCGCAGCACCCCGACCAGGCGGGCGCGATGGCCAGCAGCATTCCCTCGCGTTGCGCGTCGGCCACAACGCGGTCCACGTGGGCGAAGTAGAGCTCGTTCGGCCGGGCAAAGTCCTGCTCCGGTGGCGTGCCGGCGAAGGGCAGTTGACCCGCGCGGTTCGTCATGCCGAGGAACCCGGTGAGCATGACCTGAAGCGCGGTGAAACCCTGCTCCTTTCGGCGCACCAGGTAGTCCCTCGCCTCCGCCTCCGTCCGTTTTGTGAACAGCATCCAGGGCGTGTCGGCGTGATACAGGAACGGTGTGCCCCTTTGATCCACGAGGTGGCGGCGATCTTCTCGGATCTGGAGCGGAAACTGGGCCGCCTCACCGGCAAACGAGGCAATGGCAGATAAGAGGCCGATCCAGGCGGCGGAGCAGGCGTTCATCGTTGTGGTGGGATGGCAGAACGGGTCGTGCAGAATGAAGGGCCGCGTCCGGATGGCGGCGCGAGGGGGAATCGGCGGCGTTCCTCCCGATCTTTTGGCGGCTTCATGGCGGAAAAAGTGAGCCAACCCAACGTCCTCAGGTAGGTCCGTTTCAATGAACCTTTTGGACGATTCGGGAGGGACGGCTTCGGGGGGCGTCGGTCTTCCCGGCGTGGATACTGTCGGCTGGCGATCCGCCGCTTCCCGGTGAATGAGGGTGGAAACTCCGCCCATTCGCTGCCTTCATCCTCTCGCCTTCTGGCAAAAGATGATGTCGTTCCCCTCGTTTCCCCGCCCCGGGTTGCCCCGTCGCCTCGCCCTGATTCTTGCCTTGGGATGGCTGGCTTCCGCCCTCCCGAGCCTGGCCGCCCAGGAGGCCGATGGCCGGCTCGGCGCGTTCTACCGGAACTACCTGGAGCAGCGGTTTCGGCTGGAACCGCTGGCCGCGACCCAGCTCGGTGACCACCGCTTCGACGACCAGTTGGAGGACGTCTCCGCCGCCTCCCGCGCCGCCTGGAGCGCCCTCACCCGTGCCACGCTGGAGGCGTTGCCGCGGGAGGTGGAATTTTCCCGGCTCTCCCGCGCCGGGCAGATCGACCTCGAAATCTTCCGGCACGACTTAAAGAAGTCCCTGTGGTTGGAGGACAACACGCGTGCGTTCGAGGAGGATCCGCGGGTTTACGGCGGATACATCAGCGACAGCGTCTATGCGCTTCTGGCCCAGTCCACCCTGCCCAAGGAGACCAACCTCACCAACGCCATCGCGCGCATGAAGCGCATTCCGACGATTGTCGACGTCGCCCGGAAAACGCTGGGGAATCCTCCCCAGTCCATTCTGGAGACTGCCGTTCGACAGAACCGGGGCGCGGTGGCTTTCTACGAAGCGGGCTTGTTTGAGCTGGCGGGCGAGACTCCGCAATTGAGTGCGCTGCGGGCGGCCGCGGCTCCCATCGTCGAGAAGTTGCGGGAGTATCAGCTGTTTCTGGAGGGCGAGTTGACGCAGCGCGCCACCGGTGACTGGCGGCTCGGAGGTGAACGATTCGCGAACAAGCTGGAACTGGAGCTGGATGCCGGTGTCTCGGCGGATCAGGTGCTCGTGGACGCCGAGGCGGAGTTTCTCCGGGTGCACCGCGAGCTCTATGTGATCGCCCGCCAACTGTGGAGCCGTTACTTCCCGAAGCAGCCGCTGCCGCCCGACGATGAAGCGGGCCGTCGCCACACGGTGGCGCGGGTCATCGCGGCGGTGAGCGAAGAACACGGTGCTCCGGATGCGCTGGTGACGGATGCCCGGTCCACCGTGGACCGCATCAAGGCCTTTATCCGCGAGCGCGACATCATTCGCCTTCCCGATCCGGACCGCTGCGAGGTCATCGAGATGCCCGAGTTCAAGCGCGGCAACTCGCTCGCTTATATGGAATCAGCGCCGCCGCTGGATCCCGCTGCCGTGAGTTTCTACGCCGTGAGCCCTCCGCCGGCGGATTGGACTGCGGAACGCGTCCGCAGCTTTCTGGAGGAGTACAACCGCCACATGCTTCAAGTCCTCACCATCCACGAGGCCTATCCCGGGCACTACGTGCAGCTCGAGTATGCGAACCGCTCGCCCTCGCTCATTCGTCGGATTCTCGGATCGGGGGTGTTTATTGAGGGTTGGGCGGTTTACACCGAGCAGATGATGCTCGATGAGGGTTACGCCGACGGCGACCTCCGCGTCCGACTCATGCAGCTCAAGTTCTATCTGCGCGCCGTGGTCAACGCCATCCTCGATCACCGGATGCACTGCACCCGGATGACCGACGACGAGGCGCTGAAGTTGCTCACCGAGGGAGGCTTCCAATCCGAGGGGGAAGCGAAGCTCAAGATCATCCGGGCCAAGCAGAGCTCCACGCAGCTCAGTACCTACTTTGTGGGGCGCATGGCCCACTACCGTCTGCGCCAGCAGATCCAGCGGGAACTGGGTGACCGCTTTGAGCTGGGCCGATTCCATGAAGCCGTGCTGGCCCATGGTTCGGTGCCGACCAAGTATCTTCCCGAACTGGTCCGCGAGCGCCTGCAACGGCCGCGCTGATCCTATCCGGCTAGGGAAGGAAGGTGACCCGATAGAATCGGCGGTCAGCGCCATGGTCCGGGATCTGGACCCGATTGAGGCCTTCGCCCGATACCGCGGCGGGCGTCGTTTGCTGGACCCAGTCCCGGAGATTCTCCGAGGACTCCAGGACCCACTTCCCCTCGGTGGGCATCTCAAACCACAATCCCACTGCTTCCGCACTGGGGGGTAGCAGTCCCAGGACGCCCCCGTCCGATCGGCGGGCGGCGACCAGTCCCTCGCGGGTGGCGAATGCCGTCACCCGGCCCCCGACCGTCAGTTCCGCAGGGATCGGAAGGCTCTCAATCCGAACCGGGCTGCTGCTGCCGGCGTCTCCCACGACGGTAAAGGCGACTGAGAACAGCGTCTGTCCTGCGTCCAGCAATACGCCATTGGCCACGGGGTCTCCCCAGGCGAAGACGAGAGAGCCATCGCGGCTGTGCTCAGTGCCGAAGTGGGTATCGGTCATTCCCCTCAGGTTTTTCTCCACCACCCCGTTGAATCGGAGAACGGCCGGATTCCAATGCAGCGAGAACTGCGCTGTGGTCAGGCGGTTCACGGCGGAGGATCGCACGCGGAGGATCACCGTATCCCCGGCGTTCGCCGCCCGTTGATCCACTTCCAATTGAACTGAAGGCCCGGAGGCCCTTACCGACGACCGGGCGCCCAACGATTGGATTATGGGACTCGACTGACCCCAGTCTCCGTTCACGTCCCCGGTCTTCATGAGTTTGAAATCACGCCCCGGGAGTTCGCTGTGGCCGAAGTCACTGCCGGGATAGTCATATTCGTAGTAGAGATAGTGTTCATCGCGCCAACTCCACGGCTCTGTGGGATCTTCAGGTGAGAAGTTGGACGCCAGAAGCGTCCAGGACGATGGCCGCCCCCCGAGGACGATCTCGAAGACCCGCCGCAAATCCTCCACCGAGATGGTGGAGTCGCCATCGGCATCCGACGCCAGCAGTTCGAGGGGGCCAGTCAGCGTTTGAAGTCCCAACACATGCTCTCGAACCAACCACCAGTCCGCCATGGTGACGCCCTCGTTGGATGCCGTGGCGGGTCCATTCCAGCGGAGATGCCACAGGGTGAATCCGTCATCGATGGGAACCGTGATTCGATACCTTCCTTCCGGGTCCGTAACCGCAATGGAAACGGGGTCGCTCCAGGGCCCATCCTTGGCATACAAGGAAATCCCCAGATTGATACCTGGCGCGGCTCTGCCGGTGTCCAGGTACGTTACTCTTCCGGAGGCGGTGGTGCCAGAACACGTGTTCACCAGCGCTCCGGATCTCAGGTCGACTGGAGTGGGGCTCCCTTCGCCGAGAGAGCTCGATCCAAAAGCCCTCCACGGAGTGGGTTCGTTGACCAATTCGAGTGGCGTCGATGTGCCCCACATTCCCAAGAGACGAAATCGCAGATAGCACAGCACCGCGCCGTTCTCTTCCTCGGGGAGGGAGATGTCGTAGGTCTCCGGGTGGCGATTCCACCAGACAATTCCCAAGGTTCCGTCCTCGGGATTCACATGGAGGTTGTCCTCCAGAAGGTCGGGTAACAGTCCGGGCGCCACCCCGACAAAGATTGCCGCTGTCGGGTCCCATCGCACGGTGCCTTGAAAGGAAGTCATTTCCCTGAACGTCCGAGTCCGCAGGGGAACCAGCACCTCTCCCGAGGAACAATCCGCTTCCCCGACTTCGATGGAAAGATTTGCCACCCGAACCTCTACCGACGGGCTGTCGCTGGACCCGCTCAGGTTAGAAACACGAACCCAGTATTTTAAGCTCCCCCTGAGCCCACTCTGCAGTCCAAACCACGTGGAATAGCCACCCAGTGGATATCCTTGCTCGTCGTATGTTCGTAAGGGAGCTGAAATGTCTCCCGACTCACCCTGGAACCACTCGTATCGAATATCCCCCGTCTCCTCTCCCGCTATCGGTGGCAAATGCAGATGGACTTCAAAGGACTGATTGGGGCGTAACGGAAGTCGGGTCCCGTCGCTGAACTGCGGAGCCGGTATCGGCGGCGGCGGTTCCCCTCCGGGAGGGGGAGGAAGCACCGCGACGGTCACTGCGGCGCTGTCCCCAAAGACTCCCTTCGAGTTGGTCGCCCGCACCCAGAACGGAGTGGAATCCCTCAAACGTGGCGTCGTGAGGAAATTGCCCCCCGGACCCACGGGGTTCGATAGGTCTCCCGGTGTCCCCTGGTACCATTGATAGGTAAATGGCCCATCAGCGCCACAAGCGGTACTTGCCAGCAGTGCTGATCCGTTGACGCGAATCGGGTTTTCTTGAGAACCGAAGTCGCTGACGATTCTCGGTAGGGGAATCCCCACTCCAGGGAGCAGGGACACTTGGAAACTCCTCCTGCTGATACGCGCCGGCGAACCATCGTCGATTACCGCAACCTCGACCGGGTAGTCTCCCAGGGTCTCCTCACACGAGGTTGACCATTCCAGCAATCCACTGGAACTCACCGCGAGTCCACTGGGGCCGATCACCTTCCAGAAATTCAACGACCCGACTGGGGTGGAGTCATCCGCAGCCACCAGCTGGAGTCGCAGGGTGGATCCGGGGGCCAGCTGCTGGTTGGGAACGGGATCCAGAACCGGCGGCAGATTTGGTGCCGGAGTCAATTGCTCGAGTTTCACATAGTCGAAGACGACAAACTGCAGGGCTCCCGGCGTCGTCGGACCGACCCGTTCAAACTCGAGGGTGTTGGGACCGCTCCGCGCGCCCACGGCGTCAGGAGAGAAGTCGAGCGTCAATTCGTTCTGTCCCGTAATCAGGGACGGCGGCGCAATCTCTACCGGTCCGGACCCGCCCCGGAGCCGTACGGCGATCTGATGGGATCCAAACCCCGGAAGTGGAACCCCATTCAGCACACCCCCCCCGCCCGAGATTCTGAACCGGAGGCGCAAGCGGGCTCCTGAGGCCACCTGGGACGGCTTTAGATCGAAGTGCATCCGGTTGGTGCGATCCCTTGTCGTCAGAGCCCGTTCCCAAGCCACGGCGGGCTCGTCGTTCGGCACCTGGAGGGGTTGTATCAGTCCATTGAACCCGATGGGATAAAGCCCGGCAAAATAGAAGTCATCGTCCGCAGTCGGATTAGACGCGGCTGCATATTGGGGATCTCCGGGCAGCCGTGTCACTTTTCCCGGGGCCGGATCTGCCCTGCCATTCTCGATGGCAAACTCTGCGTGGCTTGGAATCGCGTTCCGCACTCCAATGGTCCACTGCCACTGTTCGGCGTCCAGCGGGTCCCCCTCAACCACCGCCATGACCTTCGGGATTTCGTCTGGAGCATCCATTGACTGTACCCTGGCGCTATTGGGACCGAGCGCGTCTCCCGAAGAGGTAACGGTTTTCGCCGGGGAATCCGACCGGGCGGGCAGGCAGCAGGCGAGCGCAACGAGGGCAATGCTCACCCGCCAGCGAGATCCGGCTCGGCGCCCAGGCCCACCGCCTCTCGCGGGGAATCCAGGGCTCGGGAGGGTGGCTGTTTCATCAGCGGTTAGATTCGCATGCATGGCTTCGCTTCTTTCGGTAGGGCGGTTGCCAGGAGACGGTCGTCCGCATCGCTGACGCCCATTCCTGTTTTGGTGATACTCAGGTCGATGGCGGCGTCCGCCGCCAACCATCCCTTGGTAAAGGCTGGTCAATCCTTGCTCTCCTCCTCGCGTCCGAAAGGACATCTCTCTCTCCGTCACAACCGGAGAAGTCCCCGGTGGGGTGAACAGCCCATTTCGGAAAGGGCCATCGCCGATTTATAAATCGGCTCATGTCTACTCAAACTCTTCTGATTATCGTGGTGCTGGTCCTGCTTCTCGGCGGTGGTGGCGGCATCTTCTATTCTCGCCGGCGATAGAGCGTCTGGGAGGCGCCCTTGTTCCGAGCCGACTGGCAGTCTCGCTGCGGCTCCCATTCTGTGAGAGTGGGAGCGAGCAGGGGATTTAGGAGTGGGTTGGGAAAATCTGCGGCTGCCCCGCAGACCGGAATGGGGCTGGTTGCAGGGGCGGGGGGATAAAGGAGATCGGCTCCACCGACATGCACTGCGCTGCCGTCGGGTCGCGCCACGGTGGGCGGTGGACGGTGCCGGGGAAGTGAACGGCTTGGGCTTGGCCCGCCATGGATCCGCCCGGCATGGAAGGAGGCTGCGGGGAATTGTGGCAGCATGTTGGAAGGCCTCTTCACAGGGGCTCCAACAATGGGACGGAGTTTCCCATCGGGGAGAGACGCGCTATCCGGTCACCAAGGGTGACGATCGCGCGGTCGGGAGCCGTTCATAGGATCGCTGTTCAACGCAACCTGGGGGAGGCGGTTTCCGCGCCGAGGATTCGAGCAGCACCCAGTTGGGCACTGCCTTGGGATCTTCGAAAAACAGGTCCCGGACCGTGCATTCACGAGTTGACGGTAAGGATCAGTTCCAGAGGAGGGGATCGTCCTTGTTTTTGACCAAGACGCAGAGGTGAAGGAGGTGG
>JBDKKE010000024.1:0-3304 GCA_039796255.1 Verrucomicrobiota bacterium | reverse complement strand
AGACGCCCCAGGTGTATTCGAAGGCCACGCCTGCCGAGGCGCTCATTGAATCGCGGGCCCAGATCCGTAAGGCGCTGGCAGCGGGGGTGGATGTCACCCACCTGGACTCCCATATGGGGGTATTGCAGTATCTCCCGGCCTACTTGGAGGTTTATTTTCAGCTCGCGGTGGAGTTCGACCTGCCGGTGCGGATGGCGTCCCAAGCGGCCTTTGACGCCGGCGGGTTTCCCCAGTGGCGATCGAGGTTTTCGGAGAAGGGCATCCTGTTCACCGATGACTTCATTCACGACATGAAGTATGACGGCGCCGAGGGTGTGAAGGGGTGGTGGATGAAGCGTCTTGCGGAACTGAAGCCAGGGGTCACCGAGATCTTCATTCACGCGGGACAGCCGACCGAGGAATTGAAGAACATCACCGGGAGTTGGGCAGTTCGCTCCGCAGAGTACGAGGCCTTTACCCACGACGCAGAGATTCGCGCCCTGTTGGAGCAGCAAGGGGTTCGCCGGATCGGTTACCGGGTCATTCGTGACCTGCAGCGGTCGTTGCGCCAGACCTCCGGTAAAAAATAGGGGCGGCCGGGGAGGTCACTCCCCGCCGCCCTCAATGGATGGGTCAGAGCGCTTTGTGCTGTGTCACTTTGCCGCTCGGCTTGTCCAGGACCGGTGGATCTCCTCGAAGGTGGTCTTGAGATCCTTGGTGATTCCCCATCCGGGGAAGTGGGCACGCATCTTGTCGAGGTTGGAGATGTAGCAGATGTGATCTCCCTGGCGGTTCTGATCGACGTACTCGTACTGCATCGGCTTTCCGGAGATGCCTGCGATCAGGTCGAACGCCTCGAGAATCGAGATCGAGTTCGCTCGTCCGCCACCGATGTTGTAGACCTCGCCCTTGCGGGGAGCCTCGATGAACCGCCGGATGAAACCGACGACGTCCGCGCTGTGAATGTTGTCGCGGACCTGCTTTCCCTTGTAGCCGAAGATTCGGTACTTCTTGCCTTCCAGATTGCACTTGATGAGGTAGCTGAGAAAGCCGTGCAATTCGACGCCGCTGTGGTTGGGGCCGGTGAGGCATCCGCCGCGAAGACAGCAGCTCGGCATGCCAAAGTAGCGTCCGTACTCTTGAACCATGACGTCCGCAGCCACCTTGGACGCGCCGAATAGGGAATGCTTGCTCTGATCGATGCGGAACGTCTCCCGAATTCCATCCGCGTAGACGGGGTCGGCGTAGTCCCAGCGCTTTTCCAGTTCCGTCAGGGCAATCTCATTCGGCGCGTCGCCGTATACCTTGTTGGTGCTCATGTGCACGAACGGGGACTCGGGGCAGGCGAGCCTCGCCGACTCCAGCATGTTCAGTGTGCCGACGGCGTTGACGTCGAAGTCATCGAAGGGTCGGCTTGCAGCGAGATCGTGACTCGGTTGGGCTGCGGTATGAACAATTGCCGTTGGGCCTACCGTCTTCAGCAATTCTGCCAGCCCAGTCCGGTTCCGGATGTCCAGTTCGTGGTGCTGGAACTTGGGCCAAGTTTCACGGAGCCGAGACAAGTTCCACCGGGTGTCCCCCTGTGGGCCGAAGAAATCAGCCCGCATGTTGTTGTCCACGCCGTGAACCTCCCATCCCTCGCGGGAGAAGTCGGCGACTACTTCGCTTCCGATCAGACCGGAGGATCCGGTTACCAATAGTTTTCTCAGTGCCATAAGTTCAGAGTGCTTGAATCAATGAATTGTCCGGAGGGCTCAGGCAGCCGATGTCCGTCCCACCCCCGGTGCGCCGGATGCCGCAGGTCCAAAATTGTCTTCGAGGAATCGGACATAGGTTGAGGCGCGACGGGCCCAGGAGAAGGAATCCACGTCGTAGCGCGGCGGGCGCTCGAGGGATTCGCGGGCGGCGACGGTGACCGAGGCGGCATCCCCGTAGGCGTAATAGTGGCCCAGTTCGCCGAGCAAATTCGCTGGCTCGCCGACCCGGTTGGTCACCACCGGCTTCCCGCCCTTGATGTAGTGAAACAGTTTATTCGGACACCGGCTGCGATTCTGCATCGTGTCCTTGAGGGGCAGGAAGCACAGGCGCACAGCATCTTCCGCGACCAGTCCATCCAGTTCCGGAATGGAGAGTTGTCCGGTGAACACAATGCGGTTCAAAGGGAGGATTTTGGCGAGTTCCGCCTCCAGCCAGGGACGCTCGGAGCCGTCCCCGGCTACGACGAGATCCAGGTCGAGATCCCGACAGCTTTGCGCCAGCAGTAGAAGTTCCCGCAAGTCTTCGCGGTACATCTCGTGGAGGCTCCCGAGATACATTGCGTAGCGGCGCCCCGCGCGGAGCCAGCGCGCCGCCGCACCCGGGGTTACCGGTCCGGAAGGATTTAGTCCGTAGGGAATGTACGCGGTTGGGATCTTTCCGAGATACCGCTGGTACTCGGATTGGAGATAGGACGAAGAAAAGACAAAGGCCGACGAGATGCGGCGGGCAATGAATTCCAGCGCGTAGAGACGCTGGTGAAATCCGGTTTGGAAGGGGACGCGGGACAACCACTCGTCCCAGTCCGAAATGACCCGCGCCCCGCCGGGCCGCAAACGCAGTCCGAGCATCTCTCCCGCTAGGTTGGCGTTGATCAGATGCACGAAGTCCACGTCGGTGAAGCGGTGGGCAAGTCGGAGGAAATCGATGGGACTCCGCGTCCGGGCCCAACTGCACTTCTCCGCCACGCCGTGCTGCTCAAGCAGGGCGCGGGTGTCGGGTGCCTCCGTTAGACAGAAAACGGGATCATGTCCCTGGCGCTGGAGCTGTCCGCCGAGGGCCGCCGCCCGGATAAAGCTGGCGTTTTGGCGAAAGGATCCGGCGGCGACAAACAGTATTTTCATTCAGCAGTGGCACCCCAGATGTTTTTAGTCGGTAAGCGGAAAATCGTCCATACCTGTTGCCTGTGCGACAACGGACACCCAGGGGGCGAACGAAGCCACACCGGCCGGCGGCGTGTGGGTGGGCGGTTTGCGGGAAATGACATGCAGAATTCCGGATTTTGACCGGGAACTACACCTGGGCCCAGGGCCGGGAGTTGGATCGCGACCAGACCGTAATGCCGTCAGGACAAATTCCTGAACTTTAGGATCCGGAGGGATCTTCGGGATGTTGTGTGACTCCACGGGAGAGAGTCACTGGGGCTGGCGGCTCTGCCAACGCCGCCAGTCTTTACGCCGATCCCTTGAAGTCAAGGGCGCAGAGAAAACGGTCTTCCAGCTTGTTGGGGCGTTGTTCGCAAACCCTACTCCCGTCTGCCCAGACCGGACAGATAGGCCGTCAAATCACG
>JBDKKE010000023.1:0-12420 GCA_039796255.1 Verrucomicrobiota bacterium | reverse complement strand
TCGAATCCCGACTTCGCGCTGCGGGCCATGAAGTGGTGGACTTCGGCGCCCTGGCCTTGGACACCGGGGATGACTATCCGGACTACGTGGTACCCATGGCCCGCGCTGTGGTCGCCGGGAGAGTGGATCGCGGCATCGCCATTTGTGGCAGCGGCGTGGGCGCCGCCGTCTGCGCCAACAAGGTTCGCGGTGCCCGGGCCTGCCTGATCCACGACCACTTCTCCGCCAGGCAGGGTGTGGAGGACGACCACATGAACATCCTCTGCATCGGTGGCCGCACGGTGGGTGCCGAGGTCGCGTGGGATCTCGTCACCACCTTCCTTTCCGCACACTTCAGCGACGCCGAGCGTCACCAGCGGCGCCTGGAGAAAGTGGCCGCTTTGGAAAGAGATTGAGGGGGATCTCAAGGCTCAAAGCGGGGCGAAGTGAAGTGGCGCCCATCGCCGGCCACGAACCACGAACTACCGACCACCGGCGAAGAATAGTCTTGGAAGGGCTGTAAGCCGAATTCTGTCCCCGCCCCTTTCGGAGCGGGCGAGCATCATTCATCTCTGCGGCCGGTACCCGGAACCCGGCTGCTTTCGCAGCACCGGCGCGGGCCGCGCCAGGGTTCCCTATTTGGCCTTACTCCCGGGGAGGTTTTCCATGCCCCGTCGCTTGCGCTTCGGGCGGTGGGCTCTTACTCCGCCTTTTCACCCTTACCCCGGCCTTTCGGCCGTGGCGGTATGTTCTCTGTGGCACTGTCTGTCGCGCAAAACTTTCGTCCTTCGCGCCCGCGGTCAGGCCGGTCTTCTCCGGCTTTCGCCGTCCGCAACCGGTTTCCGCGGCCCCGTACCCTGAGGAGTTCGGACTTTCCTCCAGCAGCTTGCGCCACCAGCGATGCTCCACCCTTCCAAGACCAGCGCGAGGCTAGGGGAGGTGGTGAGGAGGTGCAATGGGTCATTGGTCATCGTGTCGCCCATCGCTCATCGCCTATCGCCTATCGCCCATCGCCTATCGCCTATCGCCTATCGCCTATCGCCTATCGCCTATTGGCTATTGGCTATCGCCCACTCCGTCGCCACGGTTCCCACGTGAACAGTCCTGTCCTCGTTACGGGCGGTGCCGGCTTCATCGGATCCCATCTGGTGGAGCGGTTGCTGGCGGAGGGTGAATCGGTGGTCGTTTTGGACGACTTATCCACCGGCGACCTCCGAAACCTCCAGGCCGTCGCTACCCATCCGCACCTGAAGATCATTCATGGACAGGTTTCCAGCCATCCAGGGCTGAAGGAACTGGTGGCGGGATGCTCCTTTGTCTTCCACCTCGCCGCCGCGGTGGGGGTCGAACTGGTGGTCAACTCACCGATCCGAACCATTGAAACCAATCTGCGCGAGACCGAGGCGGTGCTGGTCGCTGCGGCCGCCGGAGGGATTCCCCTTCTGCTGACTTCAACCTCCGAGGTCTACGGGAAAAGCACCCGGGGGGAGTTTTCCGAAGAGGACGACCTACTCATTGGGGCACCCACTCTGGGCCGCTGGAGTTATGCCTGTTCCAAGCTCATGGACGAATTCCTGGCACTCGCCTACATGCGTGAGCGGGGACTTCCCGTAATCGTGGTCCGCCTGTTCAACACCGTCGGCCCGCGGCAAACGGGGCGCTACGGCATGGTCTTGCCGCGCTTTGTGCGTTCCGCTGTAAGCGGAGATCCCCTGCGCGTGTATGGCGATGGTGAGCAGTCCCGGTGCTTCTGTCATGTCGCGGACACTGTGGAGGCGCTGAGACGCCTTCAGGGAACTCCCGCCGCCCGGGGTGAAATCATCAACATCGGCAACAACCAGCCCATCACCATCCGCAACCTGGCACAACGGGTGCGTGAGCTCACCCACTCTGCCTCCCTCATAGAAACGGTGCCCTACGAAGCCGCCTACGCTGCCGGATTCGAGGACATGCGTCAGCGGCGTCCGGCGCTGGCAAAACTGGAACGGCTGACCGGATTCCGCCCTCACCGTCCCCTCGATGACATCATCCGCGAGGTCGCGGAGGAGCAGCGCCGTTTGGGAATCGATTCACGGAGGCATGGAGAATTCGTTACCACAGAGGCACAGGGGCACAGAGGCACAGAGACTGAGAGAAAACCCCAAAGGCCCACCTGATCCGATTCGCCCGCGGTATCCCTGTGCCGCTGTGGTGAGATTCTCCGGGAGAAGCCCCCTACTTGGCCGGCACCGGCTCGATTGTCAGCGAAGGCGCCGCAGGGCGCCGCCGTGTCACCCATGCGGAGAGGTCGCTAAACAGGGTGTACACCACCGGAATGACGAACAGGGTGAGGAAGGTGCTAGTGAGCATTCCTCCCACCACAGCCACGCCCATCGGACGCCGGCTTTCCGCCCCGGCGCCGAAGCCAATGGCGATCGGCAGGATTCCAGCAATGGTGGAAAACGCCGTCATGAGGATGGGGCGTAGCCGCACAACTCCCGCCTGCAGCATGGCTTCGCTGGCACTCAAGCCCTTGGCCGTCTGCTGATTGGCGTACTCCACCAGCAGGATGGAGTTCTTGGTCACCAGACCGATGAGCAGCACCAGTCCTATCTGACTGAAGAGGTTGAAATTCATCGCTGGAATCATCGGGATCACGCCCAACTTGCCCAGAAAATCGAGGATCCACAGTCCGCCAAATGCCCCAACGAAGGCCAGGGGAAGCGCGAGCATGACCGTGAGTGGATGAATCAGGCTCTCGAACTGCGCCGCCAGGGTCATGTAGACGATGATCCCGGCCAGGGACAGCACCCACCAGATCTCCGTGGTTGAGTCGGCGAGATTCTTCGCATCGCCCTCCCATGCGTAGAGGAATCCAATGGGAAGATCCTGCTTCAGAATTCCCTCGACCTGCCCCAGCACGGTACCGATGGGCACCGCTCCGGGTGATGCCGTGATGCTGGCCGAGCGGAGGCGTCCGTAGTGGTTGATCGCATTGGGAGCGGCCCCCTCCGTCCGGGTCACCAGAGAACTGAGCTGGATCAGGTTGCCAGCACTGTTTCGCACGAAGATGCGGTCAAGATCCGACGGCTTGAGCCGCGATTCACGGTCCAGTTGGGCGATGACGTCATATTCCTTGCCCTCGACCTTGATCCGGCTGAGGTCAAGACCGCCAAAGAGGATCTGCAGCGTCCGGGAAACATCCTCCAGACTCACCCCTAGGGCGGCGGCACGACTGCGGTCCACATTCACCCGCAGCTCCGGCTTGTTGACCTCGTAGCTGACCCGGACGTTGGAAAGCAGCGGTTGTCCAGATGCGTTCGCCAGCCCGCGGAGACGGTTGGCAATGTCGTTGGCAGTAACGTTGAGGGCTTCCAGATTCTGATTCTGCAGCACCAGTTCAAAGGGCGAACTGTTGAAGCCCACCTCGATGGCTTTGGGGAGATTGGCGATGGCAATCCCGCCCTCGACTTCCGCGAAGAACCGCTGGGACATTCCCCCCGGACCATTCACAATCTCCTGGGCGGTCCGGGTGCGCTCGGACAGATCCTTGAAGGTCACGAAGACAATTCCAAAGCTGGCCTGACCGGGACCATTGAACCCTGGCGCCACCATGGCGCCGTAGCTGGCGACTTCGGGAATCGAGGCGATGACCGCCTCGGCCTTGCGGAGCTGGCGGTCGGTGAATTCGCTGGTGGATCCATTGGGTGTGATCACCAAGGCAAAGACGCGCCCCTTGTCCTCCAGAGGCAGGAAGTCCTGCTCCAGCCCGCGATAGGCCGCCACCATCAGAACGACGGTGCCCAGGGTGACGCCCACCATCACCACCCGGTGCCGCAGAGCCCAGCGGAGTCCGTGCCCGTACCAGTTCGCCAGCCCGTTGAGCACCCGCTCGAAGAAGTTGAACACCGGACCATGTTTGATTCCGTGGATCGGCTTGAGGATCCGCGAGGCCATGGCCGGGGACAGGGTGAGGGCGACGAACGCCGAGATCACCACCGATCCCGCCACGGTCACGGCGAACTCGATGAAGAGACGTCCGGTAGTGCTCTTCTGGAAGGCCAGCGGCGCAAACACGGCCACCAGGGACAGGGTGATGGCGATCACCGCATAACTGATTTCCTCCATGGCCTTGAAGGCGGCCTGCATCGGCGCCATGCCCTCCTCGATGTGCCGGTAGATCGCCTCCAACACCACGATGGCGTCATCCACCACCACGCCGATGCTCAGAACCAGAGCCAGCATAGTCAGGATGTTGACGGAGTACCCGAACAGGTAGAGCAGTGCGAAGGTTCCGATCAGTGACACCGGGATGGCCACCGCTGGAATGAGGGTGGACCGCACGTCGCGGAGAAAGACGAAGATGATCAGGATCACCAGGAGAAAGGCCACGCCCAGCGTCTCCCAAACTTCTTCAATGGAGCGCTCGACGAACACGCTGCTGTCAAAGGCCACCCACATTTCGCAACCCGCCGGAAGCGTCAACCGGAGGGCCTCCATTTCAGCGCGGGCCTTCTGCGCCACCGTGACCGTGTTGGCCTTCGCCTGCTTGACGATGCCCATGAAGATGCAGGGCTTGCCCTTGGCGCGGGCAATGGTTCGATAATCCGCCGCTCCGGCCTCGGCACGACCGACATCCTTCAGGCGAATGAGATTGGGACCATCGGACCGCACCACCAGGTCGTTGAACTCATCCGCGGTCTTCAGTTCACCCCTGGTCTGGATGGTCATTTCGCGGTCCAGGTTTTCCACCCGTCCGCTGGGCAGCTCTACATTCTGCTGACGCAGGGCGCGCTGCACATCCAGGACGGTGACACCGCGGGCGGCCATCTTTTCGGAGTCCAGCCACAACCGCATGGCGTAGCGTTTCTCGCCGCCGATGGTGATCGAGGAAACCCCCTCAATGCCCTGGAGCCGGGGCTTCAACTGGCGTTCCGCCAGCGTGGTCAGTTCCAGGGGCGAATACCGGTCGCTGTTGAGGGCGAGCCAGATGATGGGCTGTGCGTCGGCATCCTGCTTGGAAATGATCGGCTCGAGAATGTCCTGCGGCAGGTTTCCCCGCACCCGGGAAACCCGGTCCCGGACATCCTGGGCGGCCACATCGATATCCCGGGCCAGATCAAACTCGATGGTGATTCCGCTGACCCCCTCTCGACTTTCAGACCGCAGGGTCTTGATGCCGGAGATGTTGTTGACCGCCTCTTCCAGCCGCTCGGTCACCTCCGTCTCGATGACCTGCGCATTGGCGCCCGGATACACGGTGGTGACGGAAATGATCGGCGGATCGATGTCCGGCAGCTCGCGCACCGGCAACCGGGAGAGCCCGATCAGACCGAACAGGATCAACGCGAGATTCATCATCGTCGCGAGGACCGGCCGCTGGATGGAGAGGCGGGAGAGAATCATGGCGCGGAAGGCGGGAAGGCGGGCAGGCGGGAAAGCCAGCGGGCCAGCGGGGCAGTGGTTTGGTTCACTTCAGGCTTCATGGCGGGGTGACACTTTCTGAAGGATCCAAGGGCTGGGATTGTTTCCCATCCTGGTCAACTTGCCGAGAATGCGGTCGCATTCCCGGTGCAGGGTTTTACCGGCCTCGCGCTCGACATAGCCGCAGCGGACGGCGAACAGGATCCAGTCCTGAGTCTCTGCGGCCTCTCCCTCTGCATCATTCAATTTACTGACGAACGACGCCTCATATTTCCGCTTGCGCCACGCTTCCGCGATGTTCGCCGCCACCGAACGGGACGATCTCCGGGCCTGGTCCACCAACGAATACCGCTCGTCCCTGGGCCACGTCTTGGACCATTCAAAAATCGGCATCGCCACCGCCACCGCCAATCGATGGACCTCCAGCTCCCAATGATGACGAATCACCGTCCGGCGCCCACGGATCGTCCGACCTTCATCTCCGAACCCTTGATCTTCCACCTCGCCTTCCCGCACCTCCAGGCCTCGCGACTCCCCCGCCGTCGTATAAATCACCGCGTCCTCACTCTTGCACGCCCGCGCGCTGGCCCGCTGGCCCGCTGGCCCGCCCACTTTCCGCCCCTCCCGCTTCCCGCTTCGCCTCACGGCTTCGCCTCCAAGTAAGGTGCAGCCGCGGACGGTGCGGACAGGATCACCGGCACGCCGGGCCGGAGTTTTTGCACACCCTCAACCACCACCATTTCCCCCTCGGTAAGTCCGCTGAGGATCTCCACCTTGCCCGCCAGGCGGATGCCGGTCTTCACCGGCTTCATCACCGCGGTGTTGGTGGAGGTGATGGCAAACACCATCGTGATGTCGCCATTGTTGACGATGGCCGGCTCGGGGATCACGAGGGCGGAGTCCCGCAACTGCAGCGACAAGTCGAGGTTGGCGAACATGCCGCCACGCAGCTTGGCGTCCGCGTTGGGAATGCGGGCCTTGATGAGCGCGGTGCGGGTGGCGGCATTCAACTGGGGCGCGATGAAGTACACCTCGCCCTTGAAGGAGTCCTTGGGAAAGGCCGCCACACGGAACTCCACCGGCTGCCCAATCTTCAACTGGCTCAGATAACGCTCCGGCACCTCCACCTCCACCTTGACGGTGTCCAGATCCACCAGCCAGGTGAGGGTCGAGGCTTTGTTGATGACCTGACCGGGACTGATCAGTCGCGCCCCGGTGATCCCCGCGAACGGGGCGATCACCCGGGTGTCCTTCAACTCGCGGCGCTTCACGTCCACCACGGCCGCCTTCTCCGCCGCCTCGGCGGTCGCGGTGTCATACTCCGCCTGCGCGATCAGGCGTCCCTGATACAACTGGTCCACCCGCGCGAGGGAGGTCTGGGCGAGTTTTTGCCGGGCTGCAGACTCATTCAACTGCGCCACCGCTTTGGTATCGTCGAGGGACACCAGCAATTCCCCCTTGGCCACCCGCTCCCCTTCCTGGAATCGAATCTCCCGCACGATGCCGTCCGTCTCGGACTTCACCTCGATCATCTCATTGGGCACCACGGAGCCCACCAGGGATACAGACTCGGAAACGGACTGGTTCCGGACCGGGACGGCCACCACCTGAACACCGAAGCCACCAGCCTTGGCGCCCGCGGCTGCGGAGTCCGCCTTCCTGCAACCGGACACCACCATCGCCGCGAGGAGATATGCTGCGAGTGTTCTAGGACCCATTGGGGGGCAGAGCCTGCCCCGAATACCGGCCACGCGACAACCCCGGGAGTTGATTTCTTTCGTCTCTGACCGGGGCTCAGACCTTCTCAATCCGGACCACGGCGTTGTAGTCCGGCACCCCCCCGACCGCATCCACCCGTCCCTGGGGAATAATGACGTTCCCCTCCGGCCAGTGGACCTGGAGATTGCCCCGCGCGATGGGGGCCGGAAACACCACGCCCTCGTATCGTCCAGTAGCATTCACCAACGCGATGCGGTCCCCGCCGGATAGTTCCAGGGCGGCCGCATCCTCGGGATGCATGAACACGGCCTCCCGCGGCGCCCCGGTCAGAGGATCCACGGCAGCGTAAATCAGGGTGTTGAACTGCTTTCCGCGGCGGGTGGACACCACAAAACCCGGAGAACCGGAGCCAGGGTAACGCTCCGCAGCCGGAATGTCCGATCCCTTGGCGGTGGGTGGCACGGCAACCGTCTTGAAATGCGCCCGTCCGTCCTCCGTTGCAAAGCGTCCGCCGTCGCACAAACGCGGCCCGCCCCACTGGATGGCATCGCCTGTTTTGGTCAGCGTCTCGCATCCGGCGTAGAAAGGCACCACGCGGGCAATCTCCGCGCGGATGCCAGGCCCTGACTCGCACCCCAGCAGGGCAGCGCGCTCGGGATAGGCCGCCGCGGCCGCGTCGCGCAGGATCCGCCATTCCGCCCGGGCCTCCCCGACCTGGCGGGGAATCTCCGGCGAGAAGGCGACCCGGCGCTCCGTGGTGGTCTCGATGCCACCGCCGTCCTGCTCATAACGAGTCTTGGCGGGAAGCAGGAGCACTTCCTCGCCGGGCTCCAGAAACATCTGGTCGGTCAGGAGGATATCCTGATGCACCCGGAACGGCACCCGGGACATGGCGCGAGCCACCTGGTCCGGCTCGGGAAGGGTCCGCAGGAAATTGCCGCCCACGCAGTAGAGCACGTCGAGGGTCCCCCGGCCGCAAGCCTCCACCATCTCCACGGCCGTCATGCCCGACCATTCCGGGACCGGGAATCCATAGGTATTCGACAGGGCGGCGACGTTCTCCGGGGTCAGCGGCTTGCCGCCGGGGAGAGCGGTGGAATAGCAGCCCATTTCCGCGCCTCCCTGAACGGAGCTGTGACCGCGGATGGGCATGAGCCCGTTCTTTTCCCGCCCCACGTAGCCGCGGGCCAGGCCGAGGTTGAGCACCATGGAAACGCCATCCCCACCGGCCTCGTGCTGGGTAATGCCCATGCTCCAGACCAGCACCGCATTCCGGGCGTTGCGGAGAATCTCCGCAAACTCCTCCATGGCCGCCCGGGGGAGGCCGGCATCCCGCTCCAGATCCTCCATGCGCAACCGATCGCACTCCGCCTTCAGCCCTGACCAGCCTTCGGTGTGCTCGCGAACAAACGCCTCGTTGATCCCCCCGCTGGCGATGAGCACCTTCAGCACGCCGTAGAGGAAGGCGATGTCCCCGCCCTGGGCCACCGGAAACCACCAGTCGGCCAGTCCGGTGCCGAACACCGCGCTGCGCAGGGAACTGGGCACCCAGTACCGCTTCATGCCGGGCTCCAGATACGGATTCACCATCGCCACACGCGTGCCCTGCAGGCGGGCCTCGTGCAGGTACTTGGTGGAGACGGGCTGATCGTTCGCCGGATTGGATCCGAAAAACACGATCAGATCCGTCCCGTACCAGTCTGCATAGCTGCAGGTGCTCGCCGCATAGCCCAGCGCATGCTTCATCGCGCCGGTGCTGGGCGCATGACAGAGCCGCGCCGCGTTGTCCACGTGGTTGGTTCCCAGGAATCGCGCCACCTTCTGCGACACGTAATACACTTCATTGGTCACGCCCCGGGCGGTAACAAAAAACGCCAGCCGCTTTGGGTCAGTCACCCGCAGGCGCCGGGCGAGACGCTGATTCGCCTCCTCCCAGGAGATTCGGCGAAAGCCCTTGTCCCCACGCTCCCGCACCATCGGATAGGCGAGACGCCCCAGTTCGCGGAGCTGGGCGTTGTCCCATTCCGGCGTCCCGGCACCATCGCGGGGAGGCGTCCGGCGCTGTCCGGGAGCGGACGCCTTCGCCGCGGCCAACCGCGTGCGCAGGGCATCAAGATCCTCCAGCAGGGCCGGATCAAACTCCGGCATGGTATTCAGCCGAAGCAGATTCAAGCGGGTCATGCACAGGTGCACCCCTTCGATGGTCCAGTCGTGAAAACCCGCCACCCCCAGCGCGCAGCCATCGCACACTCCGCGGCTCAACACCTTCCAGGCGTAGAGCGGATTGTCCCGATTCCGCCACACGATCCCCAGCATGTCCCTAAAGTGCTTCGGCTTGGTCTGGCCAATTCCGAAGGGGATGAGGTTGCGCAGGCGTTCCTGGGGCCCGGCCTCGACACGGTGGTTCACGCCGCAAGGGTGCGAATTCGACACCGCGATGCAACCTTGGTCCTTGGCTTCGGGGGCCGGGATGGCCACGGATCAGCCGCGTCGATCACACTTCCGGATACACCCAAGGAGCCCGGTAGGGGCGGCTGAGCATGGCGTTGGCCTGCGGGTCACCGACGATTTGCTCGCGGTCTCCGTCCCAGTTCAGAGCCCGACCCGTGCGCAGGGAGATCATTCCCAGCAGCGGGAGCACCGAGGAGCGATGGGCGATCTCGATTCCCGTCACCGGCCTTCGCCCCTGCTCGATGGAGGCGATAAAGTCGGCCCAGAGCAGGCTGAGATTGTGCCCGTCGGGCTCCTGCAACTGGGAGTCCTCATGCACCACCGGCGCCTTGTCGTCGGTCGGATAAAAGGTCCATCCGTCACGCCAGCCGACGTGCAGGGTTCCCTTGGTTCCATAGTAATAGGCGCCAATGGAGTGCTTTTCAGGACCATTCTCCGCGAACCGCCGGTGTTCCCAGACGCAGGTGAAGGACTCAAACTCGTACACCGCCACCTGATGGTCCGGCGTGTCACTGGTCTGCTGCTTTTCGCTCAACACGGGCGGACCGGCGACCGGGCGTCCGCCGGTGGAGAAGACGCGCTTGGGATACTTCTCTCCGCTCCACCACAGCACCTGATCCAGCCAGTGGACGCCCCAGTCGCCAAGCTGGCCGTTGGCGTAGTCCTGAAAATTGCGCCAGCCCCCCGGATGCAACCGGGGGTTGAAGGGACGCAACGGTGCCGGTCCGCACCAGAGATCCCAGTCCATTCCCTCCGGCGGCTCACTGTTGGCCGTGGGCTTCTCCGGCCCGCCACCGCCATGGGCAAAAAGGCGGACCATCCCCACGTCGCCCACGGCTCCCGATTTTAAAAACTTCATCCCGCTGACATGGTGCGGTCCGATCCGGCGGTGCAGTCCCACCTGGACGACGCGTCCGCCATCCCGGGCCGCCTTCAGCATGGCGCGACTTTCGTTCACCGTGTGGCCGGTGGGCTTTTCCACGAAAACATGGGCACCGGATCGCACCGCCGCGATGGTCTGCAGCGCATGCCAGTGATCCGGAGTGGCGATCAGCACGATCTCCGGCTTCTCCTTCTCCAGCATCTCGCGGTAGTCGTTGTAGGTCTTGGGCTGATCCCCGTTGAGGTCGGTCACCTGCTCGGCGGTCACCTCGCGGGTGTTCTCATGCACATCGCACAACCCGACCACCTTCACCCGGCCGCTGGCGATCGCTTCCTTGAGGATGTTGCGTCCCCACCAACCGCAGCCGATGAGCACCGTGCGATACCGGCGCGCCGGATCCGCAGCGCGGATGAACGGTGCCGCGGTGAACGCCGCCCCGGCCAGGCCGGCATGGTGCAGGAAGGTTCGGCGGTTCAGGGGACGGAGGATCATGGAGTGAGAAGGACGACGGGGCGGTGCCGTGGATTCAGCACCTTTGAATGGGCCTTCAGCGGGATGCCACGTCAAGACACACCACCTCGCCTCGTGAGTTTCTGCAGTAGATTCTGCCGTGAGACAGCACGGGAGCCGTCCAGGTCTTCCCCCCCACGACCTGCGCCCGGGCGACCGGCTGGAATGCTTCCGCTGAAGCCGGTGCCACCATGAGTTCACCCGTGCCGCTAAGTGCGATCAGCTTGCCGTCCGCTAGGATCACCCCCCCCGAGCCGAAATCCGGATGGGACCATTTCTCGGTGCCGGTGGCCAACTCCACGCACTTGAGCGCGGCCTTCTCGGTGGTGTCGCCGTCCACACCAAAAAGGTAACCCGCCTGCAGCACGGCGGCATTCATCTGCGTGCGCAGCGACTTCCCCTTCCAGAGCAGCTCTGGATCTCCGCTGCCCAGTCGAAACAATCCCGCCCCCTTCCCGTACCCGGTGGACAAAAACAGGCGATCCCCATCCACGATGGGATCGGCGGCATTGACGCCATACTGCGTCAGCCACCGAATGTTCCACACCGGCGTTCCGTCGTTAGGCTTCACCGCCAGATAAGACTGCCCGGAGGACAGCAAAATCACCGACTCCGTCCCCTGCTTGATCGGAAGGGGAGTCGAGTATCCGGCGGACTTGGTGCCGGACTTCCAGACCAGGGCCCCGCTGCTGCGGTCCAGGGCCAGACCCGCCTCGCCCACGTTGAGCAGGACGCGTTCCCCCACCACTGTTGGCGCCCCGCCAAACCCCCAGTCGGGAAGGCGTGCGCCCGTTTCCTGCAGCACATTCTTCGTCCACATCACCTTCCCCGTGGCGGCGTCGAAGCAGAAAACATCCCCCCAGCGGCTGAGAGTGAAGAGACGCCCGGAATCCAGGGTGGGCGATCCCGTCGTGCCACCGTCGAAGAACTTGTCCCCCAACTCGGCAGGATAGGAATGCTTCCAGATCGATTGTCCGGTGGCCGCGTCGAAACAAAACACGGTGTCCTGACCCTCCGCGTGCCCCAGCGTGTAGGCACGTCCACCCCCGACCACAAACGAGGAAAACCCCAGTCCCACCCGCGCCTTCCAGGCGACCTTGGGACCGTCAGGCGGCCAGTCCGTGCGCCAGCCGGTTTCGGAACTGATCCCGTTGCGCGTCGGCCCCCGCCACTGGGGCCAATCCCCTGCGATGACCGCCGTCTGGACGAGGATCAGGGTCAAAAGGATCCGATGAATGGCGCGTCGCGAACACATCGGCCCCACAACACGGCGGTCCACGGATTAAATCAAGAGAGAGGTGACTTTGACCACGGATAGGGGACGAGAATAGAAGGCAGAAGGCAGAAGGCAGAAGGTAGAAGGCAGAAGGCAGAAGGCAGAAGGCAGAAGGCAGAAGGCAGAAGGCAGAAGGCAGAAGGCAGAAGGCAGAAGGCAGAAGGCAGAAGGCAGAAGGCAGAAGGCAGAAGGCAGAAGG
>JBDKKE010000022.1:0-10523 GCA_039796255.1 Verrucomicrobiota bacterium | reverse complement strand
GACAGGACACCCCTTTCTTCGCACACCCCTTCGCCCAGGCACGCTTTTTCCTGTTACTCCCCGATCCGCGCCGCTTTCCCCTCTCTTTCCCTGCGGCTCTTTTGCTTCAAACTGAAAACTTCCCCCCTACGGCCCCCCCAACTCCGCCTTCAGCCACGGAGAGGCGCCAAAGTACCACTTGGACGCCACCAGCGTTTCCACATGGCTGTCCGCAAAGGAGACGTTGCTCTTGCCGGAGTGGCGCAAGTGCGGTCCGCCCCAGTTGGGGTCGTCGGAAGTGACGCAACCATCGCAGGGGGCGCTGTTCATCGGATCATGCAGGACCCAGGCGCCCGCCTTTTCCGGAGACTTCACGGTCACGCTCTTGATCGGATCCTTGGTCGCCACCGGCTTGGTGCCGCCGTCGGTGACATTGACGGTCCCCGAGGGGTTGCGGACGGAGGAATCCTTTTGCTGAGGATACTTCGAGGCGTCCCAGACCCCGGGCCAGTCGCAGCCACCCAAGCCGAAATTCATGGCGAAGTTGGACACCGACTTGTCCTGCTTGTCGCTCGGATACAGCGCCACCACTTCCTTGAACTTCTTGGTCCGGCTCGGACAGAGGATCAGGTTGGTGGTCTGCGTGTACGGCTGGAGGAAATTGAACCATGCCTTGCGCTCCACATTGCTTCCCCGCACGGCGAAAGTGGGCGAAAAGCGACCGCTGGAGTCCGTTCCATACACCTGCTGCGCCAGGGCCAGTTGTCGCAGACTGTTGATGCAGGCGGTGCTCTTGGCCTTCTCCTTGGCCTTGGCAATCGCCGGCAAGAGCATGCTGGCCAGAATCGCGATGATGGCGATGACCACCAGCAACTCAATCAGGGTGAATCCCGGAACAGTCCGGCGAGGAAGCGGAACGGAGGGTTTCATGTCGGTATCGAATCCAACCAGACAGGGCGTTTTCACCATCAGACGCGAACCAACAGCCCAACGCAACCTCGCGGTGAGGACACCCACTGCACGAATTTCCAACGGACCCGGGTCCGCCCCCGATCACCGTTTGGGAATCCATGGGCAACGAACTTCGAATAGCAGTCCGCCGTCCGGCCCCGTTTCGGTATGGCCCCCGTACAAGCGGAGCAGTCATCCGAAGTGTTCCATCGCGCCCATCAAGGCAGCGGTACGATCCGGTAGAATCGTTGATCGCGGTTCACCCGTTCGGAGAACTCCACCGCACCACCACTCGCCGTTTGGGTGGCCACGGATTCCCAGACGCCCAGTCCGTCCGAGGCTTCCAGGAGGAACTGACGTCCATCGATCGCCTGGGCGCGGAGTATGAATTCCCCCGTTTCGGGGTTGAGCGGACGGATCTCCAAGACCGGCGGGGTTGCCCGGACGACCGTGATTTCCGCCGTCGCGTTGGCGGAGAGGCCGCCCGCATCCCGTGCCTGAACGGACAGCACGTGGGATCCCGTCGGCGCCTTCTCCCAGTTCCAGCGGAAGGGGGCGTCCGTGGTCTCGCCCAGTTTGAAACCGTCGGCGTAGAACTCCACCACGCTCAGGTCGCCATTGGAGTCATCCACTTCCGCGACCAGCGGAATGCCTTCGGGGTCCAGGAAACTCTGTCCAGTGAAGGGCGTGACCAAGGTAACCGTCGGGGCCTGGCTCGGCGGCAGTGGCGGCCGGAGGGCGCTGGCCGGAAGGTTCTGCTCGGTTTGGCGAAGGCTTGACCAACGAACCCGGGCCACCGCGCCGCCGCCATTCTCGTAAAACTCCATGCGGATGGGCACCGCCCGACCAGCCACCAGGTTGATGGTTCCCCGATGGACCGTGGGTGCCTGGTCGATCCACGAGTTGATGACCATGCGATTGTTCACCCACAGGCGGAATCCATCATCCACCGTGGCAATGAAGGTGTAGAGTTCGCTGAATCGCGGGGTGACGGTGCCGGTCCACCGGACGGAGAAGTTGTCCGGCTGGATCGCCTCCATTGGCGATCCATTACCCCAGTCAAAATTAATCACCGGGTCCATGCGCACCACTCTGGGTCCGGTGAGATTTATGGTATTGAAGTACTCACCCAGCAGCCCGCCCGAGGTGCCACCCAATAGGGAGATGCTCGTGGACGGTGAACTGCCGGTCACTCCGAGGGAATCGGTGGCCAGCGCACGCACTTCGTGAGTGCCGCCGGAACTGACATTCCAACTGATTTGATAGGGCGGCTCGATCGCCTCCCCGAGTTTATTGTCTCCGGAGTAGAACTCGACGCGGGCGATGGATCCGTTGGTGGTGCTGGCGCGGGCGGTCAGGATGATCTTGGCCGGGGTGCTGAAAAAGGCCCCGTTGGCAGGAGAAGCCAGGGAAACTTCCGGCAGGCCGGTCAACTGGTAGATCCAGGCGGCCAGCGTGGCCACAGCGTCCCGATCCACCACGTTCTTGGCCAGCGGCGGCATGCGATAGGACTCCGTCGCCGTTCCCAGCCGCTTGTACATCACGGAATGGTCCAGGTCCTGGGGAACCAGAATGCGCGAGCCGGGAACTCCCAGCGTGTCCACCACGGAGCCACCGAGGATCTGGGCGGCACCCAGAGGGGTTTCAATCCGTGCGTCCCACTTGGCCTGCCCAGCCGGACCGCCGGGTCGGTGGCAGTGGGAACAGTTGGCGTCAAGATAGGAGCGGGCGCGCAGTTCGAGACTCGCGGTTTCGTTGGTCACAGTGACCAGTTGTAGCAGGCCCGGAATGCGGGATTCGTCGAGTGCCGGCTCGAAGTATCCCACGTGATTCCAGGCCCGCAGTTGATTGTCGGT
This sequence comes from Verrucomicrobiota bacterium, assembly GCA_039796255.1. GTDB lineage: Bacteria > Verrucomicrobiota > Verrucomicrobiia > Limisphaerales > UBA9464 > UBA9464. The sequence goes on along the minus strand of JBDKKE010000022.1, from coordinate 7,737 downwards.
GACGCCGCCCTGGGAGAAATGCGCGTCACGATTGCTTTGCCGGGTCTTGACGCCCAGCACGCCGCCGGCCGCCACACTGTGGCAACTCAGACAGTCCTGACGACCGGGGAAAAACCACGGCTGCTTCCATCGCTCGCGAAACTCGAAACGCGCAGTCGCTTTCGCCCCACTGCCGGTGTGCGCGGTGAGGGCCAGTCCGAAGTAGACAGTCCCGGGCAGACTCAGCGTCTTGGAGGCGTACTGTCGCCAGTCCCGGCCGTCGCCGCTGCTGTACGCAGTCCACACATTGCCCGCCCGCTTGAGACGCAGCCAGGTGTCTGGATAGCTGACCCGCGGCTGGGGAACGGGCGGATAAATCGCCGACGCATTGCCGCCAATGGTGTCCCGGGACTGAAACTCGTAGCCGCCGACGTTGTTATTCCGGGGAGCGTTGCTGGGGAAAACGAGGGCGAAGATGTGGCGGGCGTTGGCATTCAGAGAGTCGCGCACCATCAGGCCGGCCTTGGTGTAAAGATCGGTCTCAGTTACCGAAGCAACACGCACCGCGACATCGAAGTCGCCCTCACGCTGCTGGTAGGCATAACGGAACTGGTCCGAGGTGCCCCAAATGTCCGCACCCCCGGCCGTCAGTTGCCATGCCTCACCCACCCGTGAGGTGGCGCCGGCAACCGGTCCGCCGATGTCCGCGCTGACTAGATCCCCGACCTGCTGCGCCCCGGTAATCTCGATATCCTCAGAAATGGCGCCCTGGACAATCTCCGCATCGGAGAGGTCCGGCCGCCACTTGTAGCTGGCACCGTACACATAACCATTGGTGTCGCGGACCAGAAGACGGGTCTCCAGCCGCCGCCGGATCGCCGGATTCGTCTCATTGACCGAGAGCTCGAAGTGTTTCATCCACACCGAGCCGGCGGGAAAGGTCCACTCCCCGTTGGTGGCGAAGCCTATTTTCCGGCCGTCGGGAATGCCCATCCAGCGATCCTTGTGCGCGCCGTCCGACCATAGGGGCGAGTTCACCTCGTAGTGAATCAGGCCGGAAACCGGCGTGAGCGTGGCAAGGTCCGAGAAGGCCCCGGTCTGTGAGAGCAGCGTCGGCAATGGCCGTACCGGGACTCCGCCGCGCTGCAACTTGTAGATGCGTCCGGCGACGCTGCTGAGCTGACACAGATACAGCTCATTTTGATGATCGCATCCAAAACCCGAGAGGCCGACGTAGTCATTGCCCGCGTTGGGGCCGGTGCCCCGGGGAAGCGTGCACAGGAAGACTTTCTTGGCCGGCACGGTGGATTCATCCAGCACCCAGACGACGTTGGCGATGTTGTCGCCGAAGACGTATCGACCTCCCAGTTCCGCCGCAAATTCGCTCCCGCGATAGACGTAACCGCCGATGATGGCACCGCCTTCGGAGTGGGGATAGTCGAGGACCGGACGCCGGTTCACTCCGATGTACGGAGCCACCAGGTCGCCGCGCAGACCCTCAATGCGGTTCCACTGGAAATTCAGCCCGGCCGGATCGTTGGGCTCGATGATATCCAGTTCCTCAAACGCGCCATCCCCCACGTCGCCGATAAAGATGCGACCGCTGGGAGGATCGATGGTCATCCGGTGCGGACTGCGCAATCCAATGGCGAAAAACTCCTCCAGCGATTGGGCGCGTCCGACGAAGGGATTGTCATTGGGAATGAAGTAGTTCGCCGTGACGCTTCCCGAGGGCAGCGGTTGGCGGGGAATGGGGTGGCTGATATCGCCGCCGCGCTGATCCACATCAATGCGCAGGACACCCGAGTGCAGACTGGTATTGATGCGCTGGTTGTTGCCCCCGTTGGCGTCGTCTCCATTGGTGAGGTAGAGGAATCCATTCTGCGGATGGAAGAACATTCCGCCGCCGTTGTGCCAGACGGTCTCCGCGCGCTGATCAATGAAGATGACGGCGCTTCCCGGGATGGCCACTCCGCTGGCGTCCAGGGTATAGCGCTCCAACCGGTCCCGATTGGGGGTGGCCGTCGGAGGACGGGCATTCGCGCTTCCCTTCACGGTTCCCGGCGCCACGTAGGTGTAATAGATGAACAGATACCGGTTGGTCTCGAAGCCGGGGTGATAGGCAATGCCCATCAGGCCGGAGTCATCCCATCCCTGACACTGACGCGATATATCAAGGACCAGTGTCTTGGACGACGTGTCCCGTTGATTGGGAAACTGATAGATGCGCCCTTCGCGCTCATACACCACCAGATTGGAGGTGCCCGGAACGGGCAGAAGTCCCATGGGGTTGAGGAAGGTGAGGTTGGGAAACGCCACCACGGCGGTCCAGTTTCCCGACAGCGTGGGCGCGGTCTCCGGGAGGGTGCCCCCGAGAAACGCCGGAAAACTCGGGCGCTCGGGAAGACCGAAGGGCGCCTCCGCGGCGAACAGGGGAATCAGGGATCCCACGACGGCGATTAGGTTCCGAAAAAGCCCAGGGAGATTCATGAGTTTGTATTAGCAAGTTCAGGTACCAGATCCGCCGGCATCCCGTGACGATTGAGTGAACAAAGCCCAGCCCTCGGAGGGACGAGATTTTCGAGTCCCCATTCTCCCCCGCAGCACTCCAAAACACCCCACCGGGGAACGTGGGAAGCGCCTCGCTCCACCATCCGCCCATGGCCTCACCCGCGCTCCGAGAAGGGGGAGGATATTGGGGACTCGGACACCTCGCCCCTCCATTGGGGTGTGCCTCCCGGAGGGACGAGATTTTCGAGTCCCCATTATCCGCCGCTGCGCTCTAAAACATCCCGCCGGGGAACGAGGGAAGCCCCTCGCTTCGGCATTCGCCCGGGCTCTCACCCGCGCTCCGGGAGGGGGAGGATATTGGGGACTCGGATACCTCGTCCCTCCATTGGGGGGTGCCTCCCGGAGGGACGAGATTTTCGAGTCCCCATTCTCCCCCGCAGCGCTCCAAAACATCCCACCGGGGAACGTGGGAAGCCCCTCGCTTCAGCATACGTCCGTGCCTTCACCCGTGCTCCGGGAAGGGGGAGGATATTGGGGACTCGGACACCTCGTCCCTCCATTGGGAGGTGCCTATTGCCCGACCGAATTGGTCATCGCCAACCCACGGTTGCGGGGGCGGTCTGGAGGCATGGGGAAGGGCATGAGATGAGTCGCCCGCTCCACCACCCGGCGCCACGCTTCTCGTTCGGACGGTGTCATGCCCTGCCACTTGGCCGCGTTTTGCAGAAACTCGGCGCGCTCGGGCGCGGTCATCTCGATGAATCGTCCGAATCCACGCACGGCGCGTTCGCGCTGGTCGGGGGGGAGATCGTGGAAGCGCTCCAGCGTGCGCTCCATCTGGACGCGTTCCACCGATGAAATCATGCGCAGGACCTTCTCCTGCTCGCCGGAGCGCAGTTCAAAGAAGCGTTGGAAGTCCGCCGTCTTCTGCGCGCGAACTTCGGGGCTCAGTCCCCGCCATCGCGCGAGCTGCGACTCTACCTCGGCGCGGCGGGTGGAGGGCACTTCGCGGAGGGCGCGCTCAAGGGCGGCCGGATCGGTCACCTGGAGCCGCACGAAAAAGGAGAGCGACTGCTCGCTGTCGAGGACGTCACGGCGACGGTCCTCGGAAAGGGTGTCCCATGCCTGGAGTCGCTCCAGCAGGAGCGGACGCACCTCCGCCGGAGTTCCGCTCAACTGGCGCAGGCGGGTCTCTGGAGTGGAGCGAAGCAACGGAGAAAGGTAGAACTGCAGTTCCGCCACCCGGAGTCGGAGCTCGCGCTGATCGGGCGGGAGGGCCTCAAACTCGCGCAACTTGGAGGTGATCAATTCCCGGGAGGCCGCGGGACGATTGGCCAGCAGGGTCGCGCGCTCGGCGGGCGAAGTGGCCAGGAGCTCCCGGAACAGGTCCGTGGGTGACTTGCGGGTCGGGGGCAGGGGTGGCGGGAGGGGAAGCTTGACCCGGTTGGTATTCCGCGGGGATTCCTGCGCGGCCGTTGCCGTCTCGGTGGCCCCGGCGATCAGCAGCAACGTCAGAAGGATGACGGGCTTCCGAATCATGGCGTGTTGACCGCCGGGTCGGCATCCAGGACCGCCAGCAGTTCGACGTCACCTGGCAGCGCCGCGGTGCGCAGTAACTGAACGGCATCGAAATCCTGCAGGGATTCGACCCCGGGCATGCCGGCGGCCTGCGACACCACCGCCAGACTGGTGGCCAGGTTGGCCCGTCGATGGGTCTGAAACTGCCACCAGCCTCCGAGGGCGAGAACTGCCAACGCCACGGTGGCGAGGGGACGCAGCAAGTGAAGTCGACGCAGCCAGTTCCAGCCGGCAGGCGCTGAACGGGCGGACGCCCGGTCCTCGTCCGTAATGCGGGCTTCCACCCGGGCGAGGAAGTTCGAGGAAACTGGCGGACGCGGCAGTGCCTCGAGCGCGCGGTTGAGCAGCAGTTCCTCGTCGAGGCGATGGAGTTCCCGTGGACGCGAGGACAGCAGGCGGCGGAGGCGAGCCTCCTCCTCCGGCGGGAGGCGCCGGCCCTGCACCGCATCAAGCCAGTCTTCAGATTCAGGGGCTGGATTCATCGTGCGTAGGATCGATCACCGCAGTTTGGAAAAAGTTGCGCTAGGGATTGTCCCACTCGCCGGACTTCAGATAGGGCTTGAGTCGGGATTTCAGGATCTCCCGCGCCCGGTGGATGAGGGACTTGGTGGCCTGGAGGGAGGTGCCCAGAACCTCGGAAATTTCTTCATAACTCAGCTCCCCCTCCCGGCACAGGATCAGGGCGGTCCGTTGTTTTTCGGGAAGGTCGGCCAGGGCCTCCTCCACCTTGGAGAACAGCTCGGTCCGCTCGGCGGCAAAATCCGCACCCGGCGTACTGTGATCCGGAACCTGTCGAATGGGATGGGACTCATCCTCCGCGGATACTTCGTCCAGTGAGGCTGCCGGATGCCGCCGCCGCCGCCGCAACTCGTTCAGGCAGAGATTGCGGGCGATGGTGAAGAGAAAGGTGCTGAACTTCGCCGAGGGCTGATACCGACCGGCGGTCCGCCACAACTGCACGAAAACCCCCTGGGCAATGTCCTCGGCCTCGTCGAGATCCGGCAGGGTGCGGAAGACGAATCCCATGACGGGTTGCTTCCAGCGCTCGACCAACTGACCAAACGCCTCCGACGCGTCGGCACCGCCGTGCCTTACGCGCAGCATCAGCTCGGCGTCAGGATCGGGTAGTGGCTCGGGCATTGTGCAGAGAGGCTGCTTGGAAAACCGCCCGGGTCACAAGGTTGCGGCAGTCACGGCGCTTTCGCGCCGGTGGTCAGGGTCTTGCGTCGATAGACCCGGTCGCTGCTGCACACGTAAAGGTAGCTACGGTCGGGGCCGGCAAAGGCGCAGCTCACCGTGCCCTTTTCCTGGGGACGCGACACAATCCCGCCCATGCGTCCACCGGCATCGAACATCTGGATTCCCAGGTGGCTGGTGATCCAGGCGCGTCCCGCAGCATCGGTGGTCATGCCGTCGCCTCCGCTGTCGGTCTTGCCAGCCGGTACCCGGAGTTCCAGGTTCTTCTCGCCGCCCCGCAGGTTGCCATCCTCGCCAATCAGAAAGGTCCACGCATTGGTTCCGCCATATTCGCTGACGATCAACAGGCGCTGATCCGGGCTCAGGGCGATGCCGTTGGGCTTGTTGATGCCGCCGGCCACGGGAGCGGGACGGGTCAGTCCACGGGCGGTGATGGGGACCTTGACGACCTGGCCTGCCCCGGTGTCGGTGAAGTACACATATCCGGCCTGGGAGACGGTCAGATCGTTGGGCTGCACCTCCGTGGCGAGCACCTCGATTGCCTGGGTCCGGGGATCGATGGCGATGATGCGCTTCTCCTTGGCCTCCCCCTGGGTCGCGGCATAGAGACGTCCGTCCGGACCAAACTGATGCCCGCTGACCTTCGGTCCCCCTGACATCCAGGGCACCGGCTTCGACTCGTTCACGCCGACGCGATACAGCACGTTCTTTCCCAAATCACTGAAGTAGAAATTCCCCTCGGCGTCGCTGCAGGCGGCATCCGTGAACCCGTAGCCCTCGCCGACCAATTCCCAGTCGCCGGGCTTTCCACCGTCGGCAAGCACCTTCGAAAGCGCCTCATCACCGCTGAGATTGTGCTTGGTCAGTGGCGGGGGCAGGGAGGTCAGGGCCGGACGCCAGAGCCAGCGCAGCGAATCCGGCAGGATGGCGCCTCCGTGCTGTCCGCTGTGTCCTCCCTCGCCGAACTCAAACTTGAAGTCGTAGCCGGCAAAGGCCAGCGCGCTGGCCATCTCCTGGTTCGCCAGCGGCCAATTGCCGTGGAGATTGTTCAGATCGTTGCGGCCGTCCTGCAGGAAAACCCGGATCGGCTTCCGTTCCGTCTTTCGGATCAGCGCCGGGTACGCATGACCGCCCCGGATGTTGGTGAAGCTGCCGATCTGCGACAGGACCTTGCGAAACTGATCGGGACGCTCCCACGCCACCGTCCAGGCACAGATGGCCCCGCTGCTCATGCCGGCGATCGCCCGCAGGTCGGGATCGGTGGTGAGGTTCAGGTTGAACTGCTGGGTGACGAAGGGCAGCAGTTCCTCCAGCAGGAACTTGGCGTAATCGCCACCCAGGGAATCGTACTCGAAGCTCCGATTGCTGCGGTTGCCCCAGCCCTCCGCCGCCGGGCCGTCATTGCCGCGGTGACCCGGATTGATGAAGACCGCCACCGTCACGGGCATTTCCCCCTTGGCGATGAGATTGTCGAACACGATGGGAACGCGCTGTTGTCCATTGGTGGTCATGTAGGCATGGCCGTCCTGAAACACCATCAGCGCCGCGGGCTTGGCCGGATCGTACTGTGCCGGGAGGTAAACCCATCCATTGCGATGGGTTTCCGGGAAGATTTTGGAGTCGTTGAAGACGAAGGGTTCCACGCGTCCGGACGGCACCCCGGGGGCGCGTGCGGAGGACTCAGGTCCGAGGGGATAATCGGCCGCGGCAGCCTGGGTGAGACTGGCGCAGACACCCAGGACAATCAGAATGGAGACGAGGCACAGGCTCCGCAGGGAATTCATGGCGATAGGCTGCCGTGCAACCGGGCCACTGGGAAAGAGGGAATCCAGAATGCGGAAGTTTGGATACGGATGGCACGGAGCCTCACGGATGGAACGAAGTCCCTGCAGCTATCCTTCCGCTCTCCTGCTGAAAACTGAAAACTGAGAACTGAAAACTCCGCCCACGGCTGCCACCTCACAAGCTGCGGTCATAAATCCGGTAGGTCTTGTAGCGCCGGCCTCCGAACAGTTCGATGAGTCGGTTGACGCGGATGTTGTCCTCCAGAGTCCAGGAGGCCTCGCACTCGACAAAGCCTTCGCGCTGGCAGGCGGCCAGGGTGCCGGCGAGCATGGCGGACTCGATCCCGCGCCCCTGGAACTCTGGGCGCACCCCGAGTGCCACGAGGCGCATGATCGGTGGCCGCTTCCATCCAAGCAGGTAGGGCAGGGCGCGAAAGAGTCCGGGCGAGAGCAGGCGTCCGCGCAGGGGCTTCAGGACGCTGTTGAAGTCGGGCAGGGCGAGGAGGAATCCCGCCGGCTCCCCCTGTTCCTCGGCCAACCAGGCCAGTCCATCGATCAGCAGCGGCTTGAGACGCACCACCATGAAGTCGATTTCGGCATCCGTCATCGGAACCGATCCCCAGTTCTTTTCCCAGGCTCGGTTGTACACCTGTTTGATCTTCGGCACGTCCTGCGCCAATGACTTCAC
>JBDKKE010000021.1:0-18560 GCA_039796255.1 Verrucomicrobiota bacterium | reverse complement strand
AGTACACTGCCGAATTCCCGGATGCCTACACGGAACAGGTGACCGGACTGAACAATTTCCTGGTGAACCGTGTCATTCTTCAGGTGTCTGTTGGCTTCTGATTCCATGCACTCCCGTCGATTCCTCTCCGCGTGGCTCCTTTCGCTCCTGTTGGTTGCCGCCCTCGCTCCACTGACCGTGGCCCAGCAGGCGGTGCGCAAGATTCAACCCAACGATCTGTTGATCATCCGCGTCTTGGGCGAGATCGACATGACCAAGGAAGCCAAGGTCAGCAGTGACGGCAAGGTGAACTATGTGTTTATTGGCGATGTCCAGGTGTCTGGACAGACCATGGCCGAAGCTCAGGAGAAGATTCGCCAGTTGCTGATGAAGGACTGGCTGGTGAATCCGCAGGTCATTATCGAAATGAGGCAATATGCGGTGGAAACCGTCACCGTTTTGGGACAGGTCAACCGTCCCGGGCCGGTGGTTCTTCCCACGGACCGGCGGGTGGATTTGGTGGAAGTGATCGGACTGGCCGGCGACTTCAGCCGCCTGGCCCGAAAGAGCCAGATCGATCTCCTCCGAAAGGGTAAGAAAGTGACGTTTTCGTATGATGAGTTGAAGAAGATCAGTGACCCGGCCAAGAAGGTGTTCGTAGAGCCGGATGATATCATTGATGTTGCGACGTCAGTTTTCTAACACACACGGTTTGCGGTATGGAAGAATCCTCCTCCCCCCACCCAGGCAGGCTCTCTGGCCAGTCCAGTGATTCCCACCAAATTCGAAAATACTGGCTGATGCTGTTGGAGCGGCGTTGGCTGGTTTTTTGCACCTTTTTCGTGGTCGTGGCCCTCGGCGCTCTCTACGCGTTTCGTACCACGCCGATCTATGAGGCTTTCGGGCGGATTCAGATCGATCCCGAGAATGCGGGCGTTCTGAGCACCCATGAAGGTCCGGTCTGGGGAATCAAAGACACCGATTATTTGCAGACCCAGTACAAGAGTCTGGTCAGCCGCACCCTGATCGAGGCGGTGATCCAAAAGCTCAAGCTGGATGAGGATCCCCGATATGCCCTGGCGGAGGATCCGGTTGAGGCCGTCAGCCGGGATATCGACGTGGAGCCTGTTCGCCTGACCCGCCTGGTGATCGTCAAGGCCAAGCATACCGACCCCCGTCGGGCGGCGGACATGGTCAACACGCTGATGGATCTTTACCTCATCCAGAATCAGGACCGGAAGGTTTCCAAGGCGTTTGCCGGACTCAACATGCTCAAGCAGGAGGCGGAGGTCGCCGAACGGGATGTCATCGCCTCCATGGTGGCGCTGCAAAAATACCGTGTGGACAAGGGCATGATCTCCCTGGTGGACAATGAGCGCCAGATCGAGAATGTGGATGCCCTTGCTTTTCGGACGGCCCAGGATGATCTAGGCAGGCAGAGCATCCTCACTGACCAGGCGCAGAAGATTGCTGATGAAGCGGAGAAGTGGAAGGCTGCCGGGCATCCGATTGCCGACTTTTACGCGGTCAACCAGGATCGGTTGGTGACGGAGATCAAGGCGCGGATTGGTGCCGCAGAGTCCCTTCTGGCGGAACGCCGTACCCGATACAAGGACGCTCACCCGCAGGTGGCCGGAATTTTGAGCGGCTTGGAAGCCGATCGGAAGAAGCTCGAGATTGAGGCGCAGCGCGCCTTCGATTCGATTTTCAGCACGCTGCAGGTGGAGAAGGCGCGGGAAGCCTTTGCTCGCGCCAAGCGGGCCACCGCCGAAAAACGGATGCAGGACTTGAACGAGGCGAAAATGCAGTACGACGTGCTGAGCCGAAAGAAGGAGCGCAATGAGTTCTTCTACCAGCAGATTCTCGCCAAGACGCGGGAGTTCAATCTCAACACCAAGGACACGCTGGCGAATATCTTCATCGAGTACCGGGCAGTCCCGCGGACCCGGGCCTCGAAGCCGAACCGGCCGCTGATCCTTGCGGGGAGCATCATCATGGGGACGGGACTGGCGCTCGCCCTGGCATTCTTTGTGAGTCTACTCGATGACTCCATCAAGAGTCAGGAAGACGTCGAAAACTATCTGGGCGCCAATTTCCTGGGATATATTCCGCGAATCAAGGTCAAGGATGAGGCGGAACGCGGTCTGCACACGCACCTGAAACCGACATCCACCGCGTCGGAGGGTTTCCGCACCATGCGAGCGGCGATTTCCCTGGCGCGAAATACGGAAAAACTCAGCACGATCACCATCACCAGCACCATGCCCGAAGAGGGTAAGTCGCTGTTTGCCTCCAATTTTGCCATCGTTACGGCGCAGACCGGGGTGAAAACCCTCTTGGTGGACGCGGACCTGCGGCGACCGGTTCTTCACAAGGTCTTCAAGCTGCAGAGCACTGCCGGCCTTTCCGCCTACCTTTCGGATCGCGTTCGCAGTATCGACGAAATCGCACACCCCACGGATGTGCCGAATCTGAGTGTGGTCTGCTGCGGTCGGGTGCCCTCGAATCCCTCGGAGTTGCTGGGATCCAAACGCATGCAGCAGTTTCTAGAAGAGGCATCGACGCGGTACGGGCGCATCATTCTGGACTGTGCTCCCGTCTCGGCGGTCGCCGATCCCCTGGTGGTGGCGGCAATGACCGACGGGGTGATTTACGTCACCAAGTTTAACAAGGTTCGGCGGGAGAACGCCCTCCGTTCCGTGCAGCGGCTTCTGGATGCCGGCATTCGGCTGATGGGTATTGCCGTCAACGACATCGATTTTGAGGGGCGGGACGCGTACTACCACAACTTTCACTACCACCAGAATCAGTACTACGCCTCGCATTACGCCAAGCAGGCCGGTCAGGAAGAGAAATCTTCCAAATCGCGTCAGCCGCAGGAAACCACTCGGAGTTGACGCATACTTTGAGGTGCCGGTGGTGCGGACCCCAGATGGGGTTCATCCCGGAGTGGTGGAGCCAAACAGGCGCCACAGCAGGTTGAACATCCAGAGTGCCACCATCGCAAGGCTGCAGCCAACCTTGCCCAGCGTGCCAGCCAGGACACCGAGGGACGCTCCAATCCCTGCCTTCCCAGCCTCCTTCCATTCGCGTCCACCCAGGATTTCAGCGAGGGAGGCACCGATCAGCGGTAGAAGGACGAGTCCAAAGGGGGGCAGAATGAAGAGCCCGAGCATTGCCCCCACGACGGCTCCTGTCATGCCGCGCCAAGTGGAGCCCAGGCGTTTTGCGCCATAGGTCGTTGCCACAAAATCCATGACCATGGAGAATGCCGCCAGCACCGCCAGGGCGACCACCACCAGCCAAGAAGCGCTGTGATTTCCGAACCACAGCCGGTGAGCGAGTGCGGCCAGAAAGATCAGCGGAGTGCCCGGCAACGCGGGCAGGACGGCGCCCACCACCCCGGCCAGCATCACCAACAGCGCCAGGATGAATCCCAGCACTTCAGTCGGATTCATTCGGACAGGATACAGCGCCGCCCGCGGGCATGCCGCAGAATTTTGCTGGGACGGGCCACCGAAGTCAGCCACTCGGGGTAACCGCTCGTCGGACTGGCGGTGGTGGCTTGAAGCGTTCAGGCTCGGATTGTGCAACGCCTCCTCCTGTGGATGTGCCTGAGTGTGGGACTGCTTTCCGCTTCCGCCGCTCCGACGAACGACATCCGGATCGAACGCTTATTTGGACCCGAAGTACCCACCGGCGACTACAAGCATCCGGCGAGCATGACGGAGCTCGCCAATGGCGACCTGTATGTCGTTTTTTTTAGCGGCCGCGGGGAGTATCACGACGATGCGGCGGCGGTTTTTGGGGCCCGTCTGAAACGGGGGGGCCGCCGATGGTCCCGGCCGGAAGCCATTGCCCGGAACCCCTTCCACTCGTTGGGAAATGCCATCGCCTGGCAGGCGCCGGATGGCGTGGTGTGGCTGTTCTATGTCACCCGGTATGGGGAGATCTGGGATACGTCGCGCATTACCGCCAAGATCTCTCGCGATGGTGCCCGTACCTGGAGCGAGTCGTTTATGCTGACCTTTGAGGCAGGAACGATGGTGCGGAACCGTCCGATTCTGTTGAACAATGGGGACTATCTCCTGCCGGTGTACCACGAGTTGGGGGATGACCCCGAGATGACGAGTCCGGACTGCACTTCCTTCTTCATGCGGTATGATCCGCGGAACGGAAAGTGGTCGGAGTCCACCCGCGTGCACTCGCGCCTGGGAAACATCCAGCCGGCACCCGCGGTCATCGCCGGCGATCACCTGGTGGCCTTCTGCCGGCGCGGAGGCGACTACTCCGGTCGTCCGGATGGGTGGCTGGTTCGGACCGAGTCCCGGGATGGTGGACGGACCTGGAGTCCGGGTGAGGACTCGGAGTTTCCCAATCCCAATGCGGCGGTGGATTTTCTTCGGCTGCAGAGCGGACATCACCTGCTGGTGTACAACCGCAGCTTTTCCGATCGCACCCCGCTGTCCCTGGCGTTGTCCAGAGATGGGGCGAAAACCTTTCCCTGGCGTCGCGATCTGCTGGCGGATCCCAAAGGGGATTATGGCTACCCCACGGCCTTCCAGTCCCGGGATGGACGCATTCATGTTGTCTTCACCTCCGACGAACGCACCGTGGTTCGCCACGCAATCTTCGAAGAATCCGCGTTACTGGAAGCCAGAGTTCCCTGAGCAAAGTCGCCACGAACCACGGACCAATAACTCATCCCCGCTTTGAGCTTTGAGCTTTGAGCTTTGAACGTTCACCCTCGGCCCACATGCAGTTGACCAAGGCTGTCATCACCGTCGCGGGAAAGAATCAGCGGACACTCCCCCTCCAATCCCTGGTGGATCGCGATGGGGTTACCAAGACCGCCCTGGCCATCATCATTGAGGAGGCATTGGCGGCGGGCGTGGACGAGATTGCCCTGGTGGTGGCTCCGGGGGATCAGTCCGTGTTCCGGGCCGCTGCGGGGGCGCATGGCGGACGGCTGCGTTTCATTGAGCAGCCGGCGCCACTGGGCTACGGACACGCGGTCTGGTGTGCCCGCGACTTCGTGGCTGGTAAACCGTTTCTTCTGCTGGTGGGCGACCACCTGTACGTGAGCAGCGTCAGCGCGGGTTGCGCCCGGCAGTTGGTGGAGGTCGCCTGCGCCAACAATGCAGCGGTGTCGGCGGTCCAGGCTACCCATGAGAGCAAGCTGCCGTTCTACGGCGCGGTGGGTGGACGTCTGGTACCGTCCCATCCGGGGTGGTACGAGGTGGCGGAGGTGCTGGAGAAACCGACGCCTACCGAAGCCGAGCAGCGGCTAGTGGTTCCCGGTCTACGGGCAGGACACTATTTGTGCTTTTTCGGAATGCATGTTCTCACCCCGGGGGTCATGGAATTGCTGGGGGAGAAAGTTGCGGAGCGCGGTGCGGCCGGGGGAGTTCATCTCTCCTCGGCCTTAAACCAGCTTGCCCAGCGGGAGCGGTATTTGGCATTCGAGGCGCAGGGGCGTCGCTATGACATTGGGGCGCGGTACGGATTGCTGACCGCGCAACTCGCATTGGCCCTCGGCGGTGCGGATCGGGAAGAGGTCCTCTCGGGGTTGGTGGAATTGCTCGCGCAGCGGGCGCGCTGAGTCGGCGTGGATCCGTGTCCCAGGCGAAGCCGAAGGCGGAGGAGCCAGGAGGTCAGGGGCGTGAGCCGGCGGCACGCAAACGGGTCGCCGATTCCTCGAATGGCGTCGTCCCGCGTCGGATACGGATGAATGATCCTGTCCGGCCTGCTGAATCGGACCCCACCCTCCAAGGACACGGAGAGTTCGCTGACGAGTGCGCTTCTGCGGCGGGATCGTCCATCCAGAACCTCGGGGTTTGAAATCGTTGACGTCCCGTCTCGGGCTTTCAGGCTCTCCGGGTGATTTCGCCCGAAGTGCTTCTAGGCCACCTGCACCGTCGCCTGCCCGATGCGTTGGATCTATTACGCCGGATGGTGGAGATCAACAGTTGGACCGAGAATCGCGACGGTGTGGAGCGGGTCGGCCGATTGACATCGGCGGCCTTTGCACCGCTGGGGTTCGAAGCGGAATGGATACCCTCGCGGAATCCCGCTTGGGGAGACCATCTGGTCATGACCCGTCCAGGCCGAACTCCGCAGTCCGTAGCCATGGTGTCCCACCTGGATACCGTGTTTCCGCCGGAAGAAGAGGAGCGAAACCAGTTTCGCTGGTCGGTGGAGGGTGATCGGCTTTTTGGTCCTGGGACGCACGATATCAAGGGGGGAACGGTGATGATGTGGTTGGTGCTGGATGCGCTTAAAGCTCTGGCACCGGCTGCTTTCGACCACGTGACCTGGCGATTGCTGTGGAATTCGTCGGAGGAAATGCTGTCAGCGGACTTTGGAGACGTCTGCCGTGCGCGGATGGGGCCCGATACACTTGCGGCGCTGGTGTTCGAGGCGGAGGGAAAGGGGCCGGGTGTTCGCCGGATGGTGGTCGCGCGCAAGGGGAGGGGTACGTGGCGGGTGCGGGTGACTGGGCGCGGGGCCCACGCGGGGGTCCATCCGGCCCGGGGGGCAAATGCGATCGTTCAGTTGGCCAGGGTGGTCACTCGCATTTCCGAATTCAACGACTCCACCCGCGACCTCACCGTGAATGTGGGGGTCATCCGGGGCGGTGGCGGATTGAACCGCGTTCCCCATGAGGCGGAGGCGGAGGGGGAGTTTCGGGCGTTCGACGGGGCATCCTATGCCTGGGGACGGGATCAACTCATGTCCCTGGCCGGATGCGGCGACGTCGTGAGCGCTGTGGATGGATTCCCATGTGCGGTGGCAGTGGAGATCCTCAGTGAACACCGGCCCTGGCCACGCAATTCCGGCACCGACGGACTATTGGTCCATTTTACCGCAGCGGCCGCCGAATTGGGACAGGTCGTGGAGGGCGAACGTCGCGGTGGATTAAGCGACGGGAATCACTTGTGGGACCATGTCCCCACCCTGGATGGACTTGGCCCCTCCGGAGACAACGATCATTGCTCTGAGCGGAGTTCCGACGGGTCCAAACTCCCCGAATATGCCGATCTCAGTTCGTTTGTCCCCAAGGCAGCGATCAACGTCCTCGGCGCGCTCCGTCTGTTGAGCGCCGCGTCAACTCGTTGAGCATCAGCGAATGTCACTCTTCGCTGGGGAGCGTCCCACAGCAGCGGGTCTCCTGCGGATGCATGCAGCCAAGGTCCAGAAAAGAGAAAGCGCCCGCCCCGATTTGCACCGAGGCGGACGCTCCAACCCAGAACCAACCTTCCGCACCACTCAGTGCGACGTTTGGTAAAACCTCTGTTGCAATTAGGGTGCCAGAGCGGTGGTGAGATGATTTCTTGAGCTCGCCTTACGGATATTGCCGTTCGAACACTCTGTAATATTCAGATAATCAAATTGTTGCGACGACTGATGCGCGCGGGTCGTTTCTGGGTTGGCGGGGGATTAGGAGGCGATGAGACGATGGGAACCCCGGGTTCCTGTGGGGTCGAAGGCCCGACCGGAGGTGAATTGGGGAAAAATCCCCGATTCCGCCGGTCTGCCGAATTCAATAGCCGCCGCCGCCATCGATGGCGGAATGAATTGTGGTCAATTGGCGACGTTGATGGCGTTGGTTCTCCAGCGGTCGGTGACTGCCCAAAGGTTGATGGGGCCCAACGAGCGACCGTGACGAAGGAACCGGACACTGCCATCGGCAAAAGCGTAATCGGAGCCGCCTCCCTTGCCACCCTGGTCGCTCTTGGTGGAGGCGCCGTGGACGCTGTGATTCAACACCTCGACGTCATTGCCCAGATTGCCCTCCAGGAAATCCATAAAGAAGTGACCGATGGGATAGAGCTTCTCGCCGAAGACGATGGTCTCACTGGGCTGCGGGATCGCGGTGTCCTTGATGGTCTTGCCGACGATGCTGTTCATGTTGAAGTCGGATCCCATCTCCTGCGCGAAATAGTCGTTCCATCCGTTGATGATGTAGGTCCGGGGCGCGGAATCGGCGACCTGGTTGGTGTCCGCGACCGCAGTCGCCGGGCGATTGCCCCATTCGCCGGAGGCATTCTTCCCCAGGTCGCTCGGGCAGGTGAGCAGTTTGACCGTCTTGTAAAAGGGCAGGAGGCGCTCTGGCCACCGCGGACCATTGTTGCGCTCGGGGAATTGTCCCGAGTTGTCGCCCGCGTAGAGCGTTGAGGCCAGTCCCAGTTGCCGGACCTGATTGACGCAGGCGATGCGTTGCGCTGCTCCCTTGGCCTTTCCCAGAGAGGGCAGCAGCATGCCGGCAAGGATGGCGATGATGGCGATGACGACGAGCAGTTCGATGAGCGTGAAGGCGCTTCGATCAGATTCAGTGCGGAGGCGGTGGGGGCGCATGAAGGTTGAATGGTGATGAGCGACGTCGGCCTCCTCCGCAATTCCCTCGACTGGCCGAAGATCCATCGAATCCCTTCCGGGTCGGTCTCGTCGCAGACCCGCGAGTCTATGACGAAGAAACCTTGGACGTTGATCGGTGTCGCGGTGGTGTTGGGGGCGCTGTACGTCTTCCGGTTTTCGGACTTGTGGCGCACGCGGCAAATTCAAATCAATGTTTCGTCCCGTCCGTTCGCGCCCAATGCCGCGCCGGACGATCCGCTACCGATCATCTTTGGACTCGATCAGGATTGGAGGCTCACCGGAATTCGCGTGACCGCACTGATCCAGCTTTCCAATGCGCATCCGCATGTTGCGTGGGACCTGACCGCGAAATCCGGATCGGATCCGACCCGGGGATTCATCTATGGTGACACCGTGGCTGGTATGCAGTCGGTGGGTCGCGCCGCGCCTGACAAACTAACGCCGGGATTGCGGTATCGTCTGGAGGTGGTGGCGGCCCGGGCGCGCGGAACGGTGGATTTTACGCCGCAGGCGGCAGGGGAACCGAAATAGGGCGCGGTGCCGGGGCGTGGGCGATGCCTCCTTACATGTGGCGATTGTTGGAGGTGGGGGATTCGCCGCAGCCTTGACGGGTGGAGTCGGACCGGCCGTCCGCACTGACGCGGATTGGCCTTTTCCCCGGCTCCCCCATCAACAGCAATGAAACTCATACATTCCACCCTCGCGGCGCTGGCCGCGGTCCTGTTCCTCGCCCTGCCCACAGTCGTGGCCGGTCCCGGCGAAGACGCATCGTCCCCAACCGCGGCAGCCGGCACGGTCCAGGCGGAGGGCAAAAAGAAGGAAAAGGGATCCACCCGCTCGGGAGTGCCGTTTCGCGGATTGGTCGGTTCCGTGGACTCCTCCGCCCAAACTGTGACCCTGTCCGGTAAAAAGAAGGAGCGCGTCCTCCATGTCACCGAACAGACGCGCCTGGAGCGCGACGGAAAGGTGCTTGCCATTGGCGACATTAAGCCCGGCGACTATGCCCGCGGCTCCGTTTCCAAGGATGCCGAAGGCCGGGAGGTGCTGTTGAAGGCCACCTTTGGCGAGCCGCCGGCTGACACGTCACGCACGGGGACTTCCGCCCCCGAAACAGCCCGCAACGGGAATTGAGTCCACCCTGGTTTGGTTCACGCGCGGTGGGCCGGCTTCCGGCCCGCCGCGTCTGCCTTTTTTATCGAATCTTTGGAAACAGGAGGCCAACATTCCCCTATACGAAGCTGAGGGCAGGAGCAGCCTCGTCGGCGTTGGCAACCGTTCACCGCAACCTACTCGAATTATGGGACTGATGGATTACCTCAAGACGCAGCTTCTCGAAATCATCCAGTGGGAGGACGACTCCCGCGACACGCTGAGCTGGCGTTTTCCGGATCAGGACAAGGAGATCAAGCGCGGCGCCCAGTTGATCGTCCGCGAGTCGCAGGTCGCCCAGTTTGTCTACCTCGGCCAGTTCGGCGACACTTTCAGTCCCGGGAAGCACAGTCTGGTCACCGATAACATCCCGGTGCTGTCCACGCTGAAGGGTTGGAAATACGGCTTCGAATCGCCCTTCAAGGCCGACGTGTATTTCGTCAACACCCGCCTGTTCACCGGCAACAAATGGGGCACGCAGAACCCCATCATGATGCGGGACCCCGATTTCGGGATTGTCCGGATGCGCGCCTATGGCACCTACGATTTCCGGATCGCCGACGTGAAGACCTTCCTCAAGGAGGTGGCCGGAACGGACAATCATTTCCGGCTGGATGAATTTGCGGACACCATGCGGTCCCGCTTCGTGAGCGTATTCTCGGACGCCCTTGCCTCCTCCAAGGTGCCGGCGCTCGATGTGGCCACCCGATACAGTGAATTGGGCGACGCGCTGCTGCCCCTGTTGAATCCGGTCCTGAAGGAAAAATACGGACTCGAGCTCGGCTCGTTCATTGTTGAAAACGTCAGCGTTCCCGAGGAGGTGGAGAAGGCCATCGACAAGCGCTCCAGCATGGCCGCGGTGGGGAATCTCAACGACTATGTGAAGTACCAGATGGCTGAATCCCTGGGAAAGGGTGACGGCGCCGGCGGGGTTGCCGGCAGTGCCGCGCAGTTGGGCGCGGGTCTCGCCCTGGGGCAGCAGTTGGCTGCCGCGATGGCCCAGCCGGTGGCGGGCGCAACCACCGCTGCGGCGGCAGCTTCGACCGCGCCGGTGGGCGGGGCGATCCCGGACCTCCTGGGGCCGGCAGACGCCGCCCGGATTCTGGGGGTGGCGGAGTCTGACGTGCAGGCCGCCCTGGCTGATGGCTCGCTCAAGGGAAAGAAGATCGGCACCCAGTGGCGCATCACCCGCGCCGCCCTTGATGAATTCCTGAGGAGTTGAGGGTAAGGTCAGGGAGCGGAGCGCGGGCGGCTTGATGGCGCGAACTGAATTGAACAAGCGCTATGATGGGCTTGGAACCTCATTACGCCCGGGAACGCTTTCAGGCCTTCCCCGCCTCCTGCCCTCGATAACGCAGCGCTCCGGTCGATACTTCGCCACGCGTTGGCCCGTTCATTCCCGCAGCATCGGATCTCCCTGGCGCCATTTGCCAACGGCAAGCTCCCGCCTCAGGACCCTTTCATTGACCGTGACCGACAGCCTGCGGGGGTTTGGCAAGGGAGCGCCGGATGGCGGGTACTCCTGATACGCGGGGATCTGATTCCATTCCTACAGAACGGGGATCGCGGTGAAGGTTCTTCGTGCCGAGAATGCAACGTTTTCATGACATTCTCAGTTGGCGGTTGGGCGGCCGGTATGCTTACCTACTTGTGTTGTGATGCCCTGCCGCCGGGGGGCCGGTGGTGGGGTGACAGATCCCCAAATACCATGAGCAAGAACACAGACCTCATTCGGGAAACGCTTCTCAACTCCAAGCACCCTTTCCGGGCCGCCAGTGACCGGCCAGGAAAACCCCAGAAAAGCCGTTACGAACGCCGCAAGGCGGGTGAAATACTGAAGATTGCCGACTGGTCCGACGAGACGGCCATGGCCTGAGGCCGCCGTCGGACTTGCCCTTCCGTCGCCGACGGAGCAGAACAGCGCCTGATGCTGTTCCGCGCTGCCTGCCTTCTCCTCGCCCTGGCATCCGCCACCGCCTCGGATTGGCCCCGGTTTCTCGGGCCGTCCGGGGACGGAGTTTCTTCTGAAACCAACCTGGCCGCCCGCATTCCCGCCGGGGGATTCCAGGTGGTGTTTGATCTCCCGGTTGGAACAGGCTACGCAGCTCCCTCCGTCGCTGCCGGACGCCTGATCCTTTTCCATCGGGTGGCCGGAGAGGAGATCGTCGAGTCGAGGGATCCGGCATCCGGAGCCCAACAATGGAGGCTGGCCTATCCGTCGTCGTATCAGGACCCCTACGGATACAACAATGGTCCCCGCTGCACGCCGCTGATAGCCGATGGTCGCGTGGTTAGCTTTGGTGCCGAGGGAAAGCTGACCGCCATTGACCTGAAGAGCGGTAAACTTCTCTGGCAACGGGATACCGCGAAGGAGTTCCAGGTCCCCGAAGCCTTTTTTGGCGTCGGCTCCACCCCCCTGCTGGAAGGGGGCAAGCTGATCGTGATGGTGGGGGCGCAGACGAATTCCGGAGTAGTGGCGTTTGACCCGGCGTCCGGACGCACCCTTTGGGAGTCGGTGGGGAAGAAGAACTGGGAGGGCGTTCCGATGACCGGATGGCCCGGCGAGGCCCCGGTTTCCTGGGGCGACTGGTGGAAGCAGGCGAGCTATGCCTCGCCGGTTGCCGCCACGGTTCAGGGGCAGCGACTGGTGTTTTGTCTGATGCGGCAGGGATTGGTCGCCCTGGACCCGATGGACGGCCGCGTGCATTTCTCCCGCTGGTTCCGGGCCCGGGTGGAGGAGTCGGTCAATGCTGCGAATCCAGTGGTGGTGGGCAATGATGTCCTCATTTCCGACGCCTATTACAAAACCGGTTCAGTCAGTCTGCGGGTGGCGCCGGGCACGACAAACTTCACCGAGAACTGGCGCGGACTCGGACTGGAGATGCACTGGAGCACGCCAATCCTGGTGGACGGGCATCTCTACGGCTTCAGTGGACGCAACGAGCCGGACGCCTCCTTTCGCTGCGTGAACTTCGCCACCGGGGAGGTTCGCTGGCAGCGCGATGAGAAGTGGCGTCCGCATTCCGCGACGCAGCCGCCTGTCTTCGGACGCGGCTCCTGCATCCTGGCGGACGGACGGTTGATCGCCCTTGGGGAGGGCGGGCTCCTGGGATTGTTCCGTCCGGATCCGGCGGGGTGTCAGGAGATCGGTCGCTGGCAGGTGCCGTCGCTGGAGTATCCCTGCTGGGCGGCCCCGGTGCTTTCCGAGGGCAGACTCTATCTGCGCAGCGAGAAACGGCTGGTGTGCCTCGACCTGCGTCCGTAGCCGTCAACACGCTTGCGGCGGGGCGTTCGGGAACTAAGTCTCCGGGACGTGCGCAACATCCTCGTCACCGGCGGAGCCGGCTTCATTGGGTCCAATCTGGTCCGGGAACTCCAGGCACGTCATCCTGAGGCCCGGATCGTGGTGGTAGACGATTTTCGATCCGGCGAGTTTCGGAATCTACAGGGGTTCCGCGGCGATTTTGTGACCGGGGATGTCTCCCGGATGGAGTGGTCGGTCCAGTTTCGGGACACGGTCTTCGACGCCATCATTCACGAGGCCTCCATCACCGACACCACGGTGCACGACCAGTTCCTGCAGGCGCACGACAACATTGAGGGATTCCGCCGGCTGCTGGAATTTGCCGCGCCGCACCAGACGCCGGTCGTGTACGCCAGTTCGGCGGCGACCTACGGCATCTGTTCGGGCGTGCAGGTCGAATCGCAGCCGGCGGCCCCCGCGAACATCTATGCCTTCAGCAAGGTCCAGCTCGACAACCTGGCCCGCGACTACTCCCGTCGCTTTCCCGCCTGGCGTATTGTCGGACTGCGGTACTTCAACGTCTACGGTCCCGGCGAGGTGCACAAGAAGGCGGCGGCCAGTATGGTCTACCAGTTGTGGGCGCAGATGAAGGCCGGGAAGCGTCCGCGGGTGTTTCGAGGAGGGGAACAGCGGCGGGATTTCGTGTACGTGAAGGACGTGGTGGCCATGACGCTGCAGGCGCTCAATGCCCCGCGCAGTGATATCTTCAACTGCGGTTCCGGACACGCCGCCTCGTTCAATGAGGTGATTGCCATCCTCAACCGCGAACTCGGGACGGATCTTCCTCCGGAGTACATCGACAATCCTTACAGCTTCTACCAGCCCCACACCCAGGCGGACATGCAGCGGGCCCGAACCGAACTGGGCTTCACGCCCCAGTTCTCTCCGGACTCTGGGATCACCGACTACCTTCGCCACCTTGCCCACGCCTGATTCCACGTCCCATGCCCCAATTCTCCTCTCCCTCCCGCCGCCGCTGGCCCCTCGTTTCCGCCCTTGCTGCCGGGGGACTGCTGGCCGCCTACCTGGGGGTCACGAGCGCCCCTTTCCTTCGATCCGTCCTTCTTCCCCGGGTGGGCGCCGCGCTGAACTGCGACCTGACCGCCGGGGGTATTTCTCTCAGCCCCTTCTCCTCCCTCACGCTGCGGGACGTCCGGCTCACTCCGAGGGGTGGGGAAACCCTCTTCACGGCGGGTGAATTGCGCGTCCGGTACCGCCTCACGGATCTGATTCGCGGCAGGATATCGGTGAGTGAGGCCATTCTGGACAATCCGGTGGTGACCCTGGTGACGGCTGCGGACGGTACCAGCAATCTGCCGCGAATCTCCTCTGAGCCCGTTCCCCAAAAGGCAGCAACCCGGGACGGGACCGCAGATGTCCCGGCGTTGGAGGTTCGGAACGTGGCTTTGCGAAACGGGGTGTTTCGCTGGACCCAGATGGCGGGGCCGGCGGCCCGGACGGTGGAGATGACCGGGATCAATCTCACCCTGGACACCCTGGTGCCAGGAACTCCGGGCCGTCTGAAACTGGGGGCGTCCTATCGCGTGGTGG
Organism: Verrucomicrobiota bacterium; assembly: GCA_039796255.1. Taxonomy (GTDB): domain Bacteria; phylum Verrucomicrobiota; class Verrucomicrobiia; order Limisphaerales; family UBA9464; genus UBA9464. The sequence goes on along the minus strand of JBDKKE010000021.1, from coordinate 4,198 downwards.
CGGAAGCCACCAATGTTCTGGCCGGACTGGGCTCCGGGGAGTTTCAGTTCCGACTGAATGAGAAGCTGCAGCTTCGCGAGCTCAACGGCACCTTTGATTTGAATGCCGCGCAGTCCGGCGGGCAGTGGAGTGACTTCGCCCGCGTGGCCTTCCGTCTTTCGGCGGACTCCACCGGATCGGAGATTCGGGAGATCCGATTGGCGGTGACCGACCGGGGACAGCCGGCCGGCGAGGTGCGGATGAGTGGTCCCATGGATCTGGACAAGCAGGAGGCCCGGATCGCCTATGAGGTAAAAGGTCTCGGACGATCCGCTCTTGGCCTGGCAGGAGCGCTGGCGGGAGTGGACTTCGGGGCCACGCAGATTCAGGCAGATGGACGGCTCAATCTGGAGCGCGGCGGAGCGCGGATTTCCTGGGAGGGTCGGTTTGCTGCGGATCCCCTGTCGGTGGCCACAGCCAGCGGAACCACCCCGGTTTTGGGTGTGACCGCGGAGGTGCGGGCGAGCGCTGATCTGGAGCAGAAGTCGGCCCTTCTGGAGAAGGCAGACCTCTCGGTTCGCCAGGCCGGTTCACCTGTGATTCAGGGCTCGCTGGATCTTCCCATGCGTTTTGCCTGGGGCACCGGGGCGACCGGCACGAATGGGGCCGCCTATGTGCTGGCAATTCGGGCTCTGGATCTGGCGCCCTGGCGCTCCTTTGCCGGAGCCCAGCTTCCGGCAGGCCGGGCCGACCTGGAGTTTCGCATCACCTCGGAACGCGATGGACATCTGCTGCGCGGCGGCGTTACCGGCGGCCTGAGTGAACTGTCGTTCCCGGGTGCACCGGGAACTGCGGCGGGACTCCGTCTGGACCTCAAGGGTGCGGGAAAGTTGGATGACTTCCAGGAGGCGACCGTAGAGCAGTTTGTCGTGCAACTGCAGCAGGGAGCCCAGCGTCTCGCCCAGGCGTCCGCCCTTGCCCAGGTCAACCTCCCCCGTCAGGAATTCAGCGGGCAGGTCACCGGTGACGCGTCGCTGGTGGCGTCGCTGAAGGCGTTTCCTGTCGAGGGAGCGGACCTCACCGGGGGTGCGGCGACCCTCTCGGCGCAGGTGTCCGGAAAGAGTGGACAGACCAACGCGTCGCTGGTGGTGGCCCTGGGGGGATTGTCCGGCGTCCTGCAGGGGGTGGCCCTCAAGGATTACGAGGCCCGGCTCGACCTGGCGGGCAGTGCCAATGCCGCGCGGGTCCTGCTGCAGCGGGGCCTAGTTTCCCTGCGCGCCGGATCCGGAGTGGCGGGTGGCGTGGACGTTACCGGTGAGTTTGAGCCGAAAGCGAAGCGCGGTGCGTTCCGCTTCCAGGGAACCAATCTGAATGAATCGACCCTGGGTCCGCTGCTGGTCTCCGCATTGAAACCGCAGCGTCTGGAAACGATCACTGTGGAGCTCTCCGGCAGCGGAAGCGTGGACCTTGCGGCCAAGTCCACCCTCGCCTCCTCGATCCAGGTGAGCCGGTTTCTGGTGCGGGATCCCGCAGCGTCCACCACCGGGGCGCCGCTGGCCCTCGGACTGAGTTTGCAGGGTTCCGGTCAGGGCCGGTCCTTCGATCTCACCCAGTTCCTAATGCAACTCCCGGTCACGCCACGCGCCCGCAACGAACTGCGGGCGACGGGGCATCTGGAACTGGACACCAATAATGCCGCCTCGGGAACGCTGTCCCTTTCCAGTGCCGCACTGGACCTCACCCCGTTCGCGGATCTGACGTCCGGTGCTCCGCCGTCGCCCTCCGTCCCTTCCTCCGTGGACCCGAAGCCGGCGGGCCGTCCGGGCGAGCCGATCCATCTGCCGATCGGGCACTTCGTCGCTGATGCCAAACTGGACGCCGTGTTTTTCCGCGAGGTGGCCGTGTCCAACTGGGTGGCACGGCTGGACATCCAACGGGACCGGATGGTTGTTAGTCCTTTTTCCCTGACCCTGAACGGAGCCCCGGTCTCGGCCTCACTGGACCTCAATCTCGGGGTGGAGGGATATGAGTACGCGGTGAAGGGAGATCTGGCGGCCGTCCCGGTGGCGCCCCTGGCGAAATCATTCCTATCCGGAGACCGAGTGGACCTTTCCGGCACTGCGGACGCCTCGCTGGATCTCAAGGGGGCAGGTGTGGACGGCTCGGCACTTCGGAAGCATCTCGCAGGAACCGCAGGCTTCTCCGCCACTAACCTCAACTATCGCATCACGGCGTTGAAGTCGCCGCTCATGAAAACGCTCGTCCGAACGCTCTCCACGTCGCTGCAGATTCCGGGCATTGAGGAGTCGCCGATACGGACGCTCGAGGCGCGGATCCGTGCGGGGCAGGGTGTGGTCAATTTGTCGTCAGCCCGGGTAGCGAGCGATGCCTTTCAGGCCGCGGTGCGCGGAGAGGTGCGGATTGCAGACATCCTGACCAACTCTGCGATTACCCTGCCGGTGACGGTCAGCCTTCCCCGCAATGGGGTGTTTGAGGAACTGCCTACTTTTTTAACCTTCAAGGGGACGGTGGGGGCTCCTCGTCCGGATGTGGATGCCCTCGCGCTCGCCCGGACGCTGACCCGCCTGCCAGGCGCGGCCGGCGCGCTGAGTGTCCAGGGTGCTGAGAAACTCGGCAGCGCGCTCGACCGCGCGTTGGGTGGCAAGTCCGGAACCAATGCCGGTGCGGGCACCAGCCTGATTCAGGGCCTGCTGGGAGGACGTCCTGCGGCGACCAACGCCGCGGGAGCCACCAATGCGGCCAAGGCCACCAACACCACGGCGGCACCGTTCAATCCCCTGGACCTTTTCAAAAAGAAGCCGGCGCAACCCTGATGCCGCAGCCCCATTCTCCCTGTTGATCCCATGACTCCGGATTCCGTACTCAGCTACCTTCAGACCCACCAGCAGCGGTTTGTGGACGACCTGTGCGCCTACGCCCGCATTCCCAGCGTCAGCGCCCAATCCCAGCACGCGCCCGATCTTCAGCAGTGTGCGGACTGGATCGCTGACCGCGCCCGCGCCGTCGGGCTGGACGTGGAGATCCATCCCACGGCGCGCAATCCCATCGTGGTGGCCCGGACACCGCGCACGGATCCGCGAAAGCCCACCTTCGTGGTGTACGGGCACTACGACGTCCAGCCTCCCGAACCGTTCAACCTCTGGACCTCTCCCCCCTTCGAGCCGCGGATCGAGGGCCGCAACGTGTTTGCCCGCGGCGTCAGCGACAACAAGGGCCAGCACCTGGCGCATCTGAACGCCGTCGAGGCGTGGTTGAAATCTGGCGCGGAACTTCCCTGCAATCTGACCTTTCTCATCGAGGGTGAGGAGGAGGTGGGATCGCAATCCCTCCAGGACTTCCTGCCGGAGCATCGTGGGGAACTCGCCTGCCGGGCGGTGGTGGTCTCCGACAACGGGATTCCGACACTGCGCCACCCCGCGCTGACGTACGGACTCCGCGGCATCGCCGCGCTGGAGGTTCGTGTGGACGGTCCGTCGCGAGATCTGCACTCCGGGATCTATGGCGGCACGCTGGACAATCCGGCGATGGTCCTCTGCCAGGTGCTGGCGCAATTGCGTGACCGGCGTGGGCGGATTGCGATTCCCGGATACTATGACGATGTGGCGAAGCTGTCGGCGTATGAGCGGCGTCAGATGGCCAAGCTGCCCTTCAACGCCGAGAAGTACCGGCGCTTTCTTGGGGTTCCCCAGTTGGCCGGCGAAGAGGGATTCACCTCCGAGGAACAGCGCACCTGCCGTCCGACCCTGGAGATCAATGGACTCACCAGCGGTTATCAGGGGGAGGGCAGCAAGACCATCATCCCCTCTTGGGCATCCGCCAAAATCACCCTGCGGCTGGTGCCGGATCAGAAGCCGGCGAAGGCAATCGCTGCGGTGAAGCGGCAGTTGCAGAAACTCTGTCCGCCCACCGTCAAGTTGACCGTGCGGCATGGGCATGGGGGGGATCCGTACCTGGTGGCGCCTGACGGTCCGCTGGCCCAGGCCGCGTTGCGCGCCTTGAAGTCCGGGTTCGGACACGAGGCGCTGCTCGCGCGCGAGGGCGGGAGCATTCCCATCGTGTCCGCCTTCAAGCGCCACCTCAGGGCGGACACCCTGTTGCTGGGAATGGCGCTGCCGGATGACAATCCGCACTCACCCAACGAAAAATTCTCCCTCGACGCCTACGATTTGGGGATGCGCATGAGCGCGCACTTGTGGCC
>JBDKKE010000020.1:0-9698 GCA_039796255.1 Verrucomicrobiota bacterium | reverse complement strand
GATCGACGAACTCCAGGATGTTGGCGAAGGGATCCTTGCGTCCGGTGAGGTCGGCTCGCCGCAACGCCACGGTGACCATCTGCGTGCCGCTCGCGGCGAGGGCGTCGCGCATCGCCTCAGGCGAGGGAAATTTGCCCGTCCCCAGAAAGAGGCGGGAGGAGAACTCGCGTCCGGCAATGATCAACGGTCCAGAGGACATCAGGACGCACAGGATGGAATCCCCCGGCCCGCTTGTCGAGGGACGGGCGGGGTGGAACGAACGGGAAGAGGACACGGATTTCACGGATTTTCACGGAGGAGACGGAACTCCAGAGCGCACCCGCAAAGGTTCGTCCGAACTTCGCTGCGTCGTCGCACCCTCGCGCTGGCTCCCCTTCTTATCCGTGAAAATCCGTGAAATCCGTGTCTCCCATCAACCGCCAAACGGCCACTTGCGGGTGAACCGAGCCCATCCGAAGTAGGCGACCACCCCCAGGGCCAACGCGGCGAGGGCGAAGGCAATCACCCGGGGCGGCGTGGTGGCAAACACCAGCAGCCAGCCAACCCCGGCGACGATCAACGGCAGTGGATAGAGCCAGACCCGGTAGGGACGTTCCAGGTGGGGTGCGTTTCTCCGGAGCAGCCATAGCGCCACGATCTGGCCCACGAACTGGATGAGGATCCGGGCCGCAATCAGGGTATCAATCACCACCGGCAGCGAGACGAAGCTGGCGGCGATGGCCAGCAGTCCAATGGACACCAGGGCGACATGCGGAAAGTGGCCGGTGGGATGGACGCGTCCGAACACGCGGAAGAAGGTGCCATCCCGGGCCGCCGCAAAGGGAATGCGCGAATAGCCCAGCAACAGGGCGAAGACCGAACCAAGGGCCGTCCAGACCACCAGCAGGGTAAAGATCCCGGCGGCGGTGGGCCCGTAGAGCCGCTCCACAAAAACCGAGCCGATGAAGTTGGCGATCTCCGGATGCCGGTCCGCCGGAACAAACTCGCGCCAGGAAATGACGCCATTGAAGCTCAGGTTGATGCCCACGTACATCGCCGCCACCAGCAGAAGACTGGTGATCACGGCGCGCGGAATGGTGCGGCCGGGATCCTTCACCTCGTCGCCGAGGAAGCAGACGTCATAGTACCCGAGGAAATCATAGAGTCCGACCCGGGCGGCCGCGCCCAACCCGAGAAGGAATCCCGTGGAGAACGCCCAGGGATTGTCTGGAAAATCGAAGGCTTTGCGCGGATCAAAATTCAGCGCCCCGCCCACCAGTACAATGCCCACCGTCAACATGACTCCGGCCCAGAGTGTGATGGTCAGCCGGGCGATGCTGCTGATGCGCCGGTACAGGAGGCCGATGTTCAGCAGGCCCATGGCGATCACCACCAACCCGCCCTTCAGTGTGAGATGTCCGGACGCCATCATGCCCGGCCACAGGTAGTCCAGATAGTTGGCCACGCCGATGTAGCCCGAGGCGATCTCCATGGGACCGCTGATGAGGAATTGCCAGAGGAAGAGGAAGGCCATGAGGCGTCCCCAGGTTCGGGCTCCGAATCCCTCCAGCAGCCAGCGGTAGGTGCCTCCCGATCCGGGCAGGGCGGCGCCCAGCTCACTCCAGATCAGCGCGTCGGGAACCGTAATGGCCAGAGCCACCAGCCATCCGAGCAAGGACTGCGGGCCGCCAAGCGCCGACATCAGCAGGGGGATGGTGATGAACGGCCCCACGCCGATCATGTTGGCCATGTTCAGCGCCGTGGCGGGAAAGGTGGTGAGGCGCCGTTCGAGGGGAGGGGAGGGAGGCAAGTCCGGGCTCACCCGGAGAGGGTGGCAGGGCGGTGACGAAAGCTCCAAGCGTCAAGCTTCCGGGGACCGATAGCCAATAGCCAAAAGCCAAAAGCCAATAGCAAATAGGCGATTGGCGATTGGCGAGGTCGCACCACCGACCACCGACCACCGACCACCCTCAAACCTTCTCCACCCGCATTTTCCCCAGCAATCCGGCGGGACGGAACATCAGGATGAGGATCAGGATGGCGAAGGCGATGGCGTCCCGGAACGTGGAGGCCTTGGTTCCCGACACGAGGGTTTCCACCAGACCGATGAGCAGGCCTCCCAGCGCCGCTCCTGGCAGATTGCCAATCCCCCCCAGCACTGCCGCGACAAACGCCTTCAGGCCCGGCAGCGTGCCCATAAGCGGATCGATGCTCGGATAGTTCATCGCGTACAGGATGCCCCCCGCACCAGCCAGGGCGGAACCGAGGGCGAAGGTGAAGGAGATCACCCGGTCGTTGTTGATGCCCACCAGCGAGGCGGCCGTGGCATTGAAGGACAGGGCCCGCATGGCCGTGCCCATGCGGGTTCGGTTGACCACCCAGTGCAGTCCCCCCAACAGGAGGAGAGTGACCACCAGCACGATGATCTGATTGCTGGAGATGGTAAGGCCGCCGAAGTGCAGTTGGGTCTCCGGGAAGATGTGGGGGAACGCCTTGGGGTTCGCGCCGAAGACCTTCTGTCCCACGTTCTGGAGCAGTAACGAAACGCCGATGGCGGTGATCAGAACGGTCAGGGTCGAGCGCCCGCGCAGGGGACGGTAGGCCAGCTTCTCAATCACCATGCCCAGTACCGCGCATCCGGCCATTGCCCCAAGAAGGACCAGCAGGCCGCCCCCGATGCCTCCGGCACCCACGCGCGGCGCGAGGTAGAATCCGAAATAGGCCCCCACCATGAACACATCGCTGTGCGCGAAATTGATGAAGCGCAGCACGCCGTAAACCATGGTGTATCCCAGCGCGATCAGGGCATAGATCGCGCCCAGGGACAGCCCGTTCAGCAGTTGTTGCAGCAGCTCCGTCAAAATCTGGAAGTTCGATGCCTTCGTCCGGGTTTCTGGGATGTTCAGGATTCGACCGCCCCTGGTGTCTCCCCACCAGCTCCCCCATCCGTCGCGGCCTCAGGGTTGAATCGTCTCCAGGTACTTAAACTTGCCGTCCTTCACCGTGATGATGACCGCGCTCTTGGTGGCGTTGCGCCGGCCGTCGAGGGTGGTCTTGCCGGTGACGCAGGGGAAATCCTTGGTCGCCGCCAGGGCGTCCCGGACCTTGGCTGGATCGGTGGATCCAGCCCGCTTCATGGCGTCGGCCAGGACCAGCGCGGAGTCGTAGCCAAGGGCGGCCATGGCGTCCGGGGTCTGGCCGTCATACTTCGCCTGATAGGCCTTCACAAAGGCCTTCACCATCGGATCGTCCGCCTCGGGCGAATAGTGGGTGGAATAAAAGGTGTTCTCCAGCGCGGGACCCGCGATCTGGATCAGCTCCGGCGCCTCCCATCCGTCGCCTCCGAAAACAGGCAGGGTGATGCCCAATTGGCGGGCCTGGGCGACGATCAGCCCGGCCTCGGTGTAGTAGCCGGGGACAAAGATGGCGTCCGGACCGGACGCCTTGATGGCCGTGAGCTGGGCCCGGAAGTCCTTGTCCTTGCTGGCGTACTTCTGCTCGATGATGATCTCACCGCCGCCCGCCACAAACGCCTTCTGGAAGAATTCCGCGAGTCCCACGCTGTAGGGGGCGGAGACATCGGACAGAATCGCCACCTTCTTTGCCTTGAGGGTGCGCTTGGCGAAATCGGCCAGCAGACCGCCCTGGAAGGGATCAATGAAGCAGACGCGGAAGATGTAGTCCCCGGTGTCGGTCACCTTGGGATTGGTGGACGAGGGCGACACCATGGGGATTTTCGACTCCTGGCAGACGGGGGCGGCTTCCAGGGAACGACCCGACGCCACCTCGCCGAGCACAGCGGCAACCTCGTCGCGGCTGATGAACTTCTTCACGATGGTCACCGACTCGCCCTGTTTGGACTGGTTGTCCTCGGTGATCAGTTCGATCTGGCGTCCGAGCACCCCGCCCGCCTTGTTGATTTCCTCCACCGCCAGGACCGTTCCATTGTGCGAGGAGTTCCCGAAGGCAGCCTCGCTGCCGGTGAGCGAGGCGAACTCACCCACCTTGATCGCGCCGGTGCCTCCCGTCCCGCCGCCACCCGAGTCTTTGCATCCGGCGAGCAGGACGGCGGCAAGGCTGACGCTGGTGAGGAACTCACGGCGGCGAAACGGGGTGGGAAGATTCATGGGAGGAGCGGACGCTGACCCGGGCTGCCGGCCGGCACGCCCGTTTTTTGAGACGCTAGGGACGCGCCCTCCGAAGGAAAAGCCGTTTTGTGGGAGAACCGCGGACGGTGACCTCAGCCGGGGGGTGACAGGATCACCGGCGGCGCTTGGGAATGGCCCCTCGGCGGCCGAAAGACCCCGCCTGGATCGGCATCCTCCGCCACCAGGACTCCCACCAGACGGTTCTGCCAAAGCACCGGGGCGGCCAACACCTCCGCCTCCGACAGACGCCGCAGCGCGGGCTCCAGTGGGTCTTCCGCGTTGAGGACTGGGAACCCGGTGCGCATCATCACTTCCGACACCGGCGCGGTGGGACCGGTGCGCCCGAGGGCGGCCATCACGTCACTCTCCATCAGCATTCCCGTCAGCTTCCCGCCGTCCACCACCGGGAAACCCAACTGGCATTCGGCTTCCGACAGGCCGGCAACCCTTCCGATGATGTCCGCGGGGGCCACCACGTGAAACCGGGTCCGCATGGCCTGTCCCACCACCGGGCCTCCTGCCGATGCCTGAGCCTCCATCGCCCGGGCCTCGCCACCTGCCGCGAGCCAGACAAACACGGCGATGAAGAACAGGAGGTACATCTGCTGCCAGAGCGCGATGCCGGCGAAGACCACCGCCATGGCCCGCCCCACGTTGGCGGCGATGCGGGTGGCCCGCACCGGATTCATGGCCATCGCCAGCAGGGCGCGCAGCACGCGTCCGCCGTCCATGGGAAATGCCGGAAGCATGTTGAACACCACCAGGGAGACGTTCACCAGGAACATCCGCTGCAGGACGGAAATCACCCCGACATCCCGTTCTGGAAGCAGTGAATGACCGCTCAGGATCAGGAAGGCAGCCAGCGCGCCGCCCAACACCACGTTCACCAGCGGACCGGCAATCGCGATGACCAATTCGTGCCGGGGATTGTTGGGAAGCCGTTCCAATCGGGCGACGCCGCCGATGGGCAGCAGCGTGATGTCGCGGGTCGGAATGCCGAAATACCGCGCGGCCATGGCGTGTCCAAACTCGTGCAGCAGCACGCAGGCAAACAGGCTGACGTACATCAGGACGCCACCCACGCCGCGGGCCAGGCTGCCCGTGCGGGACACGTCGTCAAAACCGACCCAGGCCAACAGCAGGAGGAAGGTCAGATGGAGGTAAACATCAATTCCCCACAACTTGCCGATCTTGAACGACCACTTCATTGGTACGAAACCCCTAGCTGGATCGACCCCGGCGTCAATGCCCGGGATGGACGCATATTCCTTGGACTTCTGTTCATTTCCCCAGGCAAAACTGCCGGAAGATGGCATCCAGCAGGTCATCGGTGGTGGTCTTGCCCACCACTTCCCCCACGGCACCCACCGCCATTCGCAGGTCCAGCGCCGCGAATTCCAGGGACACGTCCTCCCGCAACGCCAGGGACGCGCGTCGAAGTCCCTCCTCGGCACGGCGCAGGGCGTCGGCCTGACGCGCATTCACCGTCACCGGCAGCGCCTCGGCATTCACCCGTCCGTCCCAGACCACCTGCTCGATCGCCTCGCGCAGGTCTTCCATCCCCGCGCCGCTGGCACAGCTTACCGGGACTTGGCGCCGACCGTCGGGAAGTTCGAGCCGGCGGGGTTGATCCGACTTGTTGACCACCGTGATCGCCGCCCGTCCGCTTAGCTCCTCCATCAGCTGACGGTCCCCTGGATCGAGGGGTTCGGATCCATCCATCACGTGGAGCACCAGTTCCGCCTGCGCCGCCGCCGTCCGGCTGCGCCGTACGCCCTCCCGTTCCACCTCCTCGGTGGTGTCGCGCAGTCCGGCGGTGTCCATGAACACCACCGGAATTCCCCGCACGCTGGCGGTCTCCTCCACCGTGTCGCGCGTCGTGCCCGCCACCGGGGAGACGATGGCGCGATCGTGTCCAAGCAGTTGGTTGAGCAGGGACGACTTGCCAGCATTGGGGCGACCCACAATCGCGGCGCGGATTCCCCGGCGCAGGATCTGTCCCTCCCGGGCCGTACGCTGCAATCCGCCCAACATCTCCGCCGCCCGGTCGATTCGCGCCAACAGCCGATCCCGGGTGTCCGGCGCGATGTCCTCGTCGGGGAAATCCAGATGCGCCTCCACATGCGCCAGCACGTTCATGAGATCTTCGCGCGCCGCGTGGATGGGTGCGGACATACGTCCCGCCAGTTGCTCCTGTGCGGCGGCGGCGGCGAGCTCCGTCCGCGCATGAATCAGATCGGCCACCGCCTCGGCCTGGGCCAGGTCCAGGCGTCCGCTGAGGAAAGCCCGCTGGGTGAACTCGCCCGGCGTCGCCAGGCGGGCTCCGGACGCCAGCACCGTCTCCAGAACCATTCGAGCCATGACCAGTCCGCCGTGGCAGGAAATCTCGACCGTATCCTCCCGGGTGTAGGTGCGGGGGGCGCGAAGCACCGTCACCAGCACCTCGTCCACCCGCTGACCGCCGCGGACGATGTGGCCGTACTGAACTGTGTGACTGGCCGCCGCGGTCGGCTTCTGCGAACGACTCCCGGCGGGAACGAACACCGCATCGCCGACCGCCAGGGCCTTCAAACCTGAAATGCGGATCACCGCCAGCCCACCCTCCCCCAGCGGTGTGGCCAGTGCGGCGATGGTGTCCTGGGACGAGGGGGCGGAGGTCACGGATCGGAGAAGGGCGTGCGCCGACTAGCCGGTGGTCCGCAGGCAACCGCCCTTCTGGATCTCGGCCACCCGGCCTTCCAGAAACAGCCGGGCCTTGTCGTAACTGCGTCGATGAAGGTAGTGCAGCAACTCGGGGTCGGCACTGGTCGGCAACTCGCGCGTCAGGCGGTCGAGTTCGGCCAGATGCGGACGCACATCCGGCGGAGGGCTGCCGGCGGGACGCGGCCCCACGGAGGCGCTCAACGCGTTCAGCGCCGCCAGTAAGCGGGATTCAATCGTGTTCATGTGATCCTGAAGTTCGGAAGCTTCAGTCGGTTCTCTCCCATCCGTGTTCATTCGTGCAATCCGTGATTCAACAAAGCCAGGGTGGCGGCTAACTCGGGTTGCCCGTCGGCTCCGGCGCGCGGGAGGTCAGCTCCGCTTCGCCCCGGTGCTTGGCGGCGTTCACGGCCTCGTAAAAGGTGTTGCGCTGCACCGGGTCCCGTCCTGCCTCGCGGATGGCCTTCACCAGATCCCGTTCAGTCTGCAACTGCGGTGTGGTGGCTCCGGCCATATGGAAGATGTGTTCCTCAATGATGGTTCCATGAATGTCGTCGGCCCCGTAGCTCAGGGCCACCTGGGCCATCTTGAGTCCCATGCCCACCCAGTACGCCGTGATGTGGTCGAAGTTGTCCAGGAACAGCCGGGCGACCGCGATGGTGCGCAGCATGTCGAATCCGCTGGGCGCGTGGGTTACCGGAATCCCGTTGTTGTCGGGCTGATACGGCAAGGGAATGAACCCGGTAAATCCATGGGTCTCATCCTGCAGGCGACGCAGCATGCCCAGGTGATGAACGCGATCCGCGAGCGATTCGACGTGTCCAAACAGCATGGTGCAGGTACTCCGCCCGCCCAACTGATGCCACGTCCGGTGCACGTCCAGATACTCTTCGCCGGACTCCTTGCCGCGGGCGATCTGTTCCCGGACCTCCTTGCGGAAGATCTCCGCGCCCCCGCCGGTGAGCGACTCCAGCCCGGCATCCCTCAATTCCTTAAGCGTCTCCCGCACTGACTTCTTCGCCAACCAGGACAGGTGCAGGATTTCAATCGCGGTGAAGCATTTGAGCTGGAGTCGTGGATCGAGCGCCTTCAATGCCCTGAGGAAACCGGTGTAGTACTCAAAGGGCTTGGAAGGATGGAGCCCGCCCACGATGTGCAGTTCAGTGATTCCCAGCGCCAGCGCCTCCCGCGCCTTCTGCACCATCTGCTCGGCGGTCAGTTCGAAGCCGTCCGCGTCCCGTTTCTTACGGCTGAAGGCGCAGAACTGGCAGCTCAGGATGCAGTAATTGGAGTAGTTGAGGTAGCGGTTGAGGATGTAGGTGGCTCGACGCCCGTTGCGGCGTTGGTTGGCGGCATCAGCCAGGGCCCCAAGCGCATTCAGATCCCGGGTCTCGAAAAGCGCCAGAGCGTCGGCCTCGGAAAGCCGCTCCCCGGAGCGGATGCGCTCCGCCACTCCGGCCAGTTCACTGTGCGACAACAGAAAGTCCACGCCCCAAACGTACCACGGAACGTCCACGGCAACGAGGCGGAAGTCCCCCCTTTCCTCAGAGACACCCTCGGATCGGGAGGGCCAGGCACCTCAAGCCAGGGCTGCGATGGACGCAAAGGCGGGGAATCGTCCTCCAAAAGTGGGAAGAGCCGCAGAGCCCATTCCGAACTTGGGCTGACGACAATGCCTTGCGGGAAATCGGAGCTCTCGCACTGGAAGTCCAACCCTGCATGGGGAAGTAGGGAATAACATGAGTTTTCCCGTCGTCGCCGACTTGAAACCAGGCCGGCCACCCGCGGTTTCCTCTTCCTTGAGGCCTTCTCGGACTGCATCGGCCTGGTCGAGTGACCGTTCGTAGGCACCAATAGGCACCATGACCGCAGGCCCCAAGTGGCGCTGAGCGCCTTAGTTTTCCACTTCACTTCAGGAGCGGATAAAGTGACCGCTCAATTTGTGCACCACCAGCACCACGGATCGGTAGGAAGCGACCAATAGTCCGTGACGCGAAAGAAGGTGGGGGAGTGAGTTGATGTGAGTTCCCAGGTGGTGAGCCCCCCCCAAGGACTTTGGTCGCTGCTTCGGGCGAACTGCAGGGCGGCCGCCTCTCGCCAATAGAGCAAGTCATCTGAACCCCACAGCCGAACGGCCTCACCAAGAAGGCCGAAGGCATTGATGCGGACGGAGTCGTCGCTACCTTTCTCGATGGTCAATGACCGGGGACCAGAAGTCAGAGGCAGCACAAACAGACCGACAAAGTCACTGACATCACCGAGTTTGGGCGGCGGCAGATTGCCTCCCCCGAGGCCAGTCAATGAAAGCACAACCGAGTCGCGCAACGCCGTTTCATCGTACGAGTTCCCCGTCGATGAGTCCCAAGCTCTAATCATGATGGTGCCGATTCCTCCGGCGGTACTTCCAGGAATGGCGACAACTCCAAAATTGAAGATCCCATCGGCTGCCAGACCGCCTGACTTGATGATGGCGCCAGTCCCATCCAAGACTTCGACCCGGCCAAGAGACTTCGGAAGCGGCCCAGAGATCCCGTAAACGAATGCCATTTGATGGCGGCCCTCCGGAATGAAGTCGTTGCGTAGGATGACGGACCCGATCGATGTGGTCTGACCCGAGGAGCTATGGACCAGACTCATGGCCAAAGCCAACGAGGCAATGAAAGGAAGAGTTCGGGTGGAAATCACACTTGAGACATACGCCTCCTATCAAGCGATGGATAGACATAACCATATCTAGGTTTAAATAGGGTGACAGGTTCAAAATTGTGGACGTGAGAGTCACAGGTGAGGATTGTGGTCCTGCAGTTCGGGAGGTGAGTTACCTCCTCAGTTCATCCCCCAACGAGACGACGACGTATGCGCATGGCTCGG
>JBDKKE010000019.1:0-5652 GCA_039796255.1 Verrucomicrobiota bacterium | reverse complement strand
GATTCGAGACGGACGAAGTCGTGCTGGATCCAGTAGGAGACTCCCGCTACCGCGGGTCCGGTGCGGACAATCTCCAGGGAATTGGCCCCTGCCATCGCCCCAACCGAGAAGGCGGTGAAGGGGATTACCAAGTTGGTCGTCTGGGAAATTCGCTGAGAGAACAGCGTGGTGGTGGCTCCGGCAGCATTTCGGAAACGAACGATCAGGTCATGGTCGGCAAATCCAGGCTGAACCACCCCGCTGATCAGGGATCCCCCGGATACCAGTTCCAGGTTCAATTGGAGCGTGGACTGGGTTGTGACTTGAGCGGCTTCCAGGATGAAGTGAATCCGATTGGTCGTGTCGCCCGTGGTGTGAGCCCGTTCCCAGGCGGCTGGTGGTTCATCACTGGGAACGTTCAGGGATGTCAGCAGTCCGTTGAAACCGACCGGATAGGTTCCCTGAAAGTAGAAGTCGTCGTCCGCAGTGGGGTTGTTGGTGGAGACCCATTCCGGATCCGCTGGAACCCGGGTGACCTTTCCGGGGCGGAGATCGTTGCGAAAGTTCTCCGAGCTGAACTCCGCCGTCGGCCGGTAGGGAAGGATCGCTGGATTGTTGTCGGTGCCGATCTGCCAGACCGCGCGGGGGGCCGTATCGCTGACTTCGTTGACGGTGAGATTGAACCGCCGGGTATCGGACAACGCGGGCGTGGCATTGTCGGCCGCCTGGACGACCACCTCGTAGGCGCCAGGCCCCTGGGCTTCGGTGGGTGTCCAAAGCAGTGTTCCGCCTGGACTCACCGTCAGCCCTTCCGGGCCGCTGACCAGCGAGTAGGTCAGGGGTTGCGCAGGGAGATCGGCGTCGGTGGCGTTCAGGGCCAGGGTGAACGGGGAAAGTTCGTCAAGGGTCTGGCTGGCCACTTCCGCGAGCAACGGTGCTCCATTGGCCTCGAGTACGGAGACGGAGAAGCTGGTTGAAATACTGAGGGATGGCGATCCGTTGTCGGATACCCGCACGGTCACTGGGTAGAGACCCGGCCCCTGGGCTTCCGCCGGGGTCCAGGTGACCCTTCCTGTCGAACTCACCGCCAAGCCCGGGGGGCCGCTGACCAGGGCGTAGGTCAAGGTCTGAACCGGCAGGTCGGTGTCGGTAGCGGCCAGCGTCAGCGTCAGCGGGCTGAGTTCGGAGACCATTTGTGTCACCAGGGGCGCAGGCGCCGGTGGCGAATTCGACTCGTTCACCACCATGAAAAATCCGGCCTGATAAGTGTTGGGGGGGATGGCGGTATCGGTGACGCGGACGATGACCTCGTGGGTCCCCGGCCCCTGGGCCTCCGTCGGAGTCCAGGTCACCTCACCGGAAGCGCTGATGGCCATTCCCGCAGGACCCCGCAGCAGGGAAAAGGAGAGGGGCTGAACCGGGAGGCTGAGCGAGATGGCGCTGATCGTTCGAGTGAAGGGCAGGAGTTCCGTGGCCTGAAATCGCTTCCACAGGGTGGAGGTGGGCCAGACATCGGTCCGGAACGGCGACGCGGGCAGGAGCGCCGAGTTGGCGAGATTGACCACCGGGCAGTCGTTCCATCCAAACCGCACGGCCACTGGCACGCTGACATTGGGACTGTTCAGCGTGATCTCGTTGGTGGCGGTGATTCTCGCCGCGGCGGCGTGGAAACCGCGGTCGGCGCCGGCGAGGGTAAAGCCCGAAGGAAGCCCGTCGTCGAGGGTGAGCAGACCCTGCTCCACATCGGAAAAGCGCAGCACGGCGTTAGTGCCGTCCACGGTCAGCGACTGAAGGCGGGGACCGTGGGACGGAATGCTGACTCCGTAAACCTGGGAGAGTGCCAGACGGGCCAGGCGCTCTCCCACTGGCTGCTTTTTCAGGGGATGCACATCGTCCTTGGCCCCGACGTCCGTGGTGATGGCGATATCCACGTTGGGCAGGAGGGAAAGGGCCATGTTCTGCGCCTCGCGCAATTCCGCCCAGTCCGACTCCCCGATCTCCGCTGCGATGACCGCGAGGTCGCGCTTTCGATTCTTGTCCCAGGGCGGCATCTGGACGGCGAAAAACGGGAAGTCCCCCTGGCCCCAGGACTGCCGCCAGTTTCTAATCATGTCGGGAAAGAGGCGGCGGTAGAGCCAGGCGCGCGCGGCGTCCGCCTCGCCCTGGTACCACAGCACCCCCTGGAAGGCGTAGGGCATCAGGCTGGACAGCATGCCGTTGTAGAGTTCTCCCGGCACAAAGGGCTGAAACGGGGCGGTCTCGGTGAATCTCAATCCGGCGGCCAGGGCGGCGTTTCTGCGGATCTCCCAGGCGCTGTAGGCGGCCGGCCAGTTCGCCAGTTGGTTGGCCGAGACATTGACGATGTTATTGGAGTACTCCAGGTCGGAACGGAGCAGATCCTCGCGCATCCAGGCGTGGGCCACCGAGGCGGTATAGCTGCAGTTGATGATTCCCACCGGGACGCCCTGTTCTCGGAGGGCGCCCTCCAGGAAGTGGGCAAAATAATAGCCGACCGCGGAGAACTCCCGCACGAACTCCGGGGTGGCATTCGTCCAGCCATGGTCTGCGTAGTCGAGGTCGGTCAGCAGCGTCGTGGAGCGGCGCCGGGTGATGGTAAACAGGCGGATGTTCGGATTCTCACTTGCGGCGATGGCGGAATCCGGTTCGTGGGTCAACCGCATCTGCCGTTCCATGTTGGACTGGCCGGAACAGATCCACACCTCCCCCACCACCACGTCCTGAATCGCCGCCTGATTCTGCGGTCCCATCGCACGCAATTCCGCTCCCTGATTGGACGTCGTCAACGGCGCCAGTCTCACCATCCAGCGTCCCTGACTCGCCACCGTGGACACGCTCTGGCCAGCGAACTCCACCGTCACCGTCTCGCCATCCCCGGCCGTTCCCCAGATCGGCACGGACTTCCCCTGCTGCAGCACCGCATGGTCCGAGAAGGTGGGATGCAGGCGGACAGTGGCCAGCGCTGTCGCCGGCCCGCAGACCAGCATCCCTACCGCGAGGATCCACTCCAGTAAACGGCGGAGGATGGCGAAGGACTGCATGACCGCTGGTTGAAGCCCACGCCGCCCGTCTGGTCAATCAGTGATTGATGGAAATGGGTAAGAAACTTCGCCGAGGATGGGGAAACGGGAACCCGGTGATCCCTGCGTCTCAGGGATTGAAATCAGTTCCGTCGGGCAAATTCCTGGAAATTGCGCAGCAGGCGCAGTCCCACATGCTGGCTCTTCTCCGGATGGAACTGGGTCGCCCAGACATTGTCGCGGCACACAGCGGCGGCAAACGGGGTGCCGTACTGGGTTTGGCCGGCGACGATGGCCTCCTCGCCCGGGCGGGGGAAGAAGCTGTGCACGAAGTAGAAATGGCTCTGGTCGGGAATTCCGGCGAAGAGCGGGCATCCGGGCTGGGTGATTTCCACCTGGTTCCAGCCGATCTGCGGGATTTTCAGGCGGGGCTCGGCCGCGGTGGGTTGGAAGCGAACCACGGGGCCTGGGAAGATTCCCAGGCCGAGGGCGCAGGAGTTGAATTCCTCGCTGCGGTCGAAGAGCGCCTGATAGCCGACACAGATTCCGAGAAAGGGGCGGCCGGCGTGGATCCAACGACGGACCGCTTCCCCAAGTTCCTGCCGCCGGAGGGCGTTCAAACAGTCGTCAAAGGCACCCACTCCTGGCAGCACGACGCCGTGCGCGGCATCCAGGCCTTCTGGGGTGCTGACACGCCGGACATCGGCGCCGGCAGCCAGCAAGGCCCGTTCGACGCTGCGGATGTTGCCGGATCCGTAATCGAGAAGTGCAAGCATGCGGTGGTCTCTGGATCGGGGACAGGATTTGTAATGCGGTGGCGATCCCGGTGTCCCGGGAAACGCGACCTCCGCAGTCTAGACGGTGGCCGGATCAGCGGCAACGACGTCCTTGGGATTGGACGGCCTGGCGCAGTGTCCAGGCGCGCCGTATGACAGCAGTGACCCACCCGCTAATCGGGGAACAACTTCGGTTCGCAATCGCGATCGACTCCACTTCCGGTCTTGACGTTTACCGACGTAAAGCGTCTGATCCATCACAACATTGAGACCGGGCCACGGACCGTCCCAATCCTGGCGGGGAAGCCAGCCCGAACCCCAAGACAACGCCGCGGTACAGTCATTCCCAACGTCACCCGACCATGCGCACACTTCTCGGTCTTCTTCTGATGGCGGCCCTCCCTCTGGCCTGGGCGGACGTCATCGAATGCAACAATGGTGATCGGTATAACGGCAAGGTTTTGTCCCTGGATGGGAATGAAGTGAAGCTGCAGAACGACATTGCCGGCACGCTCACCATCCCCCGCAGCCGAATTGTCAGAATCCACCTGGGCCAGGCGCCCGCCACGCCTGCACCGAGGGCTGCCATCAGTGCCCAAGCGCTGGATCCGCAGAGACTCCAGTTCGATGCGGAGGCGATAGAGCGCATTCAGAACGAGTACCTCGCCACGGCGACGCCGGAAGCCAGTCAGATGTTTCAGGAGATGGTTCGTGGGATGCAGTCAGGTCAGATGAATCTTGGTGATCTTCGCGCGCGGGCGGCATCGACGTTGCGCGACTTGCGGGCGGCCCAGAAGGAGTCGGGGGAGGATGCCTTGGGGGGGATTCTGGAAACGTACGGCGAGGTGTTGGAGTCGTTCCTTCAGCAGACAGCACCGGGAAAGCGCTCGCCGGCAATGCAGCCCGCGCGACCCCAACCCAAAGCCCCCGCGCCTAAATAGGTGGGTGTGGGGCCGCGGGGTAGGAGATTCTTCCCCGGGAATGCAGGTTGACCTCATGTCTACGGAATGGGACGTGCCCGAACATGCGTACGGCCTCGCTCAATCGGTTGAATCGAATCGGTCAGTTACGAACCGCCGTGCGGCTATGATTACGCCTGGGGTGACGAGTGAAGATGGGATCCGGTTGGACGACCCGCTCAGTGCGATTCCCAAACCGTTCACCTGGGCGCTGTTCTCGTCGGTCGATATACTGGGCGCGGCCTTCCGCGTCTGAAGACCGGCTACATCGAAATCAAGGTTTGGTTTGGTAGTACCAGTCGACCTTGCCGTTCTGACCAGCCGACATGGCCTTCCAGGTCATCGGCGAGACATGACCGTCGGCCCAAGAGTAATTTCCGCCCTTGCCGTGTCGGACATACCGAAATTGCGGTACTTTAAGGCTCGGGGGATAAAGGTAGCCGTAGTTCCACCAGGAAAGTCCCTTGGTGGGATCCAATCCGTCGCCATTCAGGCAGGTATCGGAGGGTTTGGTGATGCTGGAGGATCGAACGGAATCAAACTGGGTGTAACCCAGGTAGGCGAAGTTGTGTCCGTAGCCTCCGTAGCCCTGGTACCCGGGGACATCCGCCGGAATGACATTGGTGCCCAGTTTGGCCACCGGACACGCAACCACCTTGCTTCGGGCCACCAGCTCCGTGTAGTTGGTGGCGGCGTTGGCGATGTAGGGTGAGATCTGGAGAAACCACCGGCTGGGAGCAACCCAACCGGATCCCGGTGGGACTTCGGTGCCAGCCACGGGCAGGAAGTCCGAGTGGTCGCCCGCATAGAGGAGATAGCCCAACGCGATCTGCTTCTCGTTGCTTGTGCACTTGATCCCCTGGGCCTTCGCCTTGGCGCGGGCCAGTGCGGGCAACAGCA
>JBDKKE010000018.1:0-3705 GCA_039796255.1 Verrucomicrobiota bacterium | reverse complement strand
TGCGCGAAGATCACCACGTGCAGGAGGCTGACCCCGGGCAACCCGCTCTTCGACACCCCGATGCCAACGGCGGCCGCCACGGCCAGCATCCATTGGGCGGTCGAGAGATCAGGCAGCACGTTCGGACAAGGAGAGCATAGGGGAACAGTCCCGGTCGCCAGGAATCCGCCGCCGCGCCAATGAATGGGTGTCGAATCGGCCCGGGTCAAAACGCAGACTCCGAGGGCAGTTCGGCAAGGAATCCGGGTGTGACCCGGCTGGCAGCCGATCCGGAAAGACGGTGGAAGAATCGGCACCCATTTCGGTGACTGGCTGGGAGAACCGCCTGATATCCCTGCTCCGGGAGGAGCTGGCGTCCTCCCCCACGCGCTGGCGCGCCACCGTTCGCCTGAGCGTCCTGTGCGTGGTGATCGTTGCGCCGGAGTTCCTTTCCAACCAAGTCAGCACTCTCCACGACGGCCTGCGGGCGATGGCCTTCCAGACCACCGGCATTGGGCTCGGAACTTTGGTCCAGGTGCTCTGGTGGCCCGAGAATCCGTCGGCGTTGCTGCTGCCCAACCTGTCGGAGAGCCTGCGCTCGATCGGACAGCATTGCCGCTCCCTGGCATCGGGGAGTTCGGTTTCGGCGACCACTCCCCCGGTTCGCAGTTTGCGCACCTCGGCGGCACGTCTCTTTCGCCAGCCGAACCTGCGACGAGCTGCAGCGCCCCATCGGAGAGCGGCGTCCGCCGGCACCGCCCTGGAAAGGGATCTTCGCCCGCTGGTCGCCGGCTGAGCGTCACTCGACCCGCCGAGAGTCGAACGTAAAGGGCTCGGAGGTGTCCGTGCGAATTTCCACGAAATCCGGGTGGGCCGGATTGAGCAGGTAGTTGTGTTCACCGGGAATGATGACGCTGGGAACTGCCAGCACCGCCGTGCGCGCCTCCCGGACCCAGGCCTGTCCCAGGCTGCGGGTGGAAGGCGGAGGAGGCTGGAGCCGCCAGTCCAGCGGGAGATCCCGCGACGCGAGTGTCTCCACCAGGACCTCCTCGAACTGCACGCGAATGGCCACATAACGGAAGAGCACCGGTGGGTTCAGATACACCAGGCTTTCCAGCGCGGCCAGGGAACGAGTGCTGCTGACGTAGACGACGGCCACGCCCCGGGGATTCCATCGACCGCCCGACCTCGCCGCGCCCTCCCCGGAGAAGGCGGTTGCCACATGCCGTTCCTTCACGATGCGCCACGCCTCGCGCATCAGGAATAGACTCCGTATTCGATGCGGCCCAGCAGATCCTCCACCTCGCGCGCTCCCACCTCGGTCTCCGCATAGACCAGCGGGACAGCGTCCCCAAGACCGACCTGGGGCGCATTTAACCAACGGCGGGCGTTCTCCGGTGATTCCAGCACCTCGATCGCCCGACCCATCAGACGCGCAAACCGCACAATGCGGTCGGACTCGGCGATGCCCAGCCGCCCCTCCGCCTTCCGCCGGTGCAGGGTCGCCTTGGAGATGCCGAGCATTGGCCCCAGCTTCTCCATGGGAACTTGCAGGGCGGCCTGCAGATCGTCGAGTTCCCGGACCGGCAGACCGAGGCGCAGCGCGTCGATAATCTGGGATGCCGCCAGTCCCGCAGGAGCCCCTCGCTCCAGGGATGCGCGAATGCAGGACCGGACCACACCGGCCCCCTGCTTCGCCACCGTCGGAAGGGCTTCCTGAAGAACGACCCCATGCCCAACGCCGGCCGGCGGGTAGATGACCGCTTTTTGAGCCCGATTCATATGAGCCAATGTATTTCCTCAAATGGAACAGGTGTCAACGCTCCATCGTCGGCTGGCAACCGCCCTCCAACGAGACCGGGAAAGACCGCATGGAACACGGGTAATGTCGTCGGAAGTCGCCTGAATACGGCTCTCGCCCCGTTCAGGGCTTGCGCGGAGGCAGCACCGGAAACCGCAGGGCGGATGCCGTTCCTGCGGAGCGATGGATCCGCTGGGTCGCCTTGCGAAAGTCGGCGGGGACAGCGGTGGCAATGTTGACGAAGGTCTGCGGATTTCGGTCCACCAGCGGAAACCAACTACTCTGCACCTGCACCATGACCCGGTGGCCGCGCCGGAAAGTGTGGCAGACGTCGGGCATGGTGAAGGAGACGGAGCTCACGCGTCCCGGCTCGAAGGGCTCGGGATTCTCAAAACTGTTCCGGAACCGGCCGCGCATGACGTCACCCCGGACCAGTTGCTGGTAGCCACCCATCCGCACATAGGCGGGATTCGGATCGGGATCTGGAAAGTCGGCGTCATGAACGTCGATGAGTTTCACCACCCAGTCGGAATCCGTACCGCTGGTGGAGACCTGCAGATCGGCGGCGACCGGACCGGCAATCGTCAGGTCCTCCTCCAAGGGCTCGGTTTCGTACACCAGCACGTCCGGACGCGATGCCGCGAAGCGTTGGTCGTGGACCGGGTATCCACGGGGATAGTCGGTGGTGGTTTCCAATGAGAACGGCACCGGCTTCGCCGGGTCACTCACATACTCGTCGAATGCCTCGCCCGTTTCGGTCGGAGGTTGGAATGCCAGAGCGCCACCCGGACGGAAGTAGAGAACGCGCTGGGCGGCCGCAGCGGGCGGCCAGGTGGAAAACCGGCGCCATTGATCGGTTCCGGTCTCAAAGATATGCGCCTCGGTGGAGACGAAATTGGTGTCGTCCTTCAGGAACTTCCGGAAGAACGGCAGTTCGATCTTTTCCCGGTAATACTCGCCCGTCTTGACGTGGAAGTTGATATCAGCCAGACGGTCTCCGGCGGACCGGCTCCAGGCCCCATGAGTCCAGGGTCCCATGACCAGAAGGTTGGTGATGCCCGGATTCTGTTGCTCGACCGAGCGGTAGGTTTCCAGGGCGCCAAAGAGATCCTCGCCATCGAACCAGCCGCCCACGGTCATGACTGCACAGCGGATGTTCTTCAGGTGCGGACGAATATTCCGGGCCTGCCAGTAGGCGTCGTAGTTCGGGTGGGCCAGGAACTCGGTCCAGATCGGCACCGTGCCCTTGAGGTACCGGCTCTCCGAATTGGCCAGCGGTCCCATGCGCAGATAGAAGTCGTAGCCGTCCGGATTGCCGAAGACGAAGTGGCGTCCGTCGTCATGCAGTGGGTCCTCCGACTTCAGGGTAAACCAGTAAAAGAAGCCGAAGTTTTGTGAGAGGAAGAAGGCGCCGTTGTGATGGATATCGTCCCCCATGAACCAGTCGGAGATGGGGGCCTGTGGCGAGGCCGCCCGCAGCGCGGGATGGGTGTCGATCATGCCCATCGAAGTGTAGAAGCCCGGATAGGAAATGCCGAACATGCCCACCCGCCCGTTGTTGCCCCCGACGTTCTTCACCAGCCAGTCAATCGTATCCCAGGCGTCGGTGCTCTCGTCGGTGTCCGCCGGTGCCTTGCCTGGCTTGAAGGGGCGCATGTGGACGTACTCCCCCTCGGAGGCGAAGCGTCCGCGGACATCCTGGGTGGCCAGGATGAAGCCGTCGCGGGCCAGGGTCAGAAAGGATCCGGACGGGTCGGTGTAATTGTCCGGACCGTAGGGCTTCAACGCGTACGGTGTCCGGGTCAGCAGGATCGGATGGTTGGTCGAGTCGTCCTTGGGAACGAACACCCGGGTGAACAGCCGGACACCGTCGCGCATGGGGATCCGGTACTCATACTTGGTATAGTGTTCGGCCAGCCAGGCCG
>JBDKKE010000017.1:0-22158 GCA_039796255.1 Verrucomicrobiota bacterium | reverse complement strand
CAGCCGGATCGCGGTGGTGACCAACCGCCTGGCCTACGGCGGGTTCATGGTGTCCACCAACTACATCAATCCCTTCTTTCGCTTTGGTCAGTCCTTTCTTGATCGCCGCAATTACCGGGATCTGACCAATGTCGCCTACTATCGGACCAACGGCACGCCGTTGTTCGACCTCTCCACTGACGGCGGCCGCCAATCCTATGTGCGGATGCTGGGCAACCTCTATTACGATCCCCGTCCGCCGGTGTTCGTACAGACCAACCGGAATCCGCAGCTTCCGTTCGACTTCCGATACTACCTGGACCTGAACCGCAATGGTCAGTTTGAGACCAATGGCTTCCAACGGGCGCGGGATGCCAATGGCCGGACCAATGGATTGGGTGTCGAGTGGATGTGGGGGGATCCGGAATGGATCGGCCTGCTGCAGAATCCCGACTACCCGCATTCGGGCACCAACCACTTCGTCGGACGTTTCGCGTATGTCGTGGTTCCCGCCTCCCAGGCACTGGACATCAATCATTTTGGAAACGACGCCAAGCGCCGCCATTTGGGGGAAGTCCTGCCCACTCCTCCCCTCAATCGCAGTGACCGCCAGATCCTCGACAGCGGCTATTTGCGGAATCAGGGCGTGGGTACCTGGGAAATCAATCCCGCGGGATTCTTCGCCGAGCTCAATACCAACATCTGGTACGACCGTGGTAATGAGTACCGATTCCTGACCAACTTCAATCAGTCTTCCCAGGGATTGGCCTTCTCCGATGCGGAGCGCCTCCGCCGGTTCCGTCAGGAAGGCTTCAATCCAAATCCCGCCGAGCGCTTCTACGCCCTGGAGTCCGGGCGGCCGGACTTTGCGCGGATCAACACCCTCTTTCGGAATGACCTGATGGATGGCTATTCCGACGGTCCCCTGTCCCTGACCGTGAGCGATCTGCGCGGTCGGTTGGTGGACGATGACAAGGCGGATTTTGCCTGGTCGGGATCGGACCTCACCAATCATTTCGTCGAACTCAACGACCTCTTCCGGCCGAATCTTGATATCGGGGACCGCATCACCGGCCAGTACACCAACAACGCCAACGTTCGTCAGACGTCTCCCCTGAGCTCCTACGACCGCCACACGTTCTACCGGTTGGCCAGCCAGTTGGGCACGGATTCATCGGATGGCCGGTTTGAGTCCGGACTGCACCCCGCCTACAGCGATTTGGCGGAGGCTTTTGAAGCCAACCGCAGGGCCACCAATCCTTACGGGTTTTATCGAAGAGCCAAACTCAACCTCAACTATGGACCGGACGTTCCGGGAGAGTCGGGATTGGCCTCGGCAAGCATTTCCAGTTTCCGCCCCTGGGAAGCGGTCGAGTGGTTCACCAATGCCGCCCACCGCATTTTGTTGAGCGAGTTCACCAACGGTCTTCCGTTCCGTCCGCCGGGGCTCAATAGCTACACCCCGGGTCTGGCGGTCCACGGTCTGACGGTGGTCCGTGATGGCAATCGCCGGTACCTGACCAATTACTCGTACGATGCCCAGGTCCACCGGGCCATGCAGGTCGCGGCTAACATCTACGACGGCGCCAACAACCGCTTTCTTGGACCGGTGAGCGATCAGATCTCCTTTCCGTCCGTCTTCCGTCCGATCTTTTACGAGGACTCCCGCAGCCCGGGAGTTCTTCGTCTGCACGGGTACCAGGAGATTCTCGGAGGAAAACCGTCTTTCCTGACCAGCCGCCCCTGGGTGACGCCCGATCAGGCCACCAATAATCTGGATCTGAGCCTACCCGAGGAAGACAAGACCTCCCGCGCGGGATTCAATGTCTTTGGCATGCCCTGGGTAGTTGGGGCCAAGAAGGGACTTCCCCACTTCAATGAAGCCCTGTGGCAGACCATCATCCTGCCAACGCGCCGCCTCGCGGTCCGGCGGCCCAATGTCCAGGCCAAGCTGGGGCCCAATGAGCTGCCATTTGAGGACGCCAATCAGGCGGGATTTACCACGCAGTATCAGTATGTGATTACCCTGACCAACGTGGTGGGTGCCGAGGCCTGGAATTCCTACGCACGCGCCTTTAAGAGGCCGGTGAGGATCTTTGCCACCAACGTGATGGACGTTGCCCTCACCGATGAGACCGCTTCGCCCCAATCGGAGCTCATCTTTCGGCGCCGGGAATCCCTATCTGCCGATCAGTTGATCAATCGCCCCTGGAAAGCCAGCGAGACCATCGCCGCAGCCTTTACGACCAATGCTGGCCCTGGGCGATTCATTCAATTTCCACCCGCGGTTCCCATGGTGGCCAACAAGGTCCCGGGAGGCTATGCGCTCAGCACCAGCTTTATCTACGACGTGAGGAACCGCGAGGCGCTTCCCCTGTCGCGAACCAACGTGGGTTGGATGCCGGTCAATGCGGCCAATGCGTCCTACCTGACCCCAATTTTGTCGGTCTACGTGACCAATAATCTGGTCTTTTCGATCAATGATGAGGAATCGGGGCGCCTACTGGACATTGTCACGCTCCGCAGCGTCATGGTGCGCACCAATATTTTGTCGGTGCTCTCGCAGTTGACGCCGTCAGAGCAGGTCGGGGGGCTAGTGGATGGAGGGTTCGGTGGAACAGGGGCGACGATGGGTCAGTTCTGGAGGACGAACCTGCTGCAGAACAGTAGGACGCGTGGGATGGACAACCAATTGCGTGCATCCTTGGGCCTGATCACTACCGGTGTGGATTTGTGGCGGAGCCCGCTCGGTGGCTCCTTTACTACCCAGATGAAGAATTCGGAAATCGAAGGTCTGAAGTACTTCCTGGGTCAAACCAACGGGTTGAATGCCAATGCCGCCAACAAATTTGGCGCCAGCCTGGTCGCCCAGATTGGTTTCAATCCCTCTCCGGCGATTTATCTGAACGACCGCCGCATGGCGAATGATCCGCTGGTCCATTACACCATGGAGGATCTGGCCCCTGGATTTCTGCTCTATTCGTCGACCGGGTATGCGGAGATCAAGGACGAGTCCGGTGGAGTTCGGCCCCCGCAAATCACTCCGGTTCAGGCCCCGGATCCCAAGGCGATGGTTTTCGATGTGGGGCGCCGTCCCAAGGCCATCAACCCCTACGCCCCATGGGGAACCAATGCGAACCTGACCGGGGCGCCACCGAACGCCTCCACCAACAATTCCAATACGGCCTTCGATTACGCCTACAAGGATCCTCTGGTGCGGTCCTCGGACGACTGGAATTTTCCGGCGGGCACCAACGCCTTCTTCCGATACGCCGGCATCGGGCAATTGGGACGGATCCATCGCGGTTCCCCCTGGCAGACCCTCTATCTCAAGTCCAAGGCGGCCAGGAATCTCGACGACTCCCGTTCGGTCATGCAGGACCGATACCAGGGGGGCATTCCGTCGTGGGGTTCATGGGCGGGGAATCGCCGGACCGCTCCCACCAACGATTGGAAGTATCTCGACCTCTTCACTGCGGCTTACAATGAGAATGCGGCGCGTGGTCAGTTGGGGGTGAACCAGACCAACGTTGCGGCCTGGAGCGCCGTGCTTTCAGCCGTACCGCTGCTCCGCAACACCGACGCGGGGCGCCTAGATGATCCCCAGCCTTTCTTCCTGGAGCCAGGATCCCCCGAGATGCGGGAGATCATGACCGGACGATTCTCGGGATCGGAGACGAAGAATGGCATTACCACCAACTTCTTCTATCCGGGAGTTCAGACCCTATTTGTTCCCCCCAACTTTACTTCGGCTACTTCGGTGGACATGTTCTCACCGTACACCCAGTCCCCGGTTCCGAATCTGGGTTCCATCCTCCAAGTCCCCATGCTCTCCGACAAGGCGCCCTTCCTCCGGACCGACCTCGACTGGTCCAAGATAAGGAACATCAGCGATGAGGTTCTGGAGCGCCTTCCGCAGCAGGTTCTCTCGCTGCTGCGCGCTGACGAACCCCGCTTTGTCATCTACTCGTACGGTCAGACTCTGAAGCCGGCGCAGAACGCGATCTCGCTGCGGCCCGGTCCCCTGTACGGAATGTCCACCAACTACACCATCACCGGGGAGTACGTCACCAAGACCGTCCTGCGTCTGGACGGCGATCCCCGGCGCTTGGAGCCGATCATCGAGGACCAGCGCGTGGTTCTCTCCAATCCGTAATCGTAATCTTCGACCGCTTTTCGGCCCCGTCCCCCGCCTCCCATGCGTCTTCCCCGTCGCGATCAACTGGCCCTCGTCGTCCTCGCGCTGGTCTGTGCCTTTCTGGCGTGGCGAGCCCACGAGCGTGGCCTGTGGCATGCTGTTCCGGGTAACGGCAGCGCCGCCGCCCCGCTTCCAGCGGCTCCCCTCCAGCCACTGCTGGTCACCTCTCCGTCGCCGGTGGCTCCTCCGGCGAAGGTGACCCCGAAATGGGTTTCGCTGGCCGCGCTTCCTCCCGGGACCGCACCTCGGTTTCGGGATTCCGAAGTCACCAACCGGTTGCGCAACACCGACGCCCCACTCGGGGAGTTGATGCGCAGGGACTCGGCGCTCCTGCTTCGGAATGCCCTGATGGATACCGCCAGCGGCGAACCGCTGGGAATTCCCGCCGCCCTGCGCTCCTCAGTGCCGGCCGAAGCCTGGCTGGTTCAGGCCCAGGGACCGATCACTCCTGCCTTCCGGGCGGAGTTGGCTCGCGTCCGAGCCACGGTGGTCTCGTATGTTCCCAACAATGCCCTTCTGATCCGGGCAAGCCCTGAGGCAGCGGATCAACTGGCGATTGCCTCGCAGACGGCCGCCATTCTCCCGCTGGAACCCTATTTCAAACTGACGCCCCACCTGTTGGAGTTGGCCCTGTCCGGGGAACCGCTGCCTGCGGGACAGCGCCTCATCCTGACCATTCCCGATGCGGCACGGGAGATTCCGGAGTTGGCGGCCCTCGGAGCCCGGGAAGTGGCGCGGGATCGTGGACCCTTCGGGACGCTGGTGACGGTGGACGTCCCGCGGGATTCCCTGGTCGCTGTCGCCGGTCTGCCCTCGGTGCACCGGGTGGAGCCTGCTCAGGGCGTGGCCATGGCCAATGATCTCACAGCCTATTCTCTGGGGTCGACCACCCGGCCGGACAATGAGGATTCCTTTGACGGATTGGACGGCAAGGACGTGCTGGTCAATGTCAACGACACCGGTGTGGACGCCACCCAGCCGGATCTGCTGAACCGGGTATTCACCCTGCCTACCGAGCCTCAGTTCCTGACCGATCCCCAGGGGCACGGCACTCATGTGGCGGGCATCATCGCCGGCAATGGGTCCCAGTCCGACACCATCAATCAGTTTCCCGAGGGCCCTCCCTCTGGATCGGTGACCAACGCCAACTTTAAGGGCAAGGCACCGAACGCCTCCATTTACGTCCTGCCGGTGGACCTGCTTTTTGGACCGACCTCCGGCGACACCTTCCTGCAGGAAACCGCCGCCCGAGCCCCGGAGCGCTTCAATTCCCCGGAGGATGTACTGATCTCCAACAATTCGTGGGGGTACGTCGGCCTTGATGAGTTCGAATACTCCTCCCACTCGGCCAGCTACGATGGGGCCGTGCGGGACGCCCTCCCCGGTCGCTCCGGCGATCAGCCGATCCTGTACGTCTTCAGTGCCGGCAACAGCGGTCAGGGTGGCAACAATGGCGTTGGCGGAATTCCCGGTACGGTGGCGTCCCCCGGCAATTCCAAGAACGTCATCACCGTGGGAGCCTTGGAAAGTTTCCGCTCCCTCACCAACGCCGTGGTGTACGACACCAATGCGGAGCCGGTTCAGATCGGTGCGCTGGTCATTAAGCCCGGTTGGCAGACGAATGAGGGCCCGTTCTTCACCAATGAGATTTTCCTGCCGATGACCGACACCGACTGGCAGGTGGCCTTCTATTCCAGTCGCGGCAATGTGGGCATTGGCACGGAGGGTCCGGTCGGACGCTTCAAGCCCGATGTGGTTGCCGGAGGCAGTTTCGTTGCCTCCACGCGTGCGGCCCAATGGTCACCCGAGCCGTTGCCTCCCATCGATGATCCCTTCTTTCCGTTTGCTGCGCTCTTTGACGAGGTCAATCAGCAGGTTCTTCCGCAGTACCGGTACGAGCTGGGGACCAGCATGTCGGCACCGGCGATCTCCGGAATGCTGGCCCAGTTGCAGCAGTATTTTGAGCAGCGGATTAACCAGTTTCCTTCCGCTGCCGCCTACAAGGCTCTGCTGATCAATTCCGCCCGGCCCACCAGCCCGGGCTACGTTCCCAGTCAGGATTCCCTGATCAACTACGCCGGCTGGGGTAAACCCAATCTCCAGCGGGCGCTGGGCCGCGGATTCCGTGCCTCGGTGGGTGGCCAGGAAGTGGATGTCATCGGACTCGACGCCTCGCCCGGCGTGGCGACCGGAGAAGCCCTCGACCTCACCCTGCGCGTGGTGTCGTCCAATGCCGTGGAAATTCCCCTTCGGTTGGCGCTGGTGTGGACCGACCCTCCCGGTGATCCGCTGGTGGGTCCGAAGTTGGTGAATGATCTGGACCTGGTGGTCTCCAACACCGTCACCGGCGAGATCTTTCTGGGGAATGATTTTGATACTGAAACGGGTTTTTCCCGGGCGCATTCGACCAACGACATCGCCACGAATGGCATCACGACTGCGGATCGCATCAACAATGTGGAGCGCATGATCTTGCCCCCGCCGCTGGGATCCAACTATGTCGTTACGGTGGTGGGATACCGGGTCAACGTAAACGCCCGACGGGATGCCCCGAGCCAGATTGTTCAGGACTTCTCCTTGGCCTTCTCCTCGGACATTGATCCCGCGGACACCAATTCGGTCGGAGTCCTGGATGCCCCACCGGTGTTCAATCCGATCGCCCTCAGCTACGTCCGCCCCGCCACAGGGATCATTACCAACGGGTTTCCCCTGCTGAATGAACGGGCAGGCGCAAACTCTCCGCTGGTTGATGGCACGAACGGATTTTTCAAGCAGTGGCGGTTTTATTCCTTCACCAATCTTCCGGGGGTCTCGACCAACCTGGACGTCGTCTCCACCAACGGCAGCAACCTGATCTTCGTCACCTTTCCGGTAGGCAGCCTTTCCCGGGGTCGAACCAATGGGCCGGATGTGGATCTGTACATCTCGAAGGACCCGCGACTGCTGAACTTGAATCCGGACGCGGTGGCCGCCGCTGACAAGTCCACGACGCGCGGGGGCAATGAGCTTCTGTACTATCTGAATGAGCCTCTCAGCGCCGACAACATCTTCTACATCGGGGTCAAATCGGAGGATCATCAGGCGGGTGAATTCGGATTCATCGGGATCAGCACCGACAAGGCCCTGGTGGAATTCGACGGATTGGGGAACCCCATGCCGTTCACGATTCCGCTGGGACGGGCCATTCCTGATGGAACGCCGGCGAACCCTGGTCTCCAGACCTACCTCGCCATCAGCATTCTCTCCGACCAGATTCGCAGCGCGACAGTGTCCATCACCAAGACGCATGAGAATTTCCCCGATCTGGTGAGTCAGTTGACCCTCAACGGCCAGAGCGCAGTCCTGCACAATCACACTCTGCTCAATGGGCTCGAGGGTGGCGAAAATGTCACGGTCCGATACGATGATACCGGGAGCGGCCAGTCCGGCACGATTCCTTCCGATGGCCCGGGTTCCTTGATCAGCTTCCTGGGGAACAGCGGTGTGGGAGCTTGGTTCCTCAACACCATCGACGATGCCTTGGGCAATGTGGGCGTGGTCACCAACTTCAGCCTTACTCTGGTCGCCAATGACTTTGGCGAGGATTTCGTGAGGCGATGTGTCGAAGGTGGGTTCATCTCCCTGGAGGTGATCAATGTTCCGCCGGAGGCCAGCCGCCTGACCGTCACCATCCGCAATATCGATCCGCCGACCGCGCTGGAGGTGTTTATCCGTCGGGACCAGTTCCCGGACATCCTCGATCCGGCCAACAACGACAAGTACGCGCAGATTCCGGCGACGGGCGGCAGTGTTTCCATCGGGGTTCGCGACGTTCCACCGCTCCAGGCCGGACGCTACTTCATTGCCGTCTACAACCCGTCCCGCTTCCGGGTGTGCTACGAGATTCGCGGACAGTTGGAGCGGAATCTGGATTCGAGCTTTACCCGGACCTTCTCAACCCCGGATCTGGGTCTCATTCCGGATGAGGCTCGCAGATATGCAGCGCTCACCGTGGATGATGCGCGTCCGGTCACCGCCATGGACGTGGGACTGCGCATTGACCATCCGCGGCTGTCCGACCTTGCGGTGCGCCTGCAGAGTCCCCGCGGGTACAGCGCGGTCCTCTTCGAGGAGCGTGGCACCGACATCGCCACCCAGTTGGGCGACACAGTGGTCTCCACCAATCTCAAGTACCAGCACGTGGCGTTGAGCTTTGAGCCGGCGAGCCATCGCGCCGCGCTGTATGTCAACGGCGCGGTGGTTGCCGAGCGCACGCTGCCCACGAGCTTCATGCCGGTGACCAGCAACCAGTTCCTTTTCGCGCTGGATCCGCGGTACCAGTTCCGCAGCCAGCAGGTCCAGTTGGATGATTTCGGAGTCTGGCGTCGCGCCCTGCGTCCCCAGGAAGTTCGGGATATTTATCTGAACGGTCTGGACGGGGAGGCGAAACAACCGTCGGATCGCAACAACGGCCTGTTCGCCCTCTGGCCGTTTAACGGAAACGGCAATGATCCCATCGGTGCCAATCGCGCGGCATTGACGCATCAGGTGAGTCCGGTTCCCGGGGCATTTCCCAACGAGCAGGGCCTGCTGTTCCCTAGTCCTGGATTTGGACTGGTCACCAACACCCTGGTTCTTCCGCGGGTGGGCGAGTTTACCATTGAAGGGTGGGTGTTTATCCCCCCGACCGCGTCCAATGCCGTCTTTGCCGGATGGTGGGGAGACAATACGGCGGGTCACTTCGGACCGGGTCTGGTTTCGGACAACAGCAAGGGACGCCGGTCGGTCACGGGAGTTCTGACCGACGCCAACGGGGAGCAGGTTTACCTGAGTTCCGCGGCCGGGGTGCTGGCGCAGGGCTTGCTGACCACCAACACCCTGTTTGCCACCTTTAGCGAGAACACCAACCGGGCGTTCGAGAAGATCAAGTTCGTGGAGCCGCCGTTCGCCGGGCAGGTGGAAGGGGAGCAGATTCTCTCCGTGGATGACTTTGAGCGGGTGAAAAACCGGACCTATCCAGCCGGGGAAAGTTTCTCCGGTTGGTACGTGCTCAGCAATGCGGTGGCGGTGGTTCAGGACAGCGCGGTCGCCTATCGTGGGCTGAACTATCTGGCCGTTTCCAACGGAGTGGTGCGGCGGAACTTCAATGCCTCCGTGGGTGAGCGTTACAAGGTGACCTTCCTGGCGCGTCTGGATCCTGCCGAGACGAATGACATTACCGCGAAGTTGACCGTGGCCATGGACGGTGTGGCAGTCACGCCTCCCCCGGTGCTCGCCGATGCGACGACGTGGACGACCAACACCTACGAAGTTCGGGCCACCAAGGCTTCCGTGGCGCTGGAGTTCAATGGTCTGCTCAACCCAACGAATTCACCCGGGCTGCTGCTGGACAATGTGGTGTTCAGTCAGATCAGCGGAACGGTGACCTATCTGTCTGAAGAGCCGATCAACTCGCTCATGGGGGCGGGGCAGGGCACCTGGCTGTTGGAGATGAACGACACTCGGACTCCCTATGCCGGAGACCTGCTGGGTTGGCAACTCACGCTGACCTTCGCGCCTACCAGCGCACCGGCCATCCGCCTGACCAATGGAGTGCCGTTTTCGAGCGCGGTTACCTACGGGGAACCGAGATACTTCTACATCGACGTGCCCCTGGAGGCATCCACCGCCACCAACCTGCTCCGCAGCATCGACGGTGGCCCGCTGGCGCTCTGGTATAATCCGACCGGTGTTCCGGGCGAGGGGACGCTGCCCGAGGATGCGCCGCTGATCTTCACCACCGGCACCAACTTCCTGTTCTCGGTACTCAACACCAATCTGCCGCCCCGGATGGTCCCCGGTCAGCGCTATTATCTGTCGGTGGAAAACCTCACGCCGGCGGCATCGAACCTGTTTACGGTTCAGGTGGATCTGGGAGTCCAGATCACGCCACTCACCAATGGCATTCCCTTGGCGGCGACCAACGCCAACATCGGCCTGTTCGACTACTACTCGTACACCGTCTCGTCCAATGCCATCGGGGTCGCCTTCGTGCTCACCAATCTGAATGACAATCTGCAACTGGTGGCGCGCAAGGGACCGCAGTTGCCGACCCGCACCCAGTTCGACTACGCCAGCACCAACAATGGGACGCAGCCCGAGGTGATTTCCATTACGCTGACCAACCAGCCGGTTCCGCTGACCCCAGGCGTCTGGTACCTGGGGGTGTATTCGGCGAGCGCGAATACCACTCCGATCCCCTACACCATCCTCGCCCTGGAATCGGTCGGGACGGTGGTTTCGCTGACCAATGACGTTCCCTACACCGGCACGATTACCAACGACAACGAGGTTGCCTACTTCGTGCTGGATATCGTTC
The DNA here is from genome assembly GCA_039796255.1 of Verrucomicrobiota bacterium. Taxonomy (GTDB): domain Bacteria; phylum Verrucomicrobiota; class Verrucomicrobiia; order Limisphaerales; family UBA9464; genus UBA9464. The sequence goes on along the minus strand of JBDKKE010000017.1, from coordinate 11,644 downwards.
AAGAGCCGATTGTCGCCTCCTTCGTTCTCACCAACCTGACGGGGAATGTCAGCATGTACCTGCGCCGGGGTCTTCCCCTGCCGTCGCCACTCCTCTTCGACTATTCCAGCCTCAATGACGGTCTGGCCACCGAGGAGATCCTCCTGACGCCCGGAAGCCAGCCGGTTCGCCTGGAGCGCGGACAATGGTATGTGGCCGTGGTGCCCGAGGGGCGCGCTCCCATCGACTTCACCATCATCGGTAGCTACGTGCCGAGTTCACTGAACATCATTCCGCTCGTGGACAGTGAGGGCTATGTCTACACCAACGCGCCGGCTAGCAGCAGTGTCTACTTCAGTTTCGAGGCGCCGGCGGACAATGGTGCGCTCCTGTTCGAGATTTATGGGCTCACCGGAGAGGCGACGCTGCGGGTTTCGCAAGGTGTGCTGCCGGCTTTTGCCGCGCCGGCCAATGTCTTCTCCTTCCCGCGGCCCGGGAACCTGAGCGAGCGGGTATCCATCCGAACCAATCAGGTGCCCAATCTCGGCGGCCCCTGGTTTTTGGAGGTGCTGGTCGCCGCCACCAACACCATGGATCTCACGGCCCGGGCGGCGACGCAGCGGGATGGACTATTGCTCAGTGACGCACCGTTCGAGGGAACTTACCTGGACGAAGTCCCGCCCAAGCTGGCCTTCAACACCGTGCCTGGGGAGAATTACCGAATCTCGTATGCCGACAGTCTGCTCCTGCCGTTCACCCAGTGGGTACCGGTGGAGATTCCGCCTGGTTCGGGAACCACGCTGGTTACCGCGCCTGGGGACACGTTGATCGTGGAGTTGCTGCCCGCTCCGGCGGACACCACCCAGCGCTTCTACCGGATCGAACAGGTTCCCCAGTAGGGAGGTTTCCTTGACGCCGCTGGTCTTCTCGTTGAATCCCGCCGTGGACGTCGAGTGGCGTGTCGAGGAGATCCTTGCCGAGGAGAAGAATGAATTGCGGTCGGAGACCCGCTGGCCGGGAGGGAAGGGGGTCAATGTCGCCCGCTGGCTGTCATGGTTGGGCAAATCACCGCGGCTGTTCGTGACGCTGGGAGGGGCGACCGGACGCGAGTTGGCGGCCGGATTGCGAAAGGAAGGAATTCGAACAGTCGCCTTTCGCCTCAGGGAGCCGACGCGGGTGAACGTGGTGGTTACGCCCGATCGCGGCGGTCAGCTCCGATTCAATCCGTCCTGGCCCCGTCTGGACGCGGCGGAATCCCGGAGGTTGGGACAGGAGATCTGCCGGCTGGTGCTCTCGGCGAGGACGGTGGTCATCTCCGGCACTCTGGCCTTTGGAGCCCCGGCGTCCCTTTACGCCCGTCTGGTGCGGGCTGCCCGCCGGGGTGGCTGCCAGGTATTCCTCGATTGTGATCGGGAGCCGTTCGCCCTGGCCGTCCGGGAGCGTCCGTTTCTGGTCAAGCCCAACCAGTTTGAACTCGCGCAATGGGCCGGAACTCCGTTGCCCGACGAGGTATCCGTGGTGGAGGCCGCAGTTCGACTGTCCAAAGCCACGGGGGGATGGGTGCTGGTGTCCCGGGGAAAGGACGGCGCCCTGCTTGTTCATCAGGGGCTGGGTGTCCTGCACCATGCGACCGCACCTGCCCTTGTTCCCCGCAACACCGTCGGGGCTGGGGATGCCCTCTTGGCCGGCGTCGTGGCCGCCGTGGAGGCGGGAAAGGATCCTGAAGATTGGCTTCGCGACGGTGTGGCCACCGGAACTGCGGCGACGACCGTGGCCCCCGGGCAGCTCCCCTTGCGGAGGCGATGGAACGAGATCCGCCGCGCTGTGGCGGTGCGATCGGGTTCGATGCCCTCAGCGTGAAGGATTCCCTCCGGGACCCGTGAGACGATCCCGCGCGGCCCGGACCCGGCGGATGGCCTCTTCACGGGTGGACGCAGTGGCCGTCAGGTGCCCCATCTTTCGCCCTGGCCGCGCCTCGGATTTGCCGTAGAGATGCAACCGGACCGCGGGGTCGGAAAGCGCCGCCGCCCAGTCGGGCTCGCCCCCCGCAGCATCCCAAATCTCACCGAGCAGGTTGGCCATGGCTGCGGGTTGACGCAACTCGGTGGAGCCGAGAGGGAGTCCGCACACCGCCCGTAGTTGCTGCTCAAACTGGCTGGTGATGCAGGCGTCCAGGGTGAGGTGCCCGGAATTGTGCGGTCTTGGCGCCAGTTCGTTGACCAGCAGAACGCCGGAACGTGTGACAAAGAGTTCCACCGTGAGCAGTCCCACGACCTTCAACGCCTCCAGGATTCCGCGGGCCATTTCGGTGGCTTGCCGCTCCAGTTCCGGCGAAATGCCGGCGGGGCACACCGTGAGATCCAGGATGTGCCGGGCGTGCGAGTTCTCGAAGACGGGAAAGACCGCCATGGAACCGTCCCCACTGCGCGCCGCCACGACGCTGATCTCCATCTCAAAATCGACGAAGGCCTCGTAGATCCCTTCCGCGCCCCGCAGCGACTGGTAAGCGACCGGAATGGCCTCGGCAGAACGGAGGGTCTGTTGTCCCTTGCCGTCATAGCCGAAACTCGCCGTCTTCAGCACGCCGGGCAGTCCGAGGTCGCGCGCGGCGTCGACCAGATCGGACTCGGAGCGGATGGCCCGGAACGGGGTCACCGGAAACCCGTGATCGCGGAGAAAGGTCTTCTCGCGCAGCCGCTGCTGGGTGACGTGGAGGACGTTCCCGTCGGGGCGGACCGGAGCCATCTCCGCAGCCGCCCGGCTGGTTGCGCTGGGGACATTCTCAAACTCAAAGGTTACCACCCGGACATTCCGTGCGAACTCACGGACTCGGTCCAGATCCTCGTAGGGCGCGGCGATTTCCACATCCCCCACCTGACCGGCCGGGGTGTCCGTTTCCGGCGAGTAGACGTGGACACGGTATCCCAGTTGACGGGCGGCCAAGGCGAACATCCGGCCGAGCTGTCCGCTGCCAAGCACGCCCACGGGTGCCCCGGGGAGAATGGGCTTAAGGTTCATTCGAAGAGGGATGCGATGCTGGGAGCGTCGCCGCCTACTTGGCGAGCACCACTTCCGCGTCGGATTCCTCAACCGCCGGGGGCGCTGTCGGCGCACTTTCCGGCGCGGCGATTCCGGTCGCCGGCCCGGGCGTGGGCTCCACGGTCGGGGGGGCGGCAGTTCGATTCTCGGGGGCGCCTTCGGATTGATTGAAGCGCACCGAGACAATCCTGCTCACGCCACGGTCCTGCATGGTGACGCCGTAGAGAATGTCGGCCATGGAGATGGTCCGCTTGTTGTGGGTGATGATGACGAACTGGCTCGTTTCGGCGAAGCGCTGGAGCACCTTGACGAAGCGAATGATGTTCGACTCGTCGAGCGGGGCGTCCAATTCGTCGAGGACGCAGAAGGGCGAAGGCTTTACCTGGTAAATGGCAAACAGCAGCGCCACGGCGGTCATGGTTTGCTCGCCGCCGGAAAGCAGGGTGATGGACTGAAGCTGTTTGCCTGGCGGACGGGCGTAGATGTCGATGCCAGCCTCCAGCGGATCCTCGCCCTCGACCAATTGCAGGTCCGCCTTTCCGCCGCCAAACAGCTCGACGAACATGGCGCGAAAGTTCTCCCGGATCTTGGCCATCGTCTCCAGGAACATGGTCTTGGTCTCGCCGTTGATCCGGTTGATCACCTCGGTGAGTTCGGTCTTGGCCTTGACCAGGTCATCCCGCTGGGTGGTCAGAAACGTGTAGCGCTGTTCGGTCTCCTCGTACTCCTCGATGGCCACCAGGTTCACGGGGCCGATTTCGTCCACGCGCTTCTGCAATGTGGAAACCTGGGCGGCTACGGCGTCCCAATCGGTGGTCAATCCCGCAGCCGCCATCTCCTCGACGGTGACCGTTTCCACGGTGGCGGGACCCTCGTCGGCGAGGGTGATCCGGATCGCCTCGCCGCGAATGTCGTCGAGGCTGACCTGGTAGCGGGACTGAATGCGTTCCCGCAGGTTCTGCACGCCCATGGTTTTCTGGGCGAGTTCGATCTCGATCTGACCCCTCCGGGTCTGGGCCATCATGAGCTGGCTCCGGTCATTGCGCAGGTGTTCCTCACGTGAGGTGACCTCGGCTTCCTGAGCCGTCTTCCGTTCCAGCAGGGAGGTGATCTGCGCGGAGACGGTGGCCCGTTCATCGGCGAGCCGGACGATTTCACGCCGGGATTGCTCGATCTCCGTCTGGAACTGTTCGCGTCGACCGGCAAACGAGCCGAGTTCGTTGCGCACCCGATCGACCAGGGCGGTGAGTTCTCGGATCCGGACCTCCAACGGCGGACGTTGGCGGCCATGTCCGCCCATCATCTGTTCCTCCGTGGCGAGGGCGATGCGGCCGTCGCCGACCGCGGCGTTGGCGGCGTCCCGTCGCTGCCGGATGGACTCCAGGTCCTGATTCAGGTCGGCCACGCGTTCCGTCGCCAGCTGTTCGGCGCTTTCCAGATCGGTGATCTGGGTGGCGAGCCGCTGGCGGCGCTCAATGCCTTGCGATTCCTGCGCGGTCAGACGCTCCAGTTCGGTGCCCACGGACTCCAGCTTCTGGATCAGGGAACGTTTTGAGTTCTCCAGCGCGCGGAATTCTCCCTCCCGCGAGGCGATGGCCACCTCGGCGGCCCGAAGTTCGGTCCGGGCCTCCTCCAGGCTGGCCTGCAATTCGGTCTGTTCCGACTGGAGGGCGCCCTTGTGCCGGCTGGCCTCTCCAACCTGCTCGGAGAGTCGGGCGAATTCAGACTGAAGCTCGGCGATCTGGTTCTTGCGTCCGAGAATGCTGGCCGGTGCCTTGCCGGATCCGGTCGCCGAACCACCGGTGAAGACCCCGTGCCGGGTGAGCAGGTCTCCGGAGGGGGTGACGAAGTCGAAGAATCCACCGCTTTCCCGGAAGGCCACGGTGGCCGTGGCCAGGTCGGGGACCAGGACCGTCCGCTGCAGCAGCGTGGTGAGCAGCGGCCGTACGGCCTCGTCACATTCAATCTGCGGGAGCAGACGCTCTCCCCCGGCGGGCATCGGCGGCTCGGCGGCCACGTCTGCTCCCGTCGCTGTCGACGGATCGCGCAACGCCAGCGCGGCAATGCTGGCGCGTCCCCGTTTGTTCGCGTGGAGATCGCGCAGGATCTCCTCGGCGCTGTCGGGCTGCTCGGTGAGCACCAGTTGCAGGTGATGTCCGAGTGCGGCCTCCACCGGGGTGACCTGACCCGCGCCGACGCGGATCTTGTCCGCCAGGGAGCCGAGGACATGGCGGGCCTGCTTCAGCACGGCGAGCGTTCCCTCACTGAATCCCTCATGCTGGGTGTCCAACTGTTCGAGCAGGTGGAGACGGCTGCGCGTCTCGGCCTGCTGACGAAGGACGGCATCCAGCGACTGCTGGGCCTGCTGGATTTCCTGCTGCAGCGCCCGGAGGCGCAACTGGCGCTCCTCCAGCGTTCCGCGGCTGGTCTGCGCCTGTAGGCGTCCGGTTTCGACCTGGTTGCGGAACTCGCCCAGACGGGTTTCAAGACGGGTGTCCTCTTCGGCAAGGGATACCTGCTCGGATTCTAGTTTCTCCAGCCGCACCACATTGCCCTGCTTCTGCAGATCCACCTGGTTGATCTCGTTGCGCGCCCGGCCGAGTTGCTGGGCGGAGGAGAATGCCTGGGATTGGGCCAGGCGGAGGGATTCCTGAATCTGGGACATCTCGCGCTCCACCGTGCCGAGCGCGGTCTGCTTCTCCTGCAGGGCGGCTCGCAGTTCCTGCACCCTGGCCTGGGATTCGACCAGGCGCTGCTCCACCATCTCCAACTCCTGCTCGGCGATCTGACGCCGCTCCTCCGCCTGGGCGACATCGTGCAGGGCGCGCTCATTCTGCGATTCGAGCTCGTGAATCCGCTCCTCGTGAAACTGGATCCGGTTCTCGTGCCGCTCCGACTGGCTCTTCAGCTCCAGACCCCGCTGCTGCTCCCCGGAAATCTGTTGATCCAAGTCGCTCAGTGCTGTCCGCAACTGGAGAATCTCGTCCTCCAGCCGCAGCACCCTCGCCTGGGCGGATTCCATGTCGGCGGCCAATTGAGCCGAGGCGGCGGTCCGGTCGGTGATCTCGGTCGTCCAGATATCGAACTGGTGGCGCGCCAACTGGGTGTCCAGATGCTGGAGTTCCTGGGCCAGCGCCTTGTAGCGCCGGGCCTTTCCGGCCTGGCGCTGCAGGGACCCGATCTGCCGCTTGACCTCCTTGATGAGGTCCTCGACGCGCAGGAGGTTTTGATCCGTGTGCTCCAGTTTCCGAAGCGCCTCGCGCTTCTGCTGCTTGAACATGGTGATTCCCGCCGCCTCCTCGAACACCAGGCGACGATCATCCGGCTTGCTGGAAAGGATCTGGGTGATGTTGCCCTGGGCCATCACCGAATAGCTGGTCTTGCCCACGCCGGTGCCGGCAAACAGCTGTTGAATGTCCCGAAGTCGGCAGCCGACCTTGTTGATGAAGTATTCGGAACCGCCATCACGGAACACCCGGCGGGTCACGGTCACTTCGTTGTACTCCACCGGCACCCCGCCCGCTTTTAGATGGGCGGTGTCCACATCGCCGATGGTCAGGCTCACCTCGGCCATCCCCTGCGGCTTCCGGGTGTCCGTGCCATTAAAAATCACATCGGCCATTTCCCCGCCGCGCAGGGCCTTGGCCGATTGCTCACCCAGCACCCAGCGGATGGCATCCGACACATTGGACTTCCCGCACCCGTTGGGCCCGACGATGGCCGTGGTCCCCCGCTGGAAGTTCAGCGTGGTCTTGTCGGCAAACGACTTGAAGCCGAGCACCGTCAGGTTTTTCAGATACATGACGCTGGAAATTCAAGGACTGACGGAATGCGGCGGCAAGGGGAAAACCACCATATACGGGGTAAGTTATTCACAGGGCCACAAGGAATGGGTGCCTGGGTCGGTGATTCCGGGTTGGAGGATTTCGCTGCTGCTGGGCGTGATTAACGATAAAAGGCCGCCGGCGCTGGGCGCCGGCGGCCGGAGATCACGGGGTCACGGCCGAATCTACTTCAGGGTGACGTTGGAGGGTGGGGTGACGACGCCTCCAGGGTCGGCATTGAAGCCGAAGCGGACGCTGGAGCCCGGCGCAAGCTGGGCATTCCAAGCGGCGTTCCGCAGGGTGTAGCGATTGCCCACTCGGGAGACTAGGACGGCGTCCCAGATCGTGGTGATCCGGTGGGGGAAGTCGAACGTCAGTGTCCAACCGTTGAGGGCGGGTCCGGAGACTTCTTTGAGGGTGGCGGCTCCGGTAAAGCCACTGCCCCAATTGCTGGTGACCGCCAGGCTCAACTGGGCCTGTACCGGACCGGCGGGGGTGGGGGTTCCCCCAGTCGAACCCGATGAGGTGCCTGCGGTTCCGTTGAAGGTGAAAGCCGTGGGCTTCACTCCGGCGGCGGCGGCGGCCTGGAAGCCGAAGGAGACCGTTGATCCCGGGGCGATGGTGCCATTCCAGGCGGCGTTTCCGAAGGTGTAGCTCCCGCCACTGGAGGACTTGCGCACCGAATTCCACTGATTCGTTACAGTTCCGTTCAGATTGAAGCCCACGGTCCAGCCCTGAATCGCGGTGCTTCCCCGATTGGTAATGCGCACGGTGCCGTTGAATCCCGTGTTCCACCGGCTCTCCTCCACATAGGTCAGCGTCGTGGACCCAATGACGTAGGTGTTGGTGGAAATTGGAGCGGGCGGCGGCGGGGGTGGAGGTGGGTTGGTTGCGCCGGTTCCAGTTCCAGTTCCAGTTCCAGTTCCAGTTCCAGTTCCAGTTCCAGGCTGGGCCGAGACGCCGTTGATGGCGAACGAATGCGGGGCGCCCACCTGGGCATAGGACGGAGTCGCTGAGAACCCGAAGACGATCTTCTGGCCGGGCTGAACCGCCCCGTTCCAGGTGTCATTGGTGATGGTGTAGCGATTGCCCACTTGGGAAATCAGGTGCGAGCTCCAAAGGTTTTGTATCTGTCCATTCAGACTGAAGGCCACGTTCCATCCCTTCCAAAAGTGGGGGGTGGTATTGGTGACCGTGACTTCACCGTTGAATCCGGTGCCCCAGTCGCTCTGCACCTTGAAGGAGGCCATCAGATTGGTGTGGCCGCTGTGATCGATGGGAGGCGTCACGGTGGCCCCTTCGTAGGGATTGCCGAATCCGGTCCCGTTTCCGAAGTCCACGTCGCTGATGGACAAGAAGACTTCTCCAGCCGGATCGATCCGCTGCCAAATGACGTAGATGATGTGGTGTCCGGTGCGCTGGGGAAGTTCGGTATCGAAAGTATACAGGTTGCCCTGCCGGCGGAAAAACTCGGCGCCGGGGAGCGGCTCCAGGTCGGCCCAGCGGAGAGGCTGAAGCGGGTTAAATCCGGGTTTGGAAATGAATGCCTGGAAGAAGCTGGGATCGTGCGGCACATGGGCATTGAAAATCATGTGATAGGGCCCGCGGTTGACCGGTGTCTTGGGCCAGTCGGATCGCAGCAGATCCAGCCCGGCATACTTGGCCCGACCGGCGCTCGCCAACTGGCCGTCAGGAATCAGACGCTGATAGTTGTAGTCCGGCACCAGACGGTTGACTTCATGCCAGTCGTAGAACGCCTGCGTTCCGGCAACGGCGATCGCCGCGCGGCTGGAGGCGGAATCCGGCGACTGCGGATCCTCCAGGAAGATTTTTAGAACCCTGCTGATGGGCCGCTCCATGGAGCCGTGGCCCAAGGCGGGTCGCTCGCCAGCCAGCAGGGCGAGCATCAAGGGAACCAACAGACGCAGTAAACGCAATCGGGGGACTTTCATATCGTGGAGATCCTCAGCGCCGACGGCCACATTTGCCCCCAGGTCATAGGCGAGGCAATCGACGGGGATTATGAAGTCACTATTCCAAAACTGCTGAGGTTAGTCAAAATATAAGTCGTTGATTTGCAATGGGTATATGCACCCAGGGGGCGTCTTTCTGGGCATGGATTTTGGGCGAGGTTCCCCGGAGGGGAAGTGGAGTGGGAGGCATTCCCCGGTGGGGTGGGGAGCTGGGTTGAAACGAGACGGCGGTCGATGGGCCGTTTCGGAAACGCTTCGTATTAGAACCGGAGCGTGATCTGTCCGGCGAAGAGGTTGTTTCCCTCAATGCCGGGCGACTGCTCATCGCCATACGAATACTGAAGCTTGAGCTGCCAGTGTTCGTTGAAGCGCCAGCCGGTGCTGAGATCCATGCGCCAGGCTTTGTTGTCCCAACGCGCCTGGCCACCCACGCCATCCGATACATCTCCAAACATCATCACATTCATCCGGGCTGCGCCCCACAGGTGAGTGGTGAACTTGTATTTTGCCTCGACATAGGCCCCCACCAGATCGGCGTTGCCCACGGTGGGCACCTGGAAGCGCGCGAGGAAGACCTCGGACCACACCTGCCAGCGATGCCGCGACCAGCCGACGTCCAGTCCGGCCGTGTATTGCTGGAAATCTCCGAGATCGGTTCCTGGAGGAAGGGTGTTGGCGGCGGGAGGCAGCAGATAGGTGCCGCCGCTGCCTGAGAGGCCGATGTTCCATTCCGCGGACGGGCGCCAGCCGGCGCGTCCGGAGATGGTTGGATCCTGCCAACCCTGTTCGAAGGCGCTCCAGGCGGGAGGGCGTGAGGACAGGGAGGCGTTCTTGAATTCCACGGCGTAGTCCCAACGTTCCACGGATCCAAATACGGTGCCACCCGAGGTGTAGGAAGGGCCCCAGATCAGCGGAACCCAGGACTGCTTGTTCGCAGGGATCGATTTGCGCGCCAGAAATGCCTGCGGACTGGCGGGGACCGTCATGTCGCTGATGGTGAGCACCTGCTCGTAGGGCGTCGGGGCGGTGACGAAGGGGCTGTCCCACGAATAGTGCCGCTTCACCCAGCTCCCAAAACAGGTGGCGAACTCGCCAAACTGCAGGTTCGCCACTCCGGATGGCGATGGGGTCCAGCGCAGGAAATATTCGTAGAACTGGGCGTTCCGAACCTCCGCTCGCGGGTCGAATCCGCGGTTCGCCTGGAATTGGGCAAAGGCATACCACTGTTCCCCAAACTGCGCCTCCCCGAACAGGCGCAAGCGGGGATTAACAAAGGCGGTGTCGCCGAAGATCAGGCCCGGCGGGGGGTCCTGGTACACGTATCCTTCCAAATCGAAGAGACTGGAGAAGTTCACCCGTGCCCGGCCGTTCGGGGTGGACAGATCCAGCGCTTCCTGAACCCGGTCCAGAAACTCCTGGGCTCCCGCGGGAACAGCGGACGCGAGGACCGCGGACAGCACGGCGGTGCAGACGACGAACGGGCGGCGAGGAGGAAAGGCGAGCGGGCTCATGGGGTGGCCGGGGAGGACGAAGGCTCATCGATCAGGGCGATCAACTCATACGCCTGGATGTCACTGGAGAACCCCTTGAGCCTGACCGGGGGCAGGGGACGCACCTCCGCCCGGTCTCCGAGCCGCTCCCGGGTGACATCGTCGATCACCACCTGGCCCGGCTTTGCCAGGCTGCACAGGCGTGAGGCCAGGTTCACCCGCTCGCCGATGACGGTGTAATTGAGGCGATCCACCGATCCCATGCAGCCGGCCACCACCTCGCCGGTGGCCAGGCCGATGCCCACCTGCAGGCGATGGCGCGAAGTCTGGTTCAGGCGCTCGCGCTCGGCGATGATTCCCAGGGCGCTGCGGGCGCCGTCGAGCGCGTCCGAGCCGCGTGATACCGGGGCACCAAACAGGGCCATCAGCAGGTCCCCGACAAACTTGTCGAGCACTCCATGGTGCGTTTTCACCACGGCGGTCAGGGCCGTCATGTGCTCGTTGAGAAAGTCCACGATGTCCCTGGGAGCCATGTTTTCCGTATGTGCGGTGAAGCCTCGGATATCACAGAACAGGACGCTCACCGACCGGACCTCCCCGCCCAGGGCCGCGCCGTCCTCGATTAATTGGCGGGCGACCTGTTCGTCGGCGACCGAATTGAGAATGGTGCGGTAGCGTTCCTTGAGCTCCAGACCGGCGGTCATCTCATTGAACGCTGCCGCGAGTTCGCCCAGATCGTCCGGGGAGCGGACCGGCACCTTGATTTGAAAATTCCCCCGGCGCACCTCGGCCGTGCCGCGGCGGAGTTCCCGAATCGGCACAGACAATCCGTGCGCCAGCGCCAGACTGAGCGCCAGTGCGCCGCCCAGGGCCACGCTTCCGAGCAGAAGAATCTGTCGCCGCAGGGTCGCCTGTTGCCGACGGGACTCCGCGAGGCTGTACACGCCGAACTGATAGGGGACGTCCACCGCTGCTGTCCCCGGGCCGCCATCGGTCAGGGCCTGGAGAACGATTCGGTGGGGTTGCCCTTCGAGGTTGAGTCCAAATTCTCCGTCGCCGGGTTCGGCCGTCCTCAGGCGGTTCGAAAGGGCCTGGGTGAGTTCTGCGGTTTCGGCGCTGGAAAAGATCCGGTCCCGGGCGTGCAGGGCGCCGTCGGACCAGATGCCAAAACGCAGGTCCTCAGGGGTCCGCGCATCGGCAGGGGAGGCTTGGGCACGGCGGTCGCCGGGAAGCACGGCGGGAAAGGCGAGGAGCAACGCTCCCAGCGGTGGCCCTCCGTCGACCGCCGACATGCGGGTGATGACGATTTCCGACAGCTGGCTCCGGCCTGTCGTGGGGG
>JBDKKE010000016.1:0-3166 GCA_039796255.1 Verrucomicrobiota bacterium | reverse complement strand
GCGGCAGCGTGGCCACCTGCACAGATTGCCTGGGCGACGGATTCAAACTCGGTGGAGGTGCATTCGCCGCCAAAGTGCAAATGCGCCACGTTCGGCAGACCAATTAAACTCCCTCGAACTCGTGTACAGGCGCTGCACCCGGCCATAATGAGCGCCATGGGCGACTTCAAGCGATGCAGCAAGGCCGGCAGGCCTCCGGGGATGCCAGTCCCTTGACGATAAGTGCCCTCAAACTGAGCTGTGGCACAGGAAACGGTTAGCCGTTTTAAGCTATGTTTTACCACGATCAAAACTGAATGCGGACGATGGAAAAGTCGTCATCGAGCGAACCTTCGCCGTGGCGCGCGCGCGCCCAATTCAGGAGCTGCTCTAAACCATCCGGCTCGAAGGCGTGTGCCTGCATGTATTGTTCAAACTCGTCAAATTCCATTATCTTTCCCTCCTTGTCGGGAATCTCATAGCAGCCGTCGCAGAGCACCAGCAACATGGCACCAGGCGGAATCTGGCGAGACTGTGATTCATAAACCATGTCCTCCATCGCACCGACGATGAGGCCGGGGGCGCGCAACTTCTCGCTTGCGGCTGGGCCCGCGGCGGAGCGGTTGAGCAGCAGTGCCGGCGGATGACCGCCGCTGGCATGCTGCAACGTGCGACTGGGAGTGTGGTAGACCCCATACCACAGCGTGAAATACATATCGTTCTGCTTCTCCATCAAAAAAGCGTTATTCAATGCAGATAGGACTGCGCCCGGGTCGCAGAAATCGGTGTTGGGGAGCGAACTGGAGCGGAGAACATTGATGGCCGTCACTGAAAGCAGCGAGGCACCGACGCCATGGCCACAGACATCCAGCAGATAAACCGCGAAGTGCTCGGCATCAATCCAGTGGTAACCGAATGCGTCTCCCCCAAGTTCGGTGGACGGATGATATTTCCAGTCGATGCGCAGCGGGGATTCCACCGGTGGAGGGAAGATGGACCGGACATAATTGGCCGCCTCGGCCAGTTCGTCATTGAGCCGGCGCTGCATCTGCTGAAGCAGCTCTTTGTCCGTCTGCAACTGGACCAGACGCACGCGGTCGAGATCGCGCAGGCGTTTCTTTTCGAGGGAGGAGGTCACTCGCGCCCTTAGCAGGGTGGGATTAAAAGGCTTGGGCAGGTAATCTTCCGCGCCGGCCTCGATGCATTTCACAGCGTTGTCCACCTGCTCGGCACCGGAGATGACGATGACCGGCAACCCGCTGAGTTGGGGGTTGTTCTTGATCTCCAGCAACACTTCCATCCCGTTCATTTCCGGCATCTCCATGTCCAGCAGCATGAGATCAAAAGATTGTTTCAGGATAAGCTCTACGGCCTCACGCCCATTGGCCGCCTCAGTGGTGTTGTTAAAGTTAAGACTGTTCAGCGCCCGGATTAAGGCCAGGCGCATGGTGCGGCTGTCATCCACCACCAGCACAGACGCCTGATGGAGCGAAACAACAGCGTGCCCAAGAGACGGTTGAGACGGTGGCGGTTCTATGGGCTCAGTGTTCATGAATAGATTGAGGAACGAGGGCAGTGGCGCATCCAAGGCACCGCGAGCAAGGAATTCGCCGACACAGTTGGAGGTTGATGCCTTGGGGAAAGTGTCAGTGACTTTCCACGAAAGTCTCGCAAAACCGTTCTTGCGGCCGTGATTTTCACCCCGCCGCGGCGGACCCAGCTTGGGTTTTCGGCAGGTCCTTGCCGAACGGGTGGAAATTCTGTAGACAAACACTGCGAGTTGTTTGTAAATGGTAATGGTATATCTGAAGATCCTCCATCTGTGGCTAGGAATTCAGGGCTCTTCAGAACGATTTGTGGGTGAATTTGTTTGGGGGTGAGAATGGGCGGTAGGTGTAAAAAAGGGAGCGAGATCCTTCGGAGACTTTGGACGTTGCCGCAGACTGCGCTGGCGCGAGCGAGTTCGTGACGCGGTGGGGACTGGCTTCAACGCGAGTTGGGCGCTCCAAAGCCCGTCTGCGCCGCTCGCCGCGCCAGCACTTACCCCAGTCCCTCTGCTCACTCCAAATCACTTGGAGGCGGAAATCAAAGGATGGCAACACGCCCCTGCCGGTCCCGAGGAGGGTGAGTACATCTGCCGGCTTCAGGCACTGTTCTAAGTCGACCAGCGAAGGGGCATTCTGCGCCGCGATGCCTGTGCGGTCAGGTCCGCGCCGTCGGCCCAGAAGACCACACCGCGATTGACGCCGGTCTTGGTGATTCCTGAGATCGAAGCTGGATCGAAGCGCCATTGCTCGCGTCCGGTGGCCGCGTCGAGCGCGACGAGTTGCAGGTCCGGGGTGGTCCCGTACAGCACGCCATCCACAGTCAGGGGATTGCACTGGATCTGGGAGCGGTTCTTCGGGTCGGCACCGCCGGCATGGTAGATCCACGCCAACTCGAGTTTCGCCAGATTGCGCGGCGTAATCTGCTTAAGCGTTGAGTAGTGGCTGCTCGCCAGGTCGCCCAGATAGGTGCCTCAATTGGCATCGGCGCCCGGGAGAGACAGGGGAAGGAGAAGAAGTGGAACAACGGACAGAAGGAGTTTCATGGCCGATCCAAGGGCGGTGGCAGGCACTTAGGAATCACGCCGGAAACTCCGATGCAGGTCGAGGCGAGTCTGTGGAAGTTGAAAGGATGAGTAGAAACCCCAGAACCACGAACCAGTGACCAGTGACCAGTACCTCCGTCGGTTTTCATTTTCGCCCCGTGCCTGTTTCGCGCAGCCTCCGCGCCGTGGCGGGACTTTCGGTTAACGACGTGCGCGCGGCAGTACGGGCAGCGCTGGCGGAGGATGTGGGGACGGGCGACGTCACCACGCTGGCCTGCATTCCCCCCCAGGCCACGGCCCGGGCGATGATTCGGACGCGGGAGTCGGTGGTGGTGTGCGGGCTGGATCTGGCCGAAGCCGCTTTTCGAGAGTGGTCCCCCAACGTGGGGGTGCAGCGCGCCGTAACCGACGGGGCGCGATTGAATCCTGGGCAGACGCTGCTCACGGTGTCGGGCAGCGCCCGGGCAATCCTCACGGCGGAGCGGGTGGCGTTGAACTTTCTGCAGCGTCTGAGCGGAGTGGCGACGCTGACGTCGCACTACGTGGACGCGATCCGGGGAACCCGCGCCCGCATTCTGGACACTCGGAAGACGACGC
>JBDKKE010000015.1:0-12689 GCA_039796255.1 Verrucomicrobiota bacterium | reverse complement strand
GCCAATCCACCTGGAAGGTCATCTGCTCCGACATGCCACTGGCCCTGCTGGTGTCCGATGGCGCCACCAACTGGGAGGCGTTCGCCAACGGAGACGCCGGGGTGCCGCTCGGCCGCGAACTCGAGGTCGCCGACCTGCTGCGCTTCCTGAAGGCCAACCGCATTCGCAACGTGGTGTGGCTCACCGCCGACGTTCACTATGCCGCATCGCACTACTATCACCCGGCGAAGGCGGCCTTCACCGACTTCGATCCCTTCTGGGAATTTGTCAGCGGTCCGCTGCACGCCGGCACCTTCGGCCCCAATGCGCTGGACCAGACCTTCGGTCCGGAAGCGCGGTGGAACTCGCGTCCGGCCGGCTCCGCCACCGCCGGACCTCACACGCCGGAGCAGTTCTTTGGGACCGTCCGAATCGACGGGCGTACCCAGTCGGCCACCGTCACCCACTACAACCGCGACGGGGTGAAACTGTGGAGTATGGAACTCCCTCCGGCATGAACTCCTGACGGAAGCGGGTTCAACGCAGGGTCAGGCGGTAGAATCCCGGCGGACCGGACTCAGGGATCGGCAGAGATTTGACGGGTGACCCCGGTATTCAGCACCCGATGAATCACTGAAACGCTCCGTCCAGGGAATACGGAAAAGGCCAGCACCCGTCCCTGGTCCCTGGTCCCTGGTCATTCTCCATTCTTCCTTCTGCCTTCTTCCTTCTGCCTTCCTCCCCCTCGGAGCCAAAAAAATCTCGGCCTCATTTGCCTTCCGGCCCGGGGTTTGCTGCTCTGGGGCTGATCACTGGTCTGCGAATCAATCATGAAACTCTTTACCAATGGACGGGCGTTCCTGGTCGCGGCCCTTTTTTGGGCGGTTCCGACCTATGGCGAAGTGGTCATCAACGAGTTCCTGGCCAGTAACAGTCAGGGACTCAAGGACTCCGATGGGGACAGTTCGGACTGGATTGAACTTCGCAATACCGGGCCGTCGGTGGTCAATCTGCAGGGATGGACGCTCACTGATGACCGGACCATTCCCACCAAATGGACGTTTCCGTCGACCAACCTGGGCGCCGGTTCCTTTCTGGTGGTTTTCGCCTCTGGCAAGGACCGCACCAATGCCGGGGTCGCGCTCCACACCAGTTTCAGCCTGAGTGCCAACGGTGAGTATCTGGGGCTGTTTCGTCCGGAGGCGGCGACGCCTGATTCCGAGTACGCCCCGGAATTCCCGTCTCAACAGACCGACGTTTCGTTCGGGTTGAGCGGGGGCACCCGGCTCTATTTCAGACCGCCGACGCCGGGCGTTGCGAATGGGGCGGGCTTCGCCGATTTCGTCGCCGACACCAAATTCAGTCACAATCGCGGATTCTACGATCAGGGATTCGACCTGGTGATCACCTGCAAGACCGAAGGGGCCAGCATCCGCTACACCACCAACGGCGCACCGCCCACGGCGACCACCGGACAGATTTACTCGGGTCCGATCCCAGTGGCGGGAACCCTGGTGATCCGTGCGGCGGCGTTCAAAACCGGTCTGCAGCCCTCAGGAGTGGATACCCAGACCTATCTGTTTCCTGCGGACATTTTCCGGCAATCCGCCGACGGAAAGGCCCCTCCGGGCTGGCCGGCCTTCTGGGGAGCCAATGAGGTGAACTACGGAATGGACCCGGAGATTGTGAACTCGCCGACCTACCGCAATGAACTCCGTCAGGCGCTGGCTGCCCTGCCCTCCTTTGTCATCGTGACCGATCTCAAGAATCTGTTCGATCCGGCCACGGGCATCTACGCGAATCCCGGCAACGATGGACGCGACTGGGAGCGACCGGCGTCCCTGGAGTTGGTGAATCCGGACGGTCAGGACGGTTTCCAGGTGAACTGCGGTCTGCGCATCCGGGGTGGATTCTCACGCAGCACCGGCAATCCCAAGCACGCCCTGCGCTTCTTTTTCCGCGACGAGTACGGGACGCCGAAGTTGCGATATCCCCTCTTCGGCAACGACGGCGCCGACACCTTCGACAATCTCGACCTGCGCACCTTCCAAAACTACTCGTGGAGCTTTCAGGGGGATGGGCGCGGCGTGTTTATCCGGGACCAGTTCAACCGCGATTCGCAGCTCGAAATGGGACACCAGGGGGAGCGGGGCAATTACTACCATCTGTTCATCAACGGACAGTACTGGGGCCTCTACAACACCTGCGAACGCCCGGAAGCCAGCTTTGGCGAAACCTACTTCGGCGGGCAAAAGGAGAACTTCGACGTCATCAAGGTCGAGGCCGGGCCGTACGCCATCAATCCCACCGATGGCACCCAGGCGGCCTGGAACGAATTGTACAATGCCTGCCGGGCCGGGGTGACCACCGATGCCGCCTACCTCAAACTGCAGGGATTGAATCCGGACGGCACCCCCAACCCGGCCTATCGCAACCTGCTGGATGTGGACAACCTCATCGACTACATGCTGGTGATCTACTTTGGCGGCAACCTGGACGCGCCGATCTCCAACTTCCTGGGGAACACCTCGCCCAATAATTTCTACGGAATGCGGGACCGGACGGGAAACTCGGGCGGGTTCAAATACATGGTCCATGATGCCGAGCACACCCTGCTGGATGTCGGGGAAAACCGGACCGGCCCCTTCTCAGCGGGAAGCGACAGTGTCACCAAGAGCAATCCCCAGTACTTCTTCCAGCGCCTGACGGCGAATCCGGAGTTCAAGATGCAGGTGGCGGACCGCATTCATCGCACCTTCTTCAACAACGGCGCACTCACCCCCGCCGCCAACCAGGCCCGGTTTGCCCGCCGCACCAACGAGATTTTCTCCGCCGTGGTGCTCGAATCGGCCCGCTGGGGTGATTCCAAGCGGAACGAACCCTTCACCCGAAACGTGGATTGGCTGAGCGAGGTGAATCGCATCCAGCAAGACTACTTTCCGCAGCGCAGCACCCGGGTTCTCAGCCAGTTTCGCACCAAGGGGTGGTATCCTGCGGTGGTGGCCCCCACCTTCAGTCAGCATGGCGGACCATTCGCTGCCGGAGCGGCGATCACCATCACCGCTCCCGCCGGCACCCTCTACTACACCACCGATGGTACGGATCCCCGGGCCCGCGGCGGTGAGGTGGCGGCAGGAGCCCGTCCGTATGCCGGCCCGGTGGCGCTGACGGAATCCATCACCCTGCGCGCCCGGGTGCTGGGGGCCAACAATGTGTGGAGCGCGCTCAATGAGGCGGACTTTCAGCTCATACAAACCTGGCAGGACGTCCTGATCACCGAACTGATGTATCATCCGCCCTCGGTGAACACCGTGGATGGTGACGATCTGGAGTTCATCGAACTGAAGAACATCGGTACGCAGGAGCGTGATCTCGGCGGACTGAGCTTCACCAACGGCATCCGCTACACCTTCCCTCGGGGAACACGCCTGGCCCCGGGCCAGTTCCTGGTCCTTGCCAGTCATGAGGCCTCCTTCACCAATGCGCATCCGGGAGTTTCGTTGGCGGGGGTGTATGCTGGTCGCCTGGCCAACGGCGGAGAGCGCCTCACCCTCATCCACGCCGCGGGAGCCCCCTTGTTTGACATGACCTGGAGCGACGAACTGCCCTGGCCGGCGTCCGCCGACGGTGGCGGATTCTCCCTGGTCCCGCGCAACCCATCGGTCAATCCCAACCCCTCCGATGCCGCCAACTGGCGGGCATCGGCCCGCGAGGGGGGCTCACCCGGCGCGGACGATCCGGCAGTCAACATTCCCCCGGTGGTGATCAATGAGGTGCTGAGCCACACGGATCTCCCGCAACTCGATGCGGTGGAACTTTACAATCCGACCGCAGCCGCCGCCGATGTTTCGGGATGGTACCTCACGGACGATCTGCGAACGCCGAAGAAGTATCGCCTGACGGGCAGTCAATCCCTTCCCGCCGGGGGGTATCGAATCCTCACCGAGGCCGACTTCAACAGCGCCGGCGGGCCGGCCGCCTTTGCCCTCAGCTCTCACGGGGACGAAGTGTACCTGTTCAGCGCCGATGCCGAGGGGAACCTCACCGGATACACCGATGGCTTCGCCTTCGGAGCGGCCGCCAATGGCGTCAGCTTCGGACGTCACACCAACTCCGTGGGAGAAGTCCAGTTTCCGCCCCAGAGTCTGCTGACTCTCGGCGCCGCCAATGCAGGCCCGGCAGTGGGGCCAGTGGTCCTGAATGAGATCCAGTTCCAGCCCTTCCCCGGCGACGTGGAGTTCATCGAACTGGCCAACCTCACTGCCGAACCCGTTCCCCTGTTTGACCCCGGGCATCCGGAGAATGTCTGGCGATTGGTGGGAGCCGACTTTTCGTTCCCCGCCGGAACCGTACTGCCGCCCCGCGGCTTCGCGGTGGCCACGGCCGGTGACCCCACTCTCTTCCGCCTCAAATGGGGCATCCCCGACAGCGTGCCTGTCTTCGGTCCCTATTCCGGCAACCTCGCCGACGGAGGTGAGCGTCTGGAGTTGCAGCGTCCGGACGCACCGGACTCGGTCACCAATGAACTGGGGCAGGTCAGTGAAGTGGTGCCCTACATCTCCGTGGATGGTTTACGTTATCAGAATCGTCTTCCCTGGCCCCCCGAGGCCGCCGGCCAGGGGGCCTCGCTCGAACGGCGCATGGCGTCCTCCTACGGCGACGATCCGGCAAACTGGCGGGCTTCGGTGGCGGGTGCCTCTCCTGGACTGGACAACGCGGTCAACCGCCCGCCACGTCCCGACGCCGGTGCCGACCAACAGTTGGTGGGCGCGGTGTTTCCGATCGCGGCCCAATTGTCGGCTCGCGCGGTTGACGATGGCCAGCCGGGCGGCCCGCTCCGCTTTGCCTGGTCGCAGGTGGGCGGCCCGGTTGGAGTGGTGTTCACCAGTCTGGAGACGCCAAATCCCGGGGTGAGCCTGCCCGGCCAGGGCAGCTACACCTTCCGCGTCACCGTCAGCGACGGAGAGCGGGAGGCTTCGGACGACGTGGTGGTCGGAGTGATCCGGACCACCGGAGACGTGGTGTTTCTGCCGGCCGGATCGACCTGGAAGTACCTCGACCTGGAACTCAATCCGGCCGTCGCCTGGCGAACCAACGGCTTCAACGATGCCGCCTGGAAGTCGGGCAAGGCACGCCTGGGTTATGGCGATCCGAACATGGCCACCACCATCGGATTCGGTCCGGACAGTAACAACAAGTACATCACCACTTACTTCCGAAACCGGTTCAACGTCATCGGCGTGGCCAGTGTGACTGATTTCGTCGTCCGACTCTCGCGGGACGACGGAGCCGTAATCTATGTCAACGGCATTGAGGCAGCCCGCAGCAACATGCCGGAGACCGACATTACCCCGTCCACCCTCGCCAACTCGGCAGCGGGCGGCGCCGATGAAACCGTCTTCTTCGACATCCCCGTCGATCGAAGCCTTCTGCGGGAGGGGGAAAACACCATTGCCGTGGAAGTGCACCAGAGCGCCGCCGGGTCGTCGGATCTCGGTTTTGATCTGGAGTTGGCCGGACGGGTCCTGCCCCCCAACGTCGGTCCCACGGCTTCCGCCGGATCCGATCTCACCGTGGCGGCCGGCGAGACGGTGACTCTCCAGGGGACATTCACCGACGATGGACTTCCCGTCCCTCCGGGCGCTCCCGTCTTCCAGTGGTCCCAACCCTCCGGGCCAGGCGTGGTGACCTTCGCCAATGCCGCCCTTCCGCGGACCACCGCCCAATTCCCCGCCCCGGGACAATACACCCTGCGATTCTCGGTCAACGATGGCGCGCTGACGGCCCAGGATGAACTGCAGGTGACCGTCACCTCCCCGCAGCAGCCGCCCGTGGTGGAGGTGATTGGAGGTGCAGAGCCCAAACTGCGCTTCACCACCGAAGCGGGACGCAGTTACACGCTCCGCTCCCGCGACGATCTGCTGACGGGAGCCTGGGAACGCGTGCGCGACGTGGAGGCCGGACCGGGCGGAGTCTTGGTGGAGGTTCCGCTCAGCGGACCGGAGCCCATGCAGTACTTCCAGGTGATTTCGCCCAAGATTCCTTAGAGCCTGTTTTAAAATTGAAAGGGGGCCTGCGGGGAGGGATTTTGGTGGTGGCCAAGGCGGCGAGGCCGGCGAATCCCCGGAGCGGGCTGCAACGGCCGAGCCAACGCCGGCCACCGGCAAAAGACCCGTCGCCCGGACGGTTTTCGCGGAAACGGCCCGATGGCTTCGTTGCTCCTCGCTTACAGACCGCTACGGGTATGCTCGCTCGTCGCGCCTGCATCCCGCCGAAGCTGGAATGCGAAGTCGGACCGCCCTCGGGCCGTTTCCGCGAAAACAGGACCCCTTTGAATTTTAAAACAGGCTCTTAGAGCCCAAAGGATCCCTCACTCCTGCGGACGAAACCGCTCAACATTGCGGGCCCGGCTAACCGCCGTGTCGTAGCTCACCAGGCATCGCGAGTAGAGGTCGTGAAGGCAATTGTCCATGAGCACCATGCCCTCCCGGGCTCCCGTCTGCATGATGTTGGTCAATTGATGGATCTGATTGTCGCGGATGATGGCCCGGATGGCGCCGTTGGCTGGAAGCAGTTCGTAGGCGAGGATGCGTCGTGACCGATCCAGACTGGGCAGAAGATCCTGGGCGATGATGCCCTGCAGCGAACTGGCGAGCTGCAGAATCACCTGCTTCTGCGCGTTACCCTCAAACACCCCGACAATTCGCTCAATGGCATGCCCCACGCTCGGGGCATGCAGGGTTGCGAGCACCAAGTGTCCGGTCTCCGCCGCCGTCAGTGCGGTGGCGATCGCCTCGTGGTCCCGCATCTCGCCGACACAGATGACATCGGGATCCTGCCGCAGGGCGTGGATGAGGGCCCGGTTGAACGACCGGACGTCCGTCAAAACCTCCTGCTGGACCACGATGGCCCGCTGGTTCTGGTGCACATACTCAATCGGGTCCTCGATGGTGAGGATCTTGCAACGCCGCTCCCGATTGATCAGGTCGATCATGTAGTTGAGCGTGGTGGTTTTCCCGGCCCCAGTCGGTCCGGTCACCAGCACCAACCCGTTTGGCTTGCGCGCAAACTCGTCAATGCGCGCGGGCAACATGAGCTCCTCGCGGGAGGCGATCCGCTCCCCACAAAAACGGCAGCTCAGTTCGGTGACGCCGTTGCGCTGGTAAAAGGTGACCCGGATGCGGCCAGCCACCGGGTGTCGCACCGAGATGCACAGCTCCCACTCCTGCTCCTGCTTGCGGCGCTGCAGTTCGTTGAGCAGCGAGGCGGACATGGCGCTGCAGTCCTCCGGCTCCAGGGCATCGGCATTGGCCAGGATGATCTCTCCGGTGATGCGAAAGGCCGGCGGTACCCCGGCGATCAGGTGAAGATCGGAGGCGCCCTGCGCATGGGCCTGTACCAACAGGCGATCCAGATAGGGATGAAGGGCCATGAGGAGGGAAGAACTGGATTCGGACGAAAAGGATTCTAGGCGCGGAACCACTGGCGCCAGCGACTGGCCACTGCCGCCACCACCCCACGGTTGCCGAGCGTGGACATCACGTTCCCGGCAATCCGACAACCCGGATCGAGATCCAACGCCTGCTGAAACGAACGCCGGGCGTGTCCGTCGAATCCCAACTCCATCTCGCATTGTCCGCACAGAACCCATACCGCCACACTGCCCGGTTCAAGCATGGCGGCCTTTTGGGCAGCCTTCAGCGCCACCGCGAACTGTCCATAGTAATGGCGGATCCGTCCGGCCAGCCAGGCCACCAGCCAGTTTTCGGGATCGATCAAACGGGCGCGCTCGAAACAGTAGTCGGCCCGACGCTCCTTCCGCGCCAGCAGGACATCCCCACGCGCGAGCCAGACATACGGCGTATCTCCCCGCTCCTCCAGACTGGCGTCGGAAAAGGCCATGGCGGTGTCCAACTCCCCCAAGCGTCCCAGCGCGACCGCTTTCGAGGCCAACAGTTCCGGCGCCGTGGGAAACCGTTCCAGCGCCTTATCCGCCCAAACCCGCGCCTCGCGAAACTCGCCCAACTCAATCAACGCCCGGACCTGTCCCGCCCAGGCGGGAAGACTGGCCGGATCATACTCCAGAACGCGTGAGAATTGACGCAGCGCCTGATCAAACTCGGCGCGTCCGAAGGCATTCTCCGCGGAGGATAGCCAGTGGTCCGCATCCCGCTCCACGCGCGCTGCGGCTCCACCGAGGTGCTCCTGACCGTCAAACTCAAGATTGCCAAATCGGCTCATGGGAAGTGATGCGGTTGAAAAAACCAGCGATCCCGGGAGCGGCCAACGAAATTCGCCCACAAACATCGCAAAGGAGAGGAACCGGAGCGTTCAAAGGCATCCCGCCTACTGCGCCTCATAGTACGGTGGAGTGGTGATCCAAAGTTTGCTGAAGACGGTGGGGCTTTCTTTCGGATCTGGGGAACGGATCACCAGCACCATCTGGGCTTCCGGATCCCGGCCAGCGAACGGGTGATATGACGCCAGAATCCCGATGATCGCCATGACGCACAGCAACTCGATCAGGGAGAAGCCACGGAGGCAGGGGCGGTTGACACGGGACATGGCGGGGAAAGTTTTCAGTTTATAGTTTTCAGTTTTCAGTGGGAGAAACCCTCTCGCCTCTCGCCTCTCGCCTATCGCCTCTCGCCTCTCGCCTCTCGCCTATCGCCTATCGCCTATCGCCTATCAGCTATTGGCTATTGGCTATTGGCTATTGGCGCAAAGCGCCCGAAGCCGGCCGTGCCCGGCCTTCCGCCCAGGCGCGCAGGCGATTGATCTGGTCGTCCATGGTGCGAGAAAGGGGCGCCGTCTGACGGAGAGCGGACTCCACAAAACCCGTGCTGAGTTCCTCGCGGGCATGAAAGGCCTCGTAAAGGGCACTGTTCACCGCTTCCTCAATCTCCGCCCCGCTAAAACCCTCCGACGACGCTGCCAGCGCCGCCAGGTCGAACTGAGCGGCGTCACGCCCCCGTTTTTGAATGTGAACCCGGAAGATCTCCAACCGCTCCGCCTCGGAGGGAAGATCGACAAAAAAGATCTCGTCCAGACGGCCCTTGCGCAGCAGCTCAGGGGGGAGATGGGAAATGTCGTTGGCGGTGGCGACGACAAATACCGGGGCGGTCTTCTCCCCGAGCCAGGTCAGGAAGGTGCCGAAGACTCGGGCCGTTGTACCGCCATCGCTGGTGCCGCTCCCCTGCGATCCGGAGAACGCCTTGTCGATTTCGTCCACCCACAGAATGGCGGGCGCCACGGATTCGGCGACGGCAATCGCGCGGCGAACATTCTCCTCGGACGAACCCACCAGGCTCCCAAACATGCGCCCCATGTCGAACCGGAGCAGCGGCATCTGCCAGGCACTGGCCACCGCCTTGGCACACAGGCTCTTTCCGCAGCCCTGTACGCCCAAAAGGAGCACCCCTCTCGGCGGCGGCAGCCCAAACTCCAGAGCCTCGGCCGAGAAGGCGTCCGCGCGTATCCGCAGCCATTCCTTGAGGTTGTCCAGCCCACCGACCTCATTGAAGGTGTCCGCGGGAGAATAGTATTCCAGCAGGCCGTTCTTGCGAATGATCTGCCGCTTCTCGGCAAACACCGCCTGGACGTCGTCCGCCGATAATCGGCCATCCTGCACGATGATCCGGGCGAACACGTTTTCCGCCTCCGACAGCGTCAATCCCAGCGCCGCCTGAATCAGCCGGCCACGACTGAGGTCGTCCAACTCAATCGAGATCTGCTTCAACGCCTGCAAGTCGGCAACAATGCGGTCCAACAGTTCGGACAGGTCCTCCTGGGCGGGCAACGGATAGTCGAGAACGGTAATCTCCTTTTCGAGTTCGAGGGGGATTTCCAGCAGGGGGGAGACCAGGATGATGGTCTTGAAGCTGTTCTTCAGATGCGATGCCACATCCCGCAGTTTGCGGATGGACGCGGCATTGGTGGACGCATTGCCCTTGGCGAGAAACGGGTGCAGATCCTTGAACACAAAGATCGCCGGCTCAACCTGGTCGATCACCAGATCCAGCGCCACCACGGGATCCCGGGTGGCCGGATTGCGCGACTTCTGGCTTTGCAGGCTGGTGCCGGCGGGAACCAGTCCCGTGGAGCACGACCACTCGAACACCTTTTTGTTCCTCCGCGCCGCCACCGCCATGATCACCCCCAGAACCCGCGCCTCCTCGGAAGTGTTGAGGTAGAGGATCGGATAACGGGCGCGAATCAGCAGTTCAAGTTCGGCAGCGAAAGACATCGAGGAGGAAGTCAGCAGTCGTTGATCACAAGTTGGGGAGAGTTTTCCGTCAGAACGGTGAACGGCCATCGCCTATCGCCTATCGCCTATCGCCTATCGCCTATCGCCTATCGCCTATCGCCTATCGCCTATTGGCTATCGGCTATTGGCTATTGGCTATCGCCTACGGCGCTCCCCGCCCCAGCAACCGCTTCCACCACGGCTGCCGGGACTGAATCAGGGTCGGGTCCTGATCGATCGAGGCAGCCAGGCGCTGGGCGATGGCGGCCGGAGGAACGGTGCGGCTCCGGTCGTGGCGTAGCAGGTCCTCCGGATGGAGAAACTCCAGGGGACCGTTCTGGGAAACCATGCCGTGCCGGGAGGCGGCGGCAAAGTCATCGGAATGCTCGTGGCGGAGGCGCGATTGGGGATCCATGGCTCAGGCGGTTTTGGCGAATGCGAGGGTGAAAGCCTTGCGGGCGCGGTGAAGTTTTCCACGAACCGCGTCCGCGGTCTGCCGGGTGAGTTCCCCGACCTGTTCATAACTCAACTCCTGATCGGCGACCAACAACAGCAGCAGACTGTATTCCGCAGGCAGTCCGTCGAGGGCCCGCTGAATCCGCTCGCCCAATTCCTTGGTCTCCAGAATGCGGAGCGGACTGGACGTGGGAGCCCCGGCTGTTTCAAAGACGGACTCGTCGGCGACGGTATGAATGTTACGTGCCGCCCAGGCCTGACGGAGGTTGGAGCAGTGGTTGAGAGTGATCCGGTAGAGCCAGGTTCGAACCTCCGATTGCCCCCGGAATTCGCCGTACTTTCGGAAGGCCTTCAGGAAAACATCGTGGACGGCGTCCTGCGCCTGGACCGGATCGCCCAGCAACCGCAGTGCGAGATAGAAGATGGCCTGTCCATGGAGGTCATAGACTTCGGCAAAGTCAGCCGGCAACGCCCCTCCCAGGGTGCCGGACGGCGGATCGCAGACTGGCGGAGACAGAGTTTCGTCCTGAGGCTCGGCCATGGCGGTCACGTTAAATGGGACCGGCCACACAGGGAAGCGTCACGCATCACTTCCACAAAAACCGGCGGCGAAATGAACCTGGAGAAAGCAGTTGGAGGAAACCGCAGAGAACGCAAAGAGCGCAGAGCAAGTCAGAGGGAGTGAATGCCGTACTCGGCGGGAGTTCCTCCGTGAGATGAGGTGTCCCATGGCCTGCCATCGAGCGAAGTCACCATCATTGTGTTCTTTGCGTTCTTTGCGGTCAATTGAAATGCCGTTTTCAGGACGAACGCCTCCGCTGCCCATGCCCCGTTCAATCCCACGGATGCCAGCGCAGCTCGGGATTGTTGGTCCGCCCGCGCCGGGTGCCAAAATCCCAGTAGGCGGCGCTGGGAAAGCGATCGGCATGGCCGTCCAGCATCAGAAAGTTGCAGCCCCGCGAATGCAGATTGGTGTGGGCGTTGTTGGGTCCGGCGACAGCGGCCAGGCGACCATTGTCAAACAGCCACAGGGTTCGCGACGGAAATGGAATATCCGGCAGGAGTGCCTGGATACCCGAACCGGCGCCGTTGACGTGCTGGTTGAGACAGTAGTGAAACAGATTGTTGGTATTGCTCCGCCGGGGATTCGCCGGACAGATCCACACGGAACTCCCCACGGGAACCGCCGGGTTCGTCCGCCACGGCATCCGATGATAGGGCGCCATCCCCATCACCCGCGGCAGATCTACGTACCACCCCTCCTCGACCGATCGGCCGTTGGGGGTGCCATCCTGCGGCAGAAGGCCATTGTTGTCGGAGGCGAACAGCAGGGTCGCAATCCCCCACTGGCGAAGATTGCTGCGACAGGCGGTGGCCGTCGCACGGGAACGCACCCGGGACAGGGCCGGCAACAGGATTCCCACCAGCACCACGACAATCCCTGTGACCATCAGGAGTTCAATCAGGGTGAAGGCAGGACCCGAGCGACGGGGACATGGAGGACAGGAAATCCGGGAAGAAAGCCGCATGCCCAGCCTGTACCGCCATTTGTCCGCCCCGCGTATCCCCAAGTTTAATCACCGGCCCGATCCCAGACTCGCCCCTCGCCCCTCGCCCCTCGCCCCTCGCCCCCTGGGCTCCGCCGCCCCTACTTCTCCTTCCGCTTCGGACGCTGTTCCGGCGGGATCTTGCCCGTCATCGGCACCACGATGTTCGTCCCCGGGGTCCAGCCGACCTCATGGCCATCCACGTAGAGCGTTCTCGGCACCAATTCCACCAAATGACCGAAGACATCCATGGCCACCGAACCCGGCAGCACCGTGGTGTCCAGAAACACCACCGGACCGTAGGGAAAAATGTTGGTGTTGGGCTGGGAAAAGATCCTCTGGTAGGGCGCATTGGTGAATCGCGCCGGTGCGGCTTCCCCGGGAAAGGTGAGCGTCACCGGTCCTCCGGCCAGCAGGACGTGATGCTCGATCTTCAAAAGTGGGGTGCCATCCGCGAGTTT
>JBDKKE010000014.1:0-8220 GCA_039796255.1 Verrucomicrobiota bacterium | reverse complement strand
CCATCGCCCATCGCCCATCGCCCATCGCCCATCGCCCATCGCCCATCGCCCATCGCCCATCGCCCATCGCCCATCGCCTATCGCCTATCGCCTATCGCCTATCGCCTTTGGCCTACCCGACCTCGCTGCCGGTCCCTTCCGGCACCTCCAGCCGGAAAGGGGGGATGCGGGTCAGGACACGGCGTCCCTGTTCGTCCACACCGAGGAATGATCCCTCCGCCATGGCCCGCCGGGTGGGAATGGAGTGAAAACTGTTGTAGCTGAATTTTTCGCCGGGTGGGATGACCGGGTTTCTCCCCACCACGCCATCTCCCTCCACCACCAACTGGGTTCCGTCATCATGGGTGACCACCCATTTCCGTCCACGGATGGTGACCGCCACCTCGCTGTCATTCTGGATGGAGAGGAAGTAAATGAAGGCGTGCGGGCGGTCGCTGCCCTTCTCCGGCGGCAGGCGGTGATACACGAGTCGATCCAGTGAAACGGTTAGACCCGCGAGTTCCACCGGAGCAACGGCTGTATTCATCGGCGGGAACACTAGGACGGAATCCGCGATGGGACAAGCGACAGTCCCGCCCAGCGCCTTTAGAAGGGATCGCTGGAATCGAGCAGCGTCTCCTTTTGCTCGCCCTCATCCCGGTCGCCCCCGCATCCTCGCCGAAGATTCGATGTCGTCCATTTCCCCATCACCGCTCAAGGGCCTTGACTACTCGGTGGTGCAGCAGTGCATGCACTGCGGCCTCTGCCTGCCCACCTGCCCCACCTACGACGCCACCCAGAACGAGCGGAATTCCCCCCGTGGCCGAATTGCCCTCATGCGGGCCATCGCCGACGACCGGATGCCCGCCACCCAGGGATTCGCCGAGGAAATGTACTTTTGTCTGGGTTGCCTGGCCTGCATGAGCGCCTGTCCGGCGGGCGTGAACTACGCCGAGCTGTTTGAACATGCGCGGGCAGAGGCCGAGCAGTCCGGGACCCTTCAGTCCCCTCGCCGTTCCCTGATCCGCTGGTTCACCCTCCGCTGGCTGTTCGATGATCTGCGGCGACTCCAATGGCTCGGACGCGCCATCGGACTCTGGCAATCCACCGGTCTGCAGGGGCTGCTGCGAGGAAGCGGACTTCTGAAACTCCTGCCCCGCCGCCTGCAGGAACTGGAGGCCATGACGCCCCACATCGAGGAGCCCTTTTCCGCAGACCTCATCCCTCCGGTGCTCCCGGCGACCGGAGCCCGCCGCTACCGGGTGGCGCTGCTCACCGGATGCGCCCAGGATCTGACCTTTGCCTCGGTCAATCGCGACACCGCCGAGGTTCTTTCCCGCAACGGTTGCGAGGTGGTGACCCCGCCGCTGCAGAACTGCTGCGGATCCCTGCACGCCCACAACGGGGAATGGGCGCTGGCCCAGAACCTGGCACGGCGGAATCTCGACCAGTTCCCTCCCGGTGACTACGACGCGATCATCACCAACGCGGGCGGCTGCGGTTCCCATCTCAAGCACTACGCCCACCTGCTGGAGGGAGATGCACGCTACGCGCCGCTCGCCCGGCAATGGGACGCCAAAGTCAAAGACATCCAGGAATGGCTGGTGGAGATCGGCATCACCCCGCCGGCGGCCGGCAACGCGCCGCGTCAGGTGGTCACCTACCACGAATCCTGCCACCTGTGCCACGGACAGAAGGTGAGCCGGCAGCCCCGTCAGATCCTCCGCATGATCCCCGGGGTGGAACTCATCGAGCTTCCCGAAGCCACCTGGTGCTGCGGCAGCGCCGGCATTTACAATCTCACCCAGCCCGAGATGGCCGGCCAGCTCCTGGAGCGGAAAATGAAACACGTCGTGTCCACGGGCGCTGCGGTGATCGCCACTGGGAATCCGGGCTGCCTGCTGCAACTGGTCACCGGCTGCCGCCAGAGGGGCGTTGCCCTGCGGGTCGCCCACCCGATCACACTTCTGGCCGAGGCGTACCGGCGGCACTAGTCACCCGGCTGATCCGCGGAACGGCAATTCCATCGGATTCCTATCTTGTGTTGATCCGGGCTCTGTCAGAGTCTTCCTCAATTAGGCGGCGCTAACACCACTTCCCACCCACACTCCCTCCCATCACCCCACCATGTACGGACTCGTCAACAAGGCCATAGAACAGATGGTTTGCCGGCATCACGGCGAAGCGGCGTGGGAAGAGATCAAGTCCCGGGCAGGCGTGGAGGTGGAGGTGTTTCTGAGCAATGAAAACTATCCGGACGACATGACCTATCGGCTGGTGGGTGCGGCCAGCGAAGTGCTCAAGGCTCCGGCGGAGGACATCCTCAAGGCGTTCGGCGAGCACTGGGTCACCTACACGGCCCAAGAAGGCTACGGCGGTTTGATGAAGGGCGCCGGCAAGACCCTTCCCGAGTTCTTCGCCAACCTCCCCAACTTTCACACCCGGGTGGCCATGATCTTCCCCAATCTGCAGCCCCCCAAATTCCGGTGTACGGACGTGACGGACCGGTCCATGCGGCTGCATTACATCAGCCATCGAGCCGGTCTGTCCGCCTTCGTGGTCGGGTTGATCCAGGGGCTGGGGAAAATGTTTGAGACCCCCGTGACCGTGACGCAGGTGGATTTCCGGGAACGCGGTGCGGAATGCGATGTGTTCCTCTTGGAATGGGAACCCCGGTCACCCGCGTGAACCCTGTGGCTCCCGAAGACCCGCGGCTGGGACTTCCCCCGGAAGTCTTTGCCACCGCATTCCCCTTCCACCTGGCGCTGGATCCCGATTTGCGCTTCGTCCAGGTGGGCCGGTCGGTGCGCAAGGTGGCGCCGGAAGCAGTTTCCGGGGTGACGTTCGCCTCGGTTTTCCGGATCGTGCGTCCCGAGGGGGACGCCACGATCCACTTCCTGCGGCAGAACCAATCGCAGCTCTTCCTCCTTGAGCACATCGCCAGCGGCCTGACGCTGCGCGGTGAGTTCATCTCCCTGGACTCCCAGCGGCTGATGGTGTTTCTGGGGTCACCCTGGCTGCGAAGCGCGCTGGAAATCGGGCAACGGGGCCTCGGATTTGATGACTTCGCGGTTCACGACCCCATCGTGGATCTCCTCCAACTGGGCCAGGCCCAGATCATGGCGCTCGAGGATTCCCGTCGCCTGGCTGAACGGCTGATCCAGCAGCGGGCGGACATGCGCCGGGCCAACGATCAGCTCCAGCGGCAAAACCACACCCTGCGCACGACGGAACTGCAGTTGAGGACCAGCGAGGCAGAGTCCCGCAAGCTGGCCCTGGTGGCCGCCCGAACGGACAACGCGGTCATCGTCTCCGACGCGCAGGGCCGCATCGAATGGGTGAACGAGGGATTCACCCGAACCACCGGCTACACGCTGATGGAAGTGGCGGGCAGGACTCCGGGAAGCATTCTTCAGGGGCCCCGGACGGACCCCCGGACCGTTGCTGTGATGCGGGAGAAGATTCTCCAGGGGGTTGCCTTCCGCGCCGAGGTCCAGAATTACACCAAGGGTGGACGGGTTTACTGGGCCTCCATGGAGGTGCAGCCGATTCACGATGCTTCCGGCCGACTGGTCAACTTCATGGCCATCGAGAGCGACGTCACCGAGCTGCGGCAGAATGAGCAGCGGCGGCAACTGCAGCATTCGGTTTCCCGCGCCCTGGCCGAAGCGACCTCGCTCTCGGAGGGAATTGCGCGTGCCCTCAAATCGGTGACCACCAGCCTGGAATGGACCCTGGGGGTTTTCTGGCGTCCGGACGGATCGGAGCATCAATTGCGCTGCGAGGAGATCTGGTATGAACCACGGGAGGATTTCTCCGAATTCTCCCGGCAGACCCGGACGCGGATCCTGGCGAAGGGCGAGGACCTGCCCGGCCGGTGCTGGGCTCTGGGAAGCGCCGTCTGGACCAAAGAGATCGCCCTGGATCTGCCTTCGCCTCGTTCAGAAGAGGCGGCCCGTCACGGATTGAGCGGGGTGATCGCGCACCCCTGCCTGCTGAACGGGGAGGTGGTGGGAATTCTTGAGTTCTACAGCGCCCGCGCCGAGAAACCCGAGGCGCATGTGCTGGAGGGGTTGGATTCCATCAGCGCCCAGCTCGGGATGTTTGTCGTCCGCGAGGCGGCGAAATTGTCGGCACGGCGCGCTGGCGCCCTCCAGCAGGCCATGTTCCACAGCGCCGCCCACGCGCTAACCGCCGTGGATCCCCAGGGCATCTACCTGACCTTCAATCCGGCCGCCGAACGGCTGCTGGGCTATTCCGCCCAGGAAATGGTGGGCCACGAATCGCCCCTGCGGATCCACGACCCGGACGAAATCGCGGCGCGGGCTGCCGAACTCGAACTAGAACTGGGCCAGCCCGTCACACCGGGAATGGAGGCGCTGCTGGCGCGGGCCCGTCTCGGTCAGGAAGACGAACGGGACTGGACACTGGTTCGGAAGGATGGCAGCCGCGTAGCCGTCCGGTTGTCGATGGCCGTCCTGCGTGACGAGAACGGGCAACTCGCCGGATTCCTGGGCAGCGCCGTGGACCTCACCGAACGCCGCAACGCCGAGGCGGCGATGCGCGAAGGCAGGGAGGCCGCGGAGGCGGCGAACCGGGCCAAGAGCGAGTTCCTCGCCACCATGAGCCATGAGATCCGGACGCCTATGAACGGGGTCATCGGCATGAACGACCTGCTGCTGCACACGCAGCTCAACGACCGGCAGCGCGAACTCGCCGAATCCATCGGCAACAGCGCGGTTTCCCTCCTGGAGGTCATCAACGACGTGCTCGACTTCTCCCGAGTCGAGGCCGGCAAACTCAAGATCTCTTCCGAAACCTTTGTCCTCCGCCCGCTGCTCGATTCGGTAGTGGAGGTCGCCTCGATGCGCACCCCGGAAAAGCGCCTGGCGCTGGCGGTGATTGTCGCCCCGGACCTGCCGCAACGCTTCTGCGGCGATCCCCTTCGGCTGCGTCAGATTCTTCTCAACCTGGTGGGCAACGCGGTCAAGTTCACCGATCGGGGCTCCGTCGTGGTCCGGGTCAACTCCGCTCCGTCCGAAGCCACTGAGGGGCGAATCCGTATTGAGGTCACGGATACCGGACCCGGCCTCTCGCCCCAGGAATCCCGAGCCATCTTCGAACCGTTCATGCAGGTCGACTCGTCCGCCGCCCGCCGCTATACGGGATCGGGACTGGGACTGGCGATCTCCCAGCGACTGGTGGAGCTCATGGGGGGCCAGATCGGGGTCGTCAGCCGGCCGGGAGTGGGCTCCACCTTCTGGTTTGAACTGCCGCTAATAGCGATTCCGGACTCCGACCCGCCGGGAATCCACCAGCCCCTGTGGGCGGCGCAGTTCGAGGTGGCCACCGCAGACGCCACGCTGGCGGAATCCCTGGAAACGCAGTTTCGCAGCTGGCATCTACCGGTGAGCGTGATGCCCTCCCGGGAAGCCTTGGACCGGATCGGGAACGCGCCAAAACGTCCGGCGAACACGCCGTGCGTGCTCCTCATCGACGAGGAACTGATTTCGGCCGAAGAGAACCCACCCGTCCCGCCGGGATTCAATCACCGGATCCTGCTGGTGAATCCCCTGTCCCCATGGGTCCGCCGGCCCGCGATTCCCCCAGGGTACCAACAAATTCTGCTCAAGCCGGTCAAGCAGTCCCAATTGTTCGACTGCCTCACCTCCGCCCTGGAAGGGCAGTCTGGCACCGCCCGCTTTAAGCGGGCGGCACTACAGTCCAGTGGATCCCCGGCGGCGGGAGACGGACACGTGGCAAAACTTCGCATCCTGCTGGTCGAGGACCACCGGACCAACCGGCGGCTTTGCGAACTGATGCTGGAAAGCCTCGGACTCCGGGCGGAGGTAGCGACCACGGGCAAAGAGGCGGTGGACGCGGTGCAGAAGTCCCGGTTCGACGTGATCCTCATGGACTGTCATATGCCGGAGATGGACGGCTATGAAGTGACCAAGCGAATTCGCGCGAGGGAAGCCACCGGTTGCACGCCGGGCGAACCGCCGGTCTACATCATCGCGGTGACCGCCAACGCCCTTCTGGGCGAGCGGGAGCGATGTCTGGATGCGGGGATGGATGACTACCTGGCCAAGCCCTTCACCACCAAGCAGCTGGCATCCGCCCTCCGCCGGAGGCCCGACGCGGTTTCCGGCAATCTTCCCGCCCCCAAATCGGCATCGACCTCCCAGACGCCCGCCTTCACGCCGGCGCAGCCTCGTCAGATTGCGGATGAACTGGGATGGGATGATTTCGAGGGCCTCGCCCGGGACTTTCTCACCGAACTCCCCATCGAACTGGGCCGCCTTCCAGTTCACCTGGCGGCCGGGGCCCGACAGGAACTCAAACGCGGCGCCCACAGTCTCATGGGAATCAGCCTGACCCTGGGCCTCACCGGACTTGCCGAAATCCTGCTTCAACTGGAGAAGGCGGCGGAGACCTCCGATCCTGACCGCCTGGCCCACTACATCAGCGAGCTGTCCCGTCCGGCTGAACAGGGCGAAATGGAACTCCGCGAATGGCTCCGGACCGGTCGCGCCACTGAGCTATCCCCCGGGTAACATTCATGGAAACCCTGGTGTCCAGCGCATCATGAAACTCCTGTACGTTCACGAGCGCTTCGGTGCGCTGGCCGGCGCGGAGGCCAATGCCCACATCACGGCCACGGAACTCGGCCGGCGCGGACACACCCTGGGCATCCTGCACGGCCCCTCGACCGGGAAGAACGAGACCGGCTGGAACACCACCTTTCCCCACCGGTTTGCCCTGACCGGTTCGGACACCGCCGCCACCACCCGGAAAGCCCTGGCGGCATTCGAACCGGACGTCATTTATGTCCACAAGATGGCCGATCTCGCGGTCATTAGCAGCCTGGTGGAGAGCGGACGTCCACTGGTGCGCATGGTGCACGACCATGACATCTACTGCATGCGGAGCTACAAGTACGACTACTTCACGCGACGCATCTGCACCCGGCCGGCTTCGGTGGCCTGCATCGTCCCCTGCCTCGCCTCGGTCGTGCGAAATCCCGGCGGCGGATTTCCGGTGAAGTGGGTGAGTTATGGGGCGAAGCAACGGGAGATCGTCCTCAACCGCCGGTTTGACCGCATGGTGGTGGTCACCACCTACATGCGCGACGAGCTGTTGAAAAATGGGTTCTCCGCGGACCGCATCCGCATCCACGCGCCGGTTCCGCGCATGGGCGATCCCGATCTGCGCTCTTCCTTCAGCGATCGCAATCTCATCCTGTACGCCGGACAGATCATCCGGGGCAAGGGAGTGGACGTCCTGTTGGAGGCGCTGGCGCGGGTCCGCTCCCCCTTTGAATGCGTCATTCTTGGCGACGGCAACCATCGACCCCACTGCGAGGCCCTCAGCCGTCGTCTCGGCCTCGCCGACCGGGTCACCTTCAAGGGCTTCATTCCGCAGGAGGAACTGAAGGCCTATTACCGCGAATGCAGTGTGGTGGTCATCAGCTCCGTGTGGCCCGAGCCGATCGCCACCATCGGACTGGAAGTGATGCGTTACGCGTTGCCGGTGGTGGCATTTGACGCCGGCGGAATCAAGGACTGGCTGTTGGACGGACAGAATGGATACCTGGTCCCCTGGATGGACCGTGACGCCTTCGCTGGGCGACTGGATCAATTGCTGGCGGACAAGGCGCTGGCCCGGCGGATGGGCGACGCCGGTCTTCGCCTCGTCAGCGAGCGTTATGACTTCGACGGTTATATTCGCGATCTTGAATCCCTCTTCACCGAGGTCACTGCGTCCAGGAGACCTGCATGAAATCCCGTCTGATCGCCATCGCGGGAGGCAGTGGCTCGGGCAAGACCTGGCTGGCCCGCGAGTTGCAGCAGCGGCTGGGGACCCGCGCCCGCCCTCTGTGCCTCGACCACTTCTATCGTGACCGCTCGCATCTGACGCTTCGGGAAAGGCAGCATCTCAATTTCGACCACCCCCGCGCTCTCGATTGGGACTGCTTTCTCAACGCCATCGCCCGCCTCCGCCGCGGATGGTCCGCGCAGGTTCCCGTCTACGATTTCACCATTTCGAGCCGCTCCGGCCCCGACCGCAGGATGCCCCCATCCCCGCTGGTGATGGTGGACGGCCTCTGGCCGTTCCATTGGGACGCGATGCGATCGATGTACGCGCTGACGGTATACGTGGACTCGACCGCGCAGGAGCGCCTGGCACGACTGCTCACCCGCGATCCAATCGAGCGGGCACGCCCACGCCGCGCCGTCG
>JBDKKE010000013.1:0-13625 GCA_039796255.1 Verrucomicrobiota bacterium | reverse complement strand
AGAAACAGGGCCCAGCAGTTCAGCAAGAGGTGGAGCAGTCCTCCATGTAAAAACTGAAAGGTGAGCAACTGCCAGACGCGCCCCAGCCCCATGCCCCGCTGGCTCAGGGCAAAGTAGCCGTCGAAGTTAAAACCGGGAAAGTAGTGCCCGACGGCCCACTGCCCCAGGTAAACGAGGGCGTTGGCGACCACGAGCAGGACGGTCACCGAGAGTTTCCACCCCCCGGCTGGCTCCCGCATGTAGTCTCGATCCGCAATCATCGTGTCCTTTCAAGGTAGCGGGACAACGCGTCCGTTCAATCCAGCTTTGCGAGTTCCTCCCGCACCAGGGCCGTGAGCGGACGCAGCGTCTCCCGCGAAAAATCGAAGCGGCATCCCGCACGGTCAAACAGCTCTGGAAGCGGACGCGATCCGCCCAGCGCCATCCCGGCCTTGTAGTCGGCCAGGGCCTTGGCGGGATCCCGGTGCGCATTGGCCCACACCTGCAGCGCCCCGAGCTGGGCAATGCCGTATTCCACGTAGTAGAAGGGATAGAGAAAAATGTGCAGTTGCTTGTGCCACAGGTGCGCCCGCGACTCCTCGAATCCCGACCAGTCCACATCCCCCCCAAAGCGGTCCATGAGGGACATCCATGCCGCCGCCCGCTCCTTTCGAGTGTGCCCCGGATGCGTGTACACCCAATGCTGGAACGCATCCACGGTGGCAATCCAGGGAAACACTCCCACGATGCCTTCCAAATGAACCCGCCGCGCACGCTTGGCCTCGGCTTCGGGGTAGAAGACATCCAGGTGGGGCGCCCCGAGCAGTTCCATGGCCATGGACGCCACCTCGCAGAACTCGATCGGTGCGCCGCGATAGGCGTAGAGCGGTTCCTCGCGGGTCGCCAGCGCGTGAAACGCATGTCCGGCCTCATGCAGAATCGTCTCCACGTCCCGCTGCTGTCCGACCGCATTCATGAAGATGAAGGGCAGCCGCGATTCTCCTAGCGTGCTCTGATAGCCACCCGGCGCCTTGCCCTTGCGATTCGCCAGGTCCAGCAGGCGCAGATCGCGCATGGTCTGGAATCCGCGCGCCAATTCCGAATCCAGGCGATCAAAGATCACCTGCGAACCCCGCTCCATGGCCTCGGTGTCGGCAAAGGGACGCAGGGGAGGACGACTGAGCGGATCCACGGCCAGGTCCCACGGACGCAGCGTCGCCACGCCCAACTGTTGCCGTCGCCGCGCCTGCAGTTCCCGGACCACCGGCATGACCTCGGCCTCGATGGCCTCGTGAAATCGTTCGCAGTCCGTCGGCCCGTAATCGAAACGTCCCCGCAGCTTGAAGGCATAATCCCGGTAATTGGCAAAGCCCGCGTTGGACGCCATGCGTCCGCGGAGCCCGACCAGTCCCTCAAAGTACTCCTCGAAACGGTCGGCATCCTTCAAGCGCCGGTCCGCCACGGTCCGCCACGCCTCCTCCCGCAGTGCCCGGTCTGGTTCCTCCAGAAACCGGCCCATCGCCGTCAGCGTCTTTTCCTCTCCCCGAAATTGGACCGTCAACCCTCCCGACAGCTTGTTGTATTCGTTACCCAGCTTGGCCTCCTCGGTCTCCAGCGGAACGTTCTCGTCGCGATACAACTCCACCAGCAGGGCGGTGTCGCGATCGTACACTTCGTAACGTCCGGACGGCAGGGCGCGCCGCAGGGGATGGGCCAGGTAGGCCTTGGCTGCTGCAAAGCGGCGGGGCTTCAACGCCGGCTCGACCTGTTCCACGAAGTGCAGGTACGCCTTCTCTGCCGCCGGATTGTCGGTGTGGCAGGTCATGGCGATGTAGCGCTTGCTCCCCTCCTCATCCAGCGCCGCCGCCAATTCGCCCGAATCAAGAATCCACTGCTCGAACTCGGTCACCGTTTCGCATCGGGCAACCTGGGAATCGAGTTCATCAAACAGCGGGGCCAACTGACTCCAATCCCCCAGGTCAATCTGGGCAGGCACAAAACGACGCGGGGTATGGACCGGCAGTTCACCAAAAGGCAGCAGACTCATGGGGCGCAACGGTGCGGGACATCCCTTCCCCGGGCAAGCGAACCGCAGGCCCCGGATCCAGGGATCTCCCGGATTCCGACTATTTCCCTGCCGCCGGCGGGTGAGCGTCCCGCAGGTACTTGTGGCACGCCACGCAACTGGTGGTCAGGTCCGCATAGGCGGCGACGGCTGCATTCAGATCCCGTCCCTTGGCTGCCTTGGACACCGCCTCCGACGAGAGTCGGAACTGGGTGGAGAACAACTCGTACTCGGGCGTCTGCAGGGCTGTCCATCCGCGCTGTCCACTGAGACTCACCAGCGTCGCCGCATTGGTTTGCATCAGCGGATAGTCCGCCATGGCGAGCCCACCGAGGATCTTTTGCGCCACCGCCAGCTTGGTCCGCATCACTGCCGCCGTCTCCGCGTCTGCAGCGCGATTGGGTAGACACCACACGCTGGCCCCCAGGGCGCCAGCCATCAGAAACTTGAAGGTCGTTTGCATAACAAAAGGGAATCGGTCTGTGGAGTCTCCCTGACATTCAGGCCTTACGCACCCCTACAATTGCGAATTCCCCGCCCTTTCTTGTCTTAACCTCGACCCGTACCCCTCAGCTATTGCCTTTGGCGCCCCGCGCTCGTCCGCCTACACTGCGCTGCGGATGCCGACAATCTCCCGCCGTCACTGTCTCGGACTTCTCTGTCTCCTCCCCTCTGGATGCGCCGGGCTCAGTGGCGAGCCTCCCCTGGAAATCATGCTGGCCAATGTGCAGCCGGGCACTGGGGGCGGGGTCGGGGATGTGGCCATGGACTTCATCATCCGTCTGGAGAACAGCTCACCTGAACCCCTCACCGTGGACGGTGGCTCCTACAAGATTTACCTCAACGAGACCTACATCGGACAGGGCCTCTCCAACCAAAAAATCGAACTCCCCCGCCTCGCCAGCCAGACAGTCATTGCCACCGTTCATCTCAGCACATTCCGGCTCATGGGATCTCTCTACCGCATCCTCAAGTCCCACCAGGTCTCCTATCGGCTAGAGGGTTCAATCTACGCCGCCCGCCCGGGAGGCACCTCCCACACCTACCGGGCTCGCCGTGAAGGCACCGTCAATCTGGACGAGGTCCAAAGCACGTTGGGAAAGTGAGCGAATGGTCATCGCCCATCGCCCATCGCCCATCGCCCATCGCCCATCGCCTATCGCCTATCGCCTATCGCCTATCGCCTATCGCCTATTGGCTATTGGCTATTGGCTATCGGCTATCGCCCCAATACTCTTCTCCCTGATCGATGAACACGCCGGACCTCCATCCCTACCTGTTCCTGGTGGTTCTGCTGGGTATGGCGATGGCCTTTCCGCTGATTCCCTTGGCGCTGGCCAGGCTCTGGGCGATCCGCTTCGCCCCGCCGAGGCCCGGCCCGCAGAAGAATTCGACCTACGAATGCGGTATCGAGACGCGGGGGGATCCGCTCGTGCAATTCCGGTCCGGCTACTACCTCTACGGTATTCTCTTTCTCATCTTCGATGTGGAGGCCGTGTTTCTCTTTCCTTTTGCGGTTTCGTTCCTCGGTCTGTCGGTCGGTGCGGTGATCGCCATGCTGGTGTTCGTCCTGCTCCTGGCCGAGGGACTCGCCTGGGCCTGGCTCAAGGGACTGCTGGACTGGAAATGACCGCCCGAACTGCGGCCCCACCGGTACCATGATTGACGAAGGACTTCAGAATGAACTGGCCCGCCAAGGGGTGTTCGTCACCAGCCTGCAGGAACTGAGCAACTGGGGACGGAGCAATTCGGTTTGGCCGATGACCTTCGGACTCGCCTGCTGCGCCATCGAAATGATCGCCACCAGCATGGCGCGTTACGACATCGCCCGCTTTGGTTCGGAAGTCTTCCGTCCCTCGCCCCGCCAGTCGGACCTCATGATCGTCGCGGGAACGGTGACCAAGAAAATGGTCCCGCAGGTCATCCGTCTCTACAATCAGATGCCGGAGCCCAAGTACGTCATCTCCATGGGTGCGTGCGCCATCTCCGGAGGCCCGTTCAAGGAAGGCTACAATGTGCTGAAGGGCGTGGATCGATTCCTCCCGGTGGACATCCACATTCCCGGTTGCCCGCCACGACCGGAAGCCCTTCTGCACGGGTTGATCACTCTGCAAAAGAAGATGGCGGGCGAGCAATTGACCGGGCCCGGCTGCGCCCGCTCGTTTGACGCCACCGCGCCCAGTGAGTTTCCCGTGCCGGTTCTAGGAGCGCACGACCTGATCCCCCCTCGCAATGACGCCGTGTGGCATCCTCCGTTGCCAAAACGGAACGAATAAGAGCTTTCCTTCCCGCAGTTTTCAGGACACAACGCTCGCGCCAGAGGAAAGTCGGTAAGATTTCCAGCCTTGCCCACGTTCCCTTCCTGAACAGTTCAACGGTTCCGTACAGGAAACCGTCGTCGTCAAAACGACCACTGTCCGCTCCGCGCCGAGAATCGGCGCCGGGGATTCATCAACAGCTTCCCAGCCTTTATCCGGACCGTTTTCTTGATTCCATGAACGAGCTCAACCTCATTCTTCGCCACGCCGCTGATTCCGACTTTGTCGTACTCGCCGTCTGCATCGCGCTCCTGGCCACCCTGTCACTGACCGAGGGAAAACTCCTCCGCTAGGCGGCGAGTTCGACGGGATGATTCAGCGGTTGAATCCACCAACCGACCCGAGGGGCGTGGGATCCCCGTCATCGGTGCTTAGGGATTATCATTAGATCACGGCCTGCTGGGTGATCGATGCGGGCGGGCGATGTGGTGTCACATTTTCGGTGGACACCCATGATACGGTGGTTGCATGACGCGATCTGCTGGTAGCCCCACCGACAAAGAAATGCGCGACGCTTGGCGTCGGCGGGACGCGCGATACGACGGGGTATTCTATTTCGGGGTCTCCACCACCGGCATCTATTGTCGGCCTTCTTGTCCTTCGCGTCCCCGCCTGGAGAACCTTCAGTTCTTCACTACGGAACAGGACGCCGTCCGGTCCGGCTTCCGTCCCTGCAAACGGTGCCATCCGGAACTCGCCAATGGACGCCCCCCGGACTGGATCGCCGGTCTCATGACGCGGGTCACCGCCTCACCGGAGATGCGGATTTCTGCGCAGGAACTCCGGGCTCAGGGCATTGCGCCAGAGCGGGCACGCCGCTGGTTCCAGAAGCATCACGGAATGACCTTCGCAGCCTGGTGCCGAGGAGTGCGACTTTCCCATGCCTTTACCCAGATGCGGAATGGAACTTCCCTCGACGATGTGGCCCTGAGCCACGGTTATGAGTCCCACAGCGGATTTCGGTCCGCGTTCACGCGGATCTTCAGCCAGAGCCCCGGAAATCGGGCGGGGCACGATCCCATTTACGTAGCCCTGCTCGATACCCCTCTGGGCGCGATGCTGGCCGCTGCGGATGTCCGCGACGTGGTTCATCTGGAGTTTGCCGATCGACCAGGGATGGAACGGAGCTACGAATCCCTGCGCCGGCATTTTGGGCGTCCAGTGGTGCCCGGTGAAAACTCCTTGATCCAACAGTTGCGCAGCGAACTCGGGGACTACTTCGCGAATACTCGAAGGGAATTCACAGTTCCCTTCCGCATGCAGGGAACCCCGTTCCAGGAACGCGTGTGGCGCGGGCTGCAGCAGATTCCGCACGGCGCCACGGAGAGCTACGAAACGGTCGCCCGTCGAATCGGCTCGCCAACGGCCGTTCGTGCCGTCGCTCGTGCCAACGCCACCAACCGCCTCTACCTCCTGATTCCCTGTCACCGCGTCATCGGCAAGGACGGAAGGCTCAGCGGCTACGGCGGCGGCGCAGCCCGAAAACAGCGCCTCTTGGAACTGGAGCAGAGCGTTCTTGGCGATAGGAAATAGCCACAGACAACGGACCAAGGACCAACGCCTCCCCTCTCCCCTCTCACCGAAAGATCAACGCCAACGGTCCCGGCACAACGGTCACCAAGCCGTCCGCAAGGAGTCGAAAAAGTCCGCGACTCGGCTGACGTGCCAGGCGAGTCGCCAAGAGCGCCAATCCAAGGGCCGTGACGGCCAACCCCCAGCGCCCCACCGATCCGGCCGCCGCGGCGCCGAGCACACCGCACACGACCGCCGCGAAACCGCCCACGCGGGGTCCGAAACGGGGTGTGATGCCGCGGACACCCGCCTGCCGGTCCGCGGCATAATCCGGCAAATCACAGAGCACGGTGTTCGCCGCCATGATCAGGGCGACCGCCAGCACGGAAGCCCCATAGGCAGGATCGAGGTCTGGCCGATGATCAAAGGGCAGCGTCGCGGTGGCCGCGGTCCACGCGGTCGTCGTCAGCACATTCTTGGGGATGACCCGCTTCAGCGGCACATAGGCCGCGGCGATGACTCCCAATCCGGCGCACACCTGCAACCGCCACCAGGCCCTGCAGGCGAGCACCCCGGTGGCCACCGAGGCGAACACCACGACCAGGAACAGGACCCGGCGCAGTTGCTCATCGTCCCGATGCCGTCCATCGATCCAGCGGTCCAACCCATAGGCGGCCATCGTCCCGCAGGCGACCAGAACCAGGCCCATTCCGCTGACTCCACGTCCTCCCACCGCCACGGACAGCGAGACTGCCGCCGCCGCCGGCCAAAGCACGGCCAACAGCAGCGTCCACAGGATCTCCCGCACCCCGGCGCTCCTTGAGACGTTTGGTTCGTTCATCGGCGGCACCAGGAGGTTCAAGGACTACTTCATGCCCTGACGCAGCTCCACCAGCACCTGGTCGAAGGCATCCACGCGAATCAGCCCCAGTCGGGGATATTCCATGTCCAGGATCACATACACCGTAATGGCCAGCGCGGCGGCGAATCCAATGCTATGCACCCAACTGCGCACCTTGCTTCCGGACATGCCGTGTCCGGCCATGAACGCAGCGGTATACGCCATCAGGGCCAGCATCAGGAACACAATCATGGGTGGATGGGTCTGGGCGGCCATCGTCCGAGTGGTGACGATGTCGAACATCTCGTTCAGCGCGGGAAGTACTCCCACCACGACGGTCTGACCGCCCTCCACCGCCGCCGCCAACGCCGCCTTCCAGATTTGATCCTGCAACTGCGCGGTCCGCGCCAACTCGATCTGCACCGCGGCGAGATCCGGAATCTTGCGGTAGGTCTCCAGGCGGGAATCGAGGAACTGCCGGAACAGCGCTCGCATTCCCGGTTGTGCGGCGGCGGGGAGGAGATCAATGCGAAGCCATGCGGTGCCGATATTGTTGGCCTCCTGCACGATCAATCCGCGGCGGGCATCGAAGCGGCCTGCCGCCCCTTGAAAAGTGAACGCGATGAGCAGTCCCAGCAGGGCGAAGATGGCGGCCTCCACGGCACCAACACCGGCGGCGCCCCCGGCCATGATACCCGTGCGTTGACGCCCTCCCACGCGGCGCCCCCACTCGGTGATCAGAAGCATCCCAAAAAACAGGGCAAAGGCGAAAACCGCGGATTCGATTTCGATGCGGTTCATGGGGGTAGTTCCATCACTGCTGGTCTGTCGAGACGACGGTCCGGGCCCTTTCGAAACAGCCGCCCAGCACCACCTTTAGATTCACCCGCTGCGCCCGTTGGCCGCGCCGCGCCTCATCAGGCGTATCCCAATATATAAGGCCACTCCCGCGAGCCGCCGCGCCCCCGGCCTGCCGGGGCAACAGGACGAGCACAAAAGGGAGCGCATCGAGTACCCGGCGGAGCCACACAGAGCGGCGTGGAGACGACAAAAAGGGCACGTTGAAATTCTTTGGAAATGGACCTGGCAAACGCGGTTCTATCTGGCGGCCCCCACCGCCGCAATCTCTTCCATTCCGACCGTCTGGGCCCACGAATACCCGCTAAAGAAAGGGGGCATCGGACCGGGCACTTTGCGATATCGAAGTCCCGCCGTCCTCCGACCCCACGCACATCGAGTGACACGACGTCATTCCGATTAGCGACTTCGGTGAAAGAAACACCAGGAGCCCGGGTACTGCTGTCTACAGTCACGCGCACGATGGCCCCAGTCAGACCCGCGAACTTGTCTCAGTCGTTCCAGAACCAGGACTTGTCGGGCACCGAGTACTTCACCTCCATGGCCGGGGTCTCCACCGGCGCCTTGCGGTGAAGCGATTCCACCCCCGCCAGGGTCATGCCCGAGGTCAGCAGTGTCCGCTCGACCGGATACGGCGGCACATTGTCGGCCACCATGCGCTCGATGTGGCGCACTTGCGGATTGAAGAAATCCGCCGTGGTCGATCCGTGGGTGGGCATGGGCAGGTACATCTGGCAGGAATGGATGCGCCCCGTTTCGCCATCGAGTCCGGCGTAGTTGAAGTCGCGAACATCCAGCATGAACAGCGTGGTGTGGAAGCCGTCGCGATGTTCGATGAAATAGGCCCAGCCGAGTGGGAACGTCCGGCGGGCCCAGTCAAAGCTGACGCGATCCGTCGGATAGCCGTCCTTCACCTGAAGATTGTGACTGCGGGACAAGGCAGCCTCCAGCA
This sequence comes from Verrucomicrobiota bacterium, assembly GCA_039796255.1. Classification (GTDB taxonomy): domain Bacteria; phylum Verrucomicrobiota; class Verrucomicrobiia; order Limisphaerales; family UBA9464; genus UBA9464. Next base: position 5,100 of record JBDKKE010000013.1, on the reverse strand, counting down.
ACCGTCGCGTCGTCTCCCTTCCCGCAGTGTACTCCCAAAAGGCTTCCCCCTGCAATGCGGTCACGCGGCGGATCCCCACCTCGCCTCCGCGCCGGCGCTCCGACATGCACTGGGCGGTCTCCAACCCGTGAATGTCATAGCTGTCCTTGCCTCCATAGCCCACACACACGCTCTCCACCAACGGCGTCCCCACGGGAATATCGATGGCGGGAAACCGTCGGGTTACCGGCAGCGACGATCCCGCCATGAAGAGAAATCCAAGCCGGCGTGAATCGTCGACCATTTCCACGCACTCTTTCCACTCGGTGGAAAGATGCTTGTCGTTGAACACCGGCACGCTGCGACCGCTGTCCTCAAACACCCGGATCACCTCCTTGAAAAAGCGGTGACGCGGATAGCGGGTCTGCCCCATGGCATTCCGGGGATAGTCTCCATGCTCGCCGATGATCACCACGCCATCCACCGCCAACCGCCCACCCCCCAGCGTCAAAGCTTCAGAAATGGTCGGAAAAATGGGAACCCCATGACGCGCCGCGGTGGTGACCGACAGATCCCCCTCCTTCGGATGCTGATCCACATAGAGCGCCACCAGATCGACATCGGGTTTTCGCCAAGTCCCCTGCCATCCATAGCCCAACAGAAACCGATCCACGAAATGCTGCGCATGCGAATGCGTGCGAATCTCCGTGGCGATCAGGGCGATCTTCTTGCGCGGGGAGGCAGCGGCCCGAACCGGGATGGCCAGCGCGGACGCCGCAGCGGTTCCCGCAGCCAGAAACGAACGACGGGACAGGCGGAAAGGGATCATGGAAAAAGCCTACGCGGGAATGGCCGGATGGAAACCGCCAAATGGGTCGGGAATCCCGGTGTTCCGACCCTCGTCCCAACAAAAACGGCGCGGGGATTTCCCGCGCCGTCTGCGAAACAGGCTCTGGTGACCGTTCCCTTCGCCACCGCCCTCCTGAGGCAGGTGCGAAGAAAATAAAGTTACGTGGTCGGCACCGTGGCGATCGTCTGAAGGATCCGGCTGGCGATCTTGTACGGGTCGCCCTGGGAATTCGGACGGCGATCCTCAAGGTAGCCCTTATACCCGTTGTTCACGAAGCTGTGGGGCACGCGGATCGAGGCGCCTCGGTTGGCGATACCGTAGTTGAACTTGTCGATGGACTGCGTCTCGTGCAGTCCGGTCAGGCGCAGATGATTGTCCGGTCCATAGACGGCAATGTGTTCGTTCTTGTACTTGTCGAAGGCCGCCATGAGCGTCTCGAAATACTCCTTGCCGCCCACTTCACGCAGATGCTTGGTGGAGAAGTTGGAGTGCATTCCGGATCCATTCCAGTCCACGTCCTTGCCCAGCGGCTTGCAGTGGAAATTCACGTCCACGCCGTACGCCTCGCACAGGCGGATCAGCAGGTACCGGGCGACCCAGACCTGGTCGGCCGCGCTCTTGGAGCCCTTGCCGAAGATTTGAAACTCCCACTGTCCCTTGGCCACCTCTGCATTGATGCCCTCGTGGTTGATGCCGGCATCGAGACAAAGGTCCAGATGAGTATCGACGATTTCCCGGGCGAGATCGCCAACATTCTTGTAGCCGACGCCGGTGTAGTACTCGCCCTGCGGCGGCGGAAAACCGCCTCCGGGAGGGAATCCCAGGGGAACGCCGTCCTTGTAGAGGAAATACTCCTGCTCGAAACCAAACCAAGCGTCGGGATCATCCAGAATGGTGGCCCGCGCATTGGTCGAGTGCGGTGTCTTGCCGTCGGGCATCGTCACTTCGCACATCACCAGCACGCCATTTTTCTTGGTGGTGTCCGGATAAACCGCCACCGGCTTCAGCATGCAGTCGGAGCTTTTGCCCTCGGCCTGCCGGGTGGAGCTGCCATCAAAGCCCCACATCGGAAGTTCTTCCAGCTTCGGAAAGCTTTCGAATTCCTTGACCTGCGTCTTGCCGCGCAGATTGGGAACGGGGTCGTAACCATCAAGCCAGAGGTATTCCAGTTTGTATTTCGCCATGGAGGTGGATGCAGAATTGCGTTGTGTTGCTAGCTATGCAGAGCCAGTGGAAGCAGGCAGAGTGCCGCCTCGAAAAGATCGTGCCCGGAGCGCCCGATTGAATCAAGATGCTCGTACATCCCATTCACAAAGAGGTGGATGCGTCTGCCGACAATTTTGAATGACACGCCAGGTCCAGAAGAACGCGCTGCTTGAATTCGTGCAGTCCGCCCATTTTTAGCCACCCGCACCATGCTCAAGGTCAAGGACACGCTTCGCGCGACGGTGCATCTCACCTTCGATGGACGCGTGATCAAGAAGTACCATGGAGCCAACGCCGCCGAACGGTTCACCACCGAGGTCCGAATTCTGCGGTATCTGGAGGAGCGGAAGTGTCCATTCGTGCCCCGGCTCCTGGAGGCGGACGAAGCGCTGACGCGGATCATTACCACCAACTGCGGCGGACGGGTGGAGCATCTCGACGCGGCCCGGGCGAAGGAACTCTTTGCCGAACTGGAGACCTTTGGCGTGCGCCATGATGATCCGGACATCCGCAATGTGACCTATCGGCAATCCGACGGCCGCTTCTGCGTCATCGATTTCGAGTTCGCGACCCTGCTGCCGTCCGCCACCCCCCATTCGCCGGCATGAGTTCCACCGAGTCCACGCCCCCCGCCGTCCTGACCTGGTCCGGACGCACCGACCGCGGCAAAATTCGTCCGAACAACGAGGATTCCTTCCTGGCCCTGCGATTCGACGCGCGGGAGGTCGAGCGCCTGGGACGCGAGGGAGAATCCTCGACCCGCAATCACGATTTTGCCTTCGCCGTCAGCGATGGCATGGGCGGGGCCTCGGCCGGCGAATTCGCCAGCCGGCTGGCCGTAGAACAGATCACCACTCTCCTGCCCCGCTCCTTTCAACAGTCGGCGGCGGGCCTATCAACGGGGTTCGGGGATGTTCTTGGTGAACTCTTTATCAAGGTGCACCGGGCGATGCGGTACTGGGGCGGGAGCTACGAGGAATGCGCTGGCATGGAGGCGACGCTCAGTCTTTGCTGGTTTACCCCGGGATGGATGTACTTCGGACACGTCGGCGACAGCCGCATCTACTATCTGCCGGCACGCGGCGGCGGACTGCGTCAACTCAGCCACGATGACACCCATGTCGGGTGGCTCCTCCGGACCGGGAAGATCAACGAGCGCGAGGCACGGACGCATCCCCGGCGCAGCGTCCTGCAAAAGGCCCTCGGAGGAGGGAATCAATTCGTCGACCCCCAGGTGGGTGCCGTCGGCTGCGAGACCGGGGACTGCTTTCTGCTATGCACGGACGGCCTGGTCGGGGGCTTTTTTGACGCCCAGATCGAGGAATTTCTCCGGGGTGCGGCTGCGGACGCCGCCTCCGGAACTCCGGCCTCGCGGATGGTGGACCGGGCGGTGTCCAACGACGGTCGCGACAACACCACCGCCCTGATCATCCGGGTGAACTGAATCCTGGAAAAGAAAAAGCCCGGGGGGCAAACGCGGCTCACAGGCCGCGCTTATTGCCCCCCGGGCGAAAACAAACCCGGAATCAGCCGTGGTAGGCTTCCTCGCCGTGTTCGGTGAGATCCAGACCGGTCCGCTCCACGTCTTCGGTCGGACGCAATCCAACGACCATCTTGACGATGTAGGCGATCACCACCGTGGCCACCACCGAGAGCACCAGCGTAATGGCAACCGCCTTGATCTGCTCCACCAGCAGCGGCTGGAAGAGGGTGTCGGTCACCTGGGCCTTCAGGTTGGTGGCCAGGTTGGCATTCGCGGAATTGCGGGCCAGCATGCCGGTCAGGATGGCGCCGAGGGTGCCACCAACGGCATGTACGCCGAACGTATCCAGTGCGTCATCATAACCAAGCATCGGCTTCAGATAGGCACAGGCGGCGAAGGGCACCGCACCGGCGAGAATTCCAATGATGAAGGCGCCATCTGCGGTAATGAATCCGCACGCCGGAGTCACCACAACCAGACCCGCCACCGCGCCCGAGCAGAACCCAAGCACTGAGGGCTTGCCGCGAAGCATCCACTCCAGCACGGCCCAGACAAACGAGGCCACTGCTGCGGCGATCGTTGTGGTCATGAACGCGTTGGCCGCGATGCCGTCGGCCGCCACCGCCGAACCGGCATTAAAGCCGTACCAGCCGACCCAGAGCATTCCCGTGCCGATGGCGCACATGGTCATGCTGTGCGGCTGCATCTGTTCCTTCTTGTGACCGATGCGAGGCCCGAGGATCAGGCACAGGATGAGAGCGCTCCAACCGGAACTCATGTGCACTACCGTGCCGCCGGCGAAGTCGATCGCCTTGATCTTGGCGTCGGCATTCCACACGCCGTTCATCACGCCGTTGATTCCCCAAACCCAGTGAGCGAGCGGGAAGTACACCACCACCATCCAGAGGCCGACGAAGAGCAGGACCGCCGAGAATTTCATGCGTTCCGCGATGGCACCTAGGATCAACGCCGGCGTAATGATGGCGAACATCAACTGGTACATGCTGAAGACGCTGTGGCTGATCCAGTAGGCGTAATTGGTGTTCGGACCCGGCCCAACGTCCTTGAGCATGGCGAACTTCTTGTAGTCACCCCACCAGGGTCCCGCGCCGTCAGCGAACACGAAGCTGTAGCCGAAAAGGTACCAGAGGATGGTCACCAGGCCGGCGATGCCAAAGCACTGCGCGATGACCGACAGCATGTTTTTCTTTCGCACCAAACCGCCGTAGAAGAGGAACAGGCCGGGGAGCGTCATGAACAGCACCAGCGCCGCGCACACCATCTGGAATCCGTTGTGACCGGGTCCCGCAGTGGCCGAGGTGGGGGTGACAAGGCCATCGGGGATTTTGCCGTCGGTCTTGAGGGGCGCCGTGGGATCCGTGTTGTTGACGTACGCTTCGAGGGACGCGATGCGCTGTTCCAGGGTGGGCGCCGGAGCATCAGCAGCTCGCAGCGGGGTGGTTGGAATCGCCGCCAGGGCGAGAAGCGTCAGGAGCAGGGAGTTGAAAAGTTTCTTCATGGTTTTGAGGAGACTGGATTCAGTGGGTGTGGACGGAATCAAACGGCGCTTTCGCCCTTCTCT
>JBDKKE010000012.1:0-3063 GCA_039796255.1 Verrucomicrobiota bacterium | reverse complement strand
TGTAGCGACAATCCCTTGCGCTCGTTGGACAAGATCTAGGTCGATTCGGCGTGGTCTAGCCATTCCGAAAGTCTCCCGCTTTTAGTCTCATCTTGAAAGCGTTTTAGAATGAGTTCAATCTGGTGGAACGGGTCGGCCAGGACCGCCTGAGCGACATGGGAGGCATCTACACCCTGGGCCCCCAGCCCGGCACGGTGATTCGCAACAACGTGTTCCGCGACATTTCCAGCCATGGCTACGGAGGATGGGGGCTGTACACCGATGAGGGGAGCACCGGGATCGTCCTGGAGAACAACGTGGTTTACCGCTGCAAGAGCGCTGGGTTTCACCAGCACTATGGCCGGGACAACGTGGTGCGGAACAATCTGATCGCCTTTAATCGGGAGCACGAACTGATGCGCACCCGGGCCGAGAAGCACCGCTCTTTCTGGCTGACCAACAACGTGATCGTCTGGGATTCGGGCGATCTCCTGGGCAGCGATTGGAGCGGTGCGCCCGCGAATTTCCAGCTCGATCATAACCTCTACTTCGACACCCGGGTTGGTACCAACGCCTCCGCCTACCGCTTCGCCGGGGAGTCGTTTCCCGCCTGGCAGGCACGCGGGCAGGACGCTCACTCCCGCATCGCCGATCCCCTGCTGGTGGACCCGGCCCGCCCTGAACTCGGGCTTCAACTGAACTCGCCCGCCTACGCCGTGGGGTTCCGTCCGATCCAGCTAGATGCACTCGGTCCACGCCCCAAGGGAGCGCGCACCACGCCCTGAGGCACCCTTTCCGGGAGAATCCGACTCCCGCCGCTCCCGCCTCCATTGGAAGGCGTCCCCTGAATTCCCGCGACACCGGAAGATCCCGGCGCTCGGGCGCTTGATGCCCTGCAACCGCGGATGGCAGGCGTTGTGAATGCCATCCAGCATGGTTCCGTCTTGTCGGGAACGGTCCGCGGCGGCACCTTCACACCAATGGATTCCAAGAAGCTCGCGCAACTCTGTCGCGACCTGGCAGAAAACAAGAAGGCTGAAGACGTCGTCATCCTCGACGTCCGCAAGCTGTCCGACGTCACCGATTTCTTCGTCATCGCCACCGGAACCAGCGAACCGCATCTCCGGGCAATCGAGGGCGAACTGCTGGACACCCTGCGCACCGAACATCACCTCCAGCCCACCGGCACTGACGGGCAGGCCCAGGCCACCTGGATTGTGGCCGATTTCTTCGATGTCATCGTGCATCTGATGAAGCCCGATGTGCGCGCCCACTATGATCTGGAAGGCCTCTGGGGTGACGCGCCGCGGGTATTCCGCGCCCGGCGGGTGCGTCCCGCCACCGATCCCAGCCGTTGAGCCGCAGGCAACGCCTGCGCGCCGGGGGGGGGAGTCCGTAAGCCCTCCCGCGCTTCCGACTCATTTCCCCGTCGCGCCGGCACCTGGGATCCGGGCTTTCGGGGCCTCCGCTCCCGCGGTTCCGTGTTTCCAGAGAAACTCGATGATGGGCGTTGAGTCTTCCAGACCGTGGGGATGGTGCCCGACTCCCGGTTTGCGAATCAGGGTGATGCTTCCCCCCAGCTTGGGATACTGCTCGGCAATCCGTCCGGTATTCTCCTCCCACGGCACCACGTCGTCCGCGTCCCCAAAAACGTGCAGCAGGGGAACTCCGGCCGCCGCGAGCGGAGCCAGGGAGTCCACCGGATTCCCGGGATACGCCTTCGCCTCCGCGTCGTTGGCAAATCCGTAGCGTTCCTTGACCAGCTGCCAGTCCGGCGGACTCCCCTTTCCGCGGCCAAACCCACCCGGCCAGCTCTTGAAATCACAAACCGGTGCATCGCCGTAGAGGCATGCCACCCGGTCCGGATTGGCCACGGCCCAGTTGTAGCAGTACAGGCCTCCCCGGCTCAGGCCAACCAGTGCCACCTTTCGAGCCAATCCGTACCTTCCGGTCAACTCCCGGTAGAGCGCATTCCAGTTCGTCACCGCCGTGGGCGCTCCGAGCTCATTGGGCACGCTGAGGTAGACCACGTGAAACCCCTGCCCCAACAGGGCGATGTCCGGAGCCGGCTTGTGCCCGAAAAATTCCCCATGCCACAGCCACGGTCGCCCCGGCGCGGCCGTCTTCGGCTCCACCACGGTCGCGGTGTGTCCATTCTGCGGAAAATCATGCCGCACGAATCCATTCCAGTCGGAGACCGTCCCCGGAAACGGTTCGGCACCCAACGCCGTTGACAGGACTGCCAGCGCGACAACGCCCGTTCGAAACCAATGGATCCGCATGGGAAGAAGGCTATCGCGAGGGGCCGAAAGGAAAAGATAAAGGGCCGCACCCTCAGAGCCTGTTTGAGTGCGCCTTTCCACGGCGCACTCAAACAGGCTCTCAGGAAAGATCACTCCGAACTTCCCTGCCAATCAACGCCTGGGCGGCCTTCAACTGATCCGCATTACCCAGCAGAAGGATTTGGTCGCCGGGCTCGATCTCGTCCTCGGGTCCGGGATTGATGGTCGTCTTTCCCGCGCGCTCCAGTCCGATGATGCTGGCGCCGGTCTTCGTGCGCAGGGCCAGTTCGACAATCCGCCGGTGGGCGGCGGGCGAGGAGCCCTTCACCACCGCCGTCTCGATATTGGCCTCGCTCAGGACGCCCCGGGCTCCGGGATTCGCGGGCTCGACGCGCGCCAGCGGATCCTGCTCCAGGGTCTCCAGCAGGGCGGCCTGGGCCCGCGCGTAGAGGCGGATGGACGATCTCCAAAGAATCCAGGTCAGGACGCCCGCAGTCACCAGGAGGACCAGGAGCACATTCCCCGGGGGAAGCAGCGGGGAGCTGAGGGAGAGTCCGAAAACCACCAGTCCAATCAGACCCGCCAGGGGAACCGACTGCGCTACGAATCCCCGGATGGCATCCGTGTGCTGCCCGGCCACCGCCCGTGGCACCTTGACCTCGGCCACCAGAAGTCCCAACGCCTGCAACTTGCGGAAGATGGCGATGAAGAACGGGATCGCCAGCACCACCGACAACAGCCAGAGCGTGGGGCCATAGACTCCCGGATGCCGCAGCGCCTCCGGCAACCACGCGGGCTCCCG
>JBDKKE010000011.1:0-4010 GCA_039796255.1 Verrucomicrobiota bacterium | reverse complement strand
ATCGCCTTTTCGAAATGCGGATGCTGCTCAAACGCCCGTCCCTCATCCGCAGTCATGGGCCCTCCCTGCAAGGCCAGGCTCTTGCGGGAGGCTTCGGACAGTCCGTCGTAATAATTGGCATCCTTCCAGCAGAGATACCGCTTGGAGGCCGCATGCATCCGGATCGGCTCCACCACGGCATCACCGAAGGACTTGGCGAGGCGATTGGCCCCGACCTGCTCGTGACGGGTGTCCACTCCGTGATCGGCGATGTCCTCGCCGAGATCGTGGAGCAGGTGGCCGTAGTCGTGGAGCAGGCAGGAGGCCACAATCTCAGGCGATTCCCCGGCCTCGTGGGCGAGGGTGGCGCATTGCAGGGCATGCTGCATCTCGGTGACGTTCTCACCGTACTGCCGGTGCCCGCGCTGGCGCAGGGTGTCGAAGATTTCGGAGACAAGTTCGTGGGAGGCCATGGACACGCAACTTTTGCGCGCCGCGCCCGTCGGGCAATCCCGTTCGGAACGATCCGCGTTACATTTCCAAGTCGGGACGGATCGACACCCGTGCCCATTCCCCGCGGGCGGCAAGACGAAACGCCTCAGCCAATTCCGTCAGTGGTCGGGGAGGAGAGACGAGCTTCTCCCACGGATGCGCCGTGGCGTTTCGATCAAGAAAGACCAACCCTGCTTCCAGGTGGCGGGGAGCGTAGTTGTGGCATCCCCGGAGGGTGAGGCATTTGCGGATGACGGCCTCCCCGGTGAGCGCCAGCCGGCTTTCCGGATGCACCATGCCTACCCACGAGTAGCCGCCCCCGGGGCGCAGCATGCGGATTCCCTCCGGGATGACCGAGGGGTCGCCGCAGGCCTCGATGACGGCGTCCACCGAGGCCTGCGGCAGGGCGGTGGCTGCCTCGGCGGAAAGGGGTTCCCCTCCAAACTCACTCACCAGGGCCAGACGCGCGGGGTGCCGATCGCTGACCAACACCCGCTGCCACCCCAAAGACTTCAGAAGGACGCAGCCATACAATCCCAGCAGTCCCGCGCCCTGGATCACGGCGGTCCCGCCTCCGGAGGCGAGGGGTTCGGTCGCTGCGACCATGGTGGCCAGCGCACAATTGGCCGGGGCCGCCATGGCGTCGCTGACCCGGTCTGGCAAGGGAAACACCCGGGTGCCCGCGCGGAGAAGCACGTGGGAGGCATAACAGCCATTCAATCCGCTGCCATCCTCCACGGCGGCGTGACCGTACTTGAACAGATGGTCGCACTTCTGCGGCAGGTCCCACAGCCGGCAGGCCGGGCAGCATCCGCAACTGTCCGCCAGCGTCCACGACACGCGGCTTCCAATGAGGCTGGATTCCCTTCCTTCCCCGACGGCAACCACGCGGCCCACCGCCTCGTGTCCCAGAATGCAGGGGGTGGGCTCCGTGCGCCGGCCGTCCAGGGTATGGAGGTCCGAGCCGCAGATCGTCGCCAGGGAGATTTGCACCAGCACCTCGCCCGGTCCCGGATTGGGAATCCGAAGGCGGCGGAACTCCAAGGGGCGACCGGGACCGTGAAACAGGGCGGCGGTAGCGGACAACACCCCGCCGGTATGCGCGTCCGCGGCGTCGGCGTCAATTCGCCGGGACTGAAGACTCCAAGCGTCTCATGGGGATCCCGGGAAGGGGGCGGTGCCTGTGGGTGGCGCTTTGGCCTTACTTCCACACCGGGGCAGGCTCTCAGGTGACAACCGTGTAAACTTCCGGAGAACGTTTCTGATATTAATTTGGAAGGCACATTAATCGCTCGCCCATGCGCAGGCGGTTGCCTGTGACTATATTAGGGCAAAGCTTGAAGCCGTGCGGCGCGAATACGATGATGGTCGAACCGTGTTCGAACCAGCCCAGCTCCTGTCCGCGGAGGACACGGGCGTCACAGGGAATCTCATTTGGGCCCGGCCAGCGCAGGTGCAACAGGACATTGAGAAAATGCAGCCGGATGCTCGCCACCAGAATGGCGGCGACGGGTACCATCACCAGCGGATGCCCCGAGTCGAGTCGCATGCGGATGACTGCCCGCTCATTGCGGCAGAACAGCCGCTCGACGCGCCGCAGGGCGATGGGGTTCACATTCCAGGTATCGCCGCTCAGGTAGGTCACGTGTTCCACGCGCCCGTCCTGCGGCGCGTGAAACCGGTGATACATCGACGAGGTCAGGCGCAGGGTGACGTAGCAGCCGTTCCGATACGGCTCGGCGGCCTCGTCGCTGCCGAAGAGTTCGCGGATCGAGTAGGGGAATCCCTTGGCCTGAAATACCTCGGAGTCCGCTACTTCCCCACAGGCCCCGACCAGGGCATCGCAGGGGCTCACCAGGGCCCCCGGATCCGGATGGATGGGTCGGGCTCCGCTCCGCAGTTCCCGCGTGAAGCAGGCCTGCAGACTGGTGAACCGCCGTTCCTTGGCTTCCGAAAGATCGAGATCGGAGAACAGCCGCCACACCGCGATGGAGAGTCGCGTCAGAACCGGGCTTTCTATGCGGCTGAACCGTCCCATCAGCCGGGTCAGGAGCGTTCGCGGAATCCGGTTGGTGAGCAGGAAATTCAGATCCTCCTGAAGAAGCAATTGGTCCCGCAGCCTCTGTAGCCGGCTGGGAGCATTCAACGTCGTATCGATCATTTTTGACTGGCTGGTCGCCTTATTCATGAATCAAGCCCTTGCCCTTTCCGCAATCGGAGTCGCCGCCCTGGCGGTGTCGTTTCCGGCCGCGCGTCGTCGCCTTCAGTTGTCGATGGCCAAACATCCCTCGCTCACGGGGCATTCCCGCATGGCAAAGCGGGTCGCCGGCCTGCTGCCCGGATATTCCTATGACGAGCAGCGCTTCTTTGCGTCCGACGACGCTCCCGGGGAGGTCGTCCGGTTGCGCCGGGAAGGGTTCGACCGTCTTGCAACGCTGCTCGCCGAACGGCATCCCGAGTCGGTGGCCCTGACCGCCTCGGCCCGGGAGCGCATCTCCGATCTGCAGTTCACCAGCGCCTACCGGGTTCCCTTCCAATACAGCCGCCATTTGCGGCAGCACCTCAAGATGGGCAGTTTCGTGGCGTCCAGTGACGGAGTTACGGTCACCGATCTGGACGGACGGCGCTTCATCGACCTGACGGGTTCCTACGGCGTGAATGTGATGGGGTACGACTTCTACAAGTCGTGCCTTGCCGAGGCGGCGGTTCGCGTGGCGGAACTGGGGCCGGTGCTGGGCAGCTACCACCCCAGCGTGGCCTGGAACGCGGAACGCCTGTGCCGGATTTCCGGACTCGACGAGGTGTCGTTTCACATGTCGGGCACGGAGGCGGTCATGCAGGCGGTCCGCCTCGCCCGCTACCATACGCGTCGCAAGTACCTGGTGCGATTCTGCGGCGCCTATCACGGGTGGTGGGGGGATGTTCAACCCGGTCCGGGCAATCCACTCTCTCCCGACCATACCTACACCCTGAAGGAAATGGATGAGGACACGCTGCGGGTGCTGCGGACGAGAACCGACATCGCCTGCGTTCTGGTGAACCCGCTGCAGGCCCTTCATCCCAATGCCAGCGCTCCGGGGGATTCCACCCTGGTGGACAGCCAGCGCCGCGCCCATTTTGACCGCCAGGCCTACGCCGCCTGGTTGAAGCGCCTGCGGGAGATCTGCACGGAGCGCGGAGTGGTGCTGCTGCTGGACGAGGTGTTTGTCGGCTTCCGGCTCGCGCCCGGCGGTGCCCAGGAGTACTTCGGCGTCCGGGCCGATCTGGTCACCTACGGCAAGACCCTGGGTGGCGGCCTTCCGGTGGGGGTGGTGTGTGGCCGCCGGGACCTGATGAAGCGCTTTCGCGAGGAGCGACCCGCTGACCTTTGCTTCGCGCGCGGAACCTTCAACTCCCATCCCCTGGTCATGGCCGCCATGCAGGTGTTTCTGGAACGACTGGAGACGGATTCCGTCCGGGAGATCTACTCGGGACTCGAGGAGCGCTGGGACGGACGGGCGCGGCGATTGAATGAACGCCTGCGATCGGCCGGGCTCCCG
>JBDKKE010000010.1:0-2679 GCA_039796255.1 Verrucomicrobiota bacterium | reverse complement strand
GAACGGCTGGCCGTCCACAAGGCCGGGGACCGAGCCAAAGGCCGTCGCCAGACGCTGGCGCCGATTCCTATCGGCTCGAATCGCCGGGTCATCGAGGACGCCCAGAACCGTCCCCAGGTCTTGTTCGGTGAACCAGGCGCGGGGTTCATTCGGCGCGATTTTGTGGAGAGCTTCCACCAAGGCATCCCGGAATTGTGCTACCTGGACCCTATCCGTAACGGCGACCGGCTTTGAAGCCAGCGCCGCCAGCGACTCCAAGAGTGCGGGACGGGCTGCCTCTGCGTCCGGTCCCATCGCCGCCAGGGCGGCGGCGGTCGCGGGGAGGGTGTCTGGATTTTTCTGAATGCCCGCGACCAACTCCGGCAGCGACAGCCGACCCGCCTTCGCCGCGGACGCGAAGGCCGCATCCCGTTCCTGGGTTTCCAGAATCCGCTGCATCGCGGGATTCTCCGGTCGTAGCCCGGGATCGATGGCGTCCAACAACATCAGTGCCTGCTGCTGCCGGTCCCGGTTCCCGCCGTCGTTCGCGATGGCGATCAGTGCCGGCACCGCGTCCGCCGCTCCTGCCCCGAGCCGTTCCCGCGTGACCCGACCGGAGGGATCCGCCGGATCGGAACCCAGGTTGCGCAGCGCCGACAGCGCCAGGCCACGCGTGTCGTCATCGGAAGATTTCAATCCCTCTACCGCGACCTGGAGAACCTCATCGCCCGCGCGACTCCGGAGCAGCATCGCGAGGGAGTAGCTGGCCATCTGGCGGACACCGGGGTCTGAATCCGCCAACAGGGGCTTCAACGCACGGGCCGTTGATTCGGGTTCCCCCCACAGGGAAGAGGAAAGGCTGTTGGCAATGGGTCCCCGGGCGGCGGGGTTTTGCTTCAGCACCTCCACCAAGTCCGGAACCATCTCGGAGGACGGCCCGATGTTCTCGAGTGCAATCACGACCAGCAACGAGTCCGAACCTCCCTCATGAAGCTGTTGGAGTAGATCCGGGAGGGCGTCCCGGGCCTCCGCACCCAATTGCCTCAATCCATCCACGGCCCGGTCGCGAATGCGCTGCTCAGGGTTGCCCAGCGCGGCCATCAATATGGGAAGCGCCTCGGCGCGCCGTCCTTTCAGGGCTCCGAGCGCCTGTTCCATATCCGGATTTGGCCACCTTCGCGTGGGTTTGCGGTCCTCAAGGGCCCTCTGGACCCGCAACATTGCCGCGGCCAGGCGCGGATCCGTTCCCGAGTCCGGGATCGGACGCCTCCCGCCACCGCTCGTGTCCGGTGAGACGTCTGCGATGCCAATGTCTGGTACTCCCTCAGCGTCCGGGTCCGGTGATCCGGACGCCCCCTTCGAGAAATACCGGGAGTATCCGACGCCGACGGTCAGGAGGACGACGGAGGCCGCGACGAGCGCGGTGAGGGTCTTTGTGGAGGCCATGAGTGTCAGGATTCCGAGGGAGGTCGTGGATGCGGCGCCCGCGGACGCCAGCGCGGTTCCTGTCAGCTGGGCGCCCAGTCCTTCGGGGACCCCCTCCACGCACCGGCTTTCGAGCATGCAGGACAGGGCCCCCGCGGTGGTCGTGATCCCGCGGGCGACCAGTCGTTGACGCAGTTTCTCCAGGGCGCGGGCGACCCGTTTGCGGGCGGCATCCTCGGCGATGCCCAGGGCAGATCCTACTTCGGCCAGGGAGCGTTGACCGAAGAACCGCAACAACAGGGCGTGACGATCCGCCTCGGCGAGTTGGTCCAGAGCTTCATCCAGCACCGGACGGAGCGACGCCCAGGCCTTCTCCGTTTCTAAAGTATCCAATTCCTTCATCCAGGTGGCCTCCCGCTCACGCAGAGCCCGCCGCCGCTCCGTCCGGAGAACCTCCAGGGCGGTGAACCGGGTGGTTCGGTGCAGCCAGCCCGCGAGAACGTTGCCCTTCGGTAGCGATGGGGCGGACCGGGCGAGGTCCGTGAAGACGGACTGGCAAATGTCCTGCGCCCTATGCGCATCCCCGTTCACCATGCGGACGGCGGTGGAGTAGACGAGCGGAAGATGCCGTTCCACGAGACTGCGGAATGCCGCCTCGGAACCTTGGTTCCGAAACTCGGCCAACAACTCAGGATCCTCAACCGTCACACCCTTCAAATGCCGCGGACCGACAAAACCGGACATGGAACCGGACCGTGGACCAGGAATTCGCCGCTCTCGATTCAAAAGGGAGATCGAATCGTGCTGTCCCGGGCCAGATAAAATGACAGGTTCGAAATCGTAGATGTCTGGCCCTGATGCGATCACTGCGGGGTTTGGAGTTCGTCGCACTCTGTGACGACCTAATCCGGTCACCCTGACCGAGCGAAGGAATGCGCCAGGACTTATCGCCGGGCAGTGAAGGGGCCGGATTATAATCCCTGGTCTCCTCCGGAAGGGCGAGGCTCCTGCCGAGCCGTTCGCGCAACTGGGAGCGGAGGTGGTGGGGCCTCCACATGCGCACGGCTCACCGGGAGGTTCGCCCTACCGAGGCGGTGGTTCCACGGCATCCCGTTTCCACACGGTGGGACGAAAGTCCAGCCCGTTGCCGTCGCCCCGCCCGTCCTTGATTGGCCCCGTTGATTCTCCCTACATCCGACGGCGTCGAAGTGCGAAGGCGGACAAGGCGAGTCCCACTGCGAGAATCGACGTGGGCTCGGGAACGACGGCCAGGGT
>JBDKKE010000009.1:0-13899 GCA_039796255.1 Verrucomicrobiota bacterium | reverse complement strand
ATCCCGGGGAATGCGCACCTTGGCCCGCGCCACGGTAACCCAGTCGTTCGCCGGCAATTCCTGAGTCTCCCCGGGGAATGGCAGATCGTCCCCAAACAACCCGCCATTCCCCGGACTTGGGGTGAAGTTGAAGTTGATGACCGGCGAAGGCGCATCCAGATACTTACCGGCAAACCCCACGGATCCAACGGAACGCGCAATCTCCACCCCGGTCACCACCGCATCGGCCCGCCCCGCGTTCCACACCTGACGCACGCTCCACGCCCCAACAGTTCCCGCGGGTTCCCCCATGCCCGTCAATGGAAACGGAGGCGCAGGGACGGTGAAACTGGCCTCGGTTCCGAGGACATTCCCCAGGGTATCCCGGGCCTCCACCTTGAACGGATGCTGCGTGCCCGGGGCGAAGGGCGTCGGGACATCGTACACGACCGTGGTAACCGGGCCTGCCTTGATCACCTGCACCGGCACGCCGGACCCATCAATCTTCAACGTCACGGTCGAGGGATCCACAACGCTCGGCCCCAGGTCCTCCAGGTCGAGCGTGAAGCGACTGAGTGAGGCATCCCAGCGTTTCACCACCGCCCGGTCCTCGGACGGGGTATCGGACTGCGTGACATCAAACCGGTCGGCGGTCACCACTCCTGTCCCAAGAACAGAAACCTTGAGCGTGTGCGCGCGGTTGGGTAACAGCGGACTGCTCCAGATCAGCTTCTGCTCACCACGTTGTGCCGCCTTGTAACTCAGCACGTAGCGGGTCCCTCCATCAATCACCGCGCTGGCGGTTCCATGATGACTGGCCACGGTGGCAAAGACATCAATCTTGACGCCGACGAACTTGATTTCGAAATACGCCCCTCCGCCATCCGCATAGTGGTCGTTGTTGAGGAACCTGGGGTCGTTGGCATTTCCCTGCGCAAGATTCCAGGTGCCGGAGTAACGGATCTGATTGACCCCGGCCCCGATGTCGCGCGTGTCATCAATGGACACCACCGTCCCCGGAACCACTTCGCGTACCGTCACGTTAACGGAGGCAAACGCAGTCATTCCGGCCTGATCGGTGGCCACCACCCGCAGCGTGTGCTCCCCCTGGGCCAGAGTCTTCAGGGAAGTGCTGTAGGGCGCCTTGATCGCCTCCGAAAGCTTGGCCCCCCCGTCAAAGAACTCAACTTTGGACAGATTCGAATCCCGGTCCGTGACCGTCGCCAGCAGGGAGAAGTCGCTGCCCAGCGGCACCGTATCCCCTTCCTTGAGATTGCTGATGCCGACCATAGGAACATTGCCGGCAATCTCGCCTGTCTCGAAGCGAACCTCAGCCAATCCGATGGAGTAACCGTTGCCCCAGTTGCTGGTATTCCGAAGTTTGACCAGGCGAACGTCGGTGCCGACCACGTCAAATGCCTGCGCGGCGGTTCCGCCCTCGGCCAGTGTGACTGTGGCGATGCCGGTAAAGCGCGCAGTGGCCGGATCGGCATCGGGCGAAACATGGACCTCCACTTCCTTCATTCCGCGGTCGGTATCCGTGCCCGCACTATAGTTCCACACATAGACCCGGGTCAGGTCGGTCACCCGGCCCAGATCGAACACCACGTCGGCCCGAATGGAACCAATGGAACTCCACATCTCGGATGCCGCCGTCACATGAAGTGAATCGGAGGTGCCGACCCCTTGGTCCTCAAGTCCCAGCCCATCGATGAGCGCGTCCTTGGTCTCCTCGCCATTGGAAACCGTCACCGCCACAGGTTGAACAAACTCCGCTCGCAGGAACCCGGCGGTCGCCAAAATCAACAGGTCGCGGATCCGTCGCTTCCAAAGAGGGGAGGATAGGGAAACGGTGGAAGGGGTCTTCATGGTGCGGTGATGGAGATTGGTCGCCGCCTCCAGCCATGAAAATCGGGTGTTCACTCCCCACGGGAATGAACGAAAGGCGGAACAGCGGTGCAGGAGTTCTCCTGGATGCCGCCTTCATTTGCAGCAAAAAACACCCACCACAAAAAACCCCGGCTCCAAGCCCCAAAGAAGTCAGTTATCCACCGAGGCACCCACCAATTGACGGAACTTCCACGCCGTCTGGTCCCTTCCCCCCTGCGTCTGCTTCATGAGCACTCCAATCAGTTGTTCCCTGGGATCGGCAAAATACTGGGTGTTGAAGTAGCCGCCCCAGTCGAAGGTCCCGGTGCTCCCTTCACCCCCCTTCGCCTGGCCTTTCTCCGACACCACCCCGAAGGCCAATCCGTAGAATTTGTCCCCGCCGCCCCACAGGTCGCCGGCCACCTGCTCGGCCATGATGGTCTGCACCGTCGTCCGGCTCAGGAGACGGACGCCGTTCAATTCCCCCTGGTTGAGATACATTTGAAGAAACGTCGCGTAGTCCCGGGCCGTGCTGCACAGGCCGGCGCCTCCCGAGAAAAAGGATTTCGCACCCTTCACCGGATACTCGGGATCGTAAAAGGTGACCGGATACCGCACCCATCGTCCATTGTTGGGAGTTTGCACCGCAACCAGTCGGCCCGCCTTCTCCGCCGGCAGGTAGAATCCGGTATCTTTCATGCCCAGCGGGGCAAACAGCCGCGTCTGGAGAAACACATCAAACGGCAGCCCGGAGACGACCTCGATGAAGCGTCCCAGCACGTCGAGTCCCTCGCTGTAGACATATTTCTCCCCGGGATGATGGTGCAGGGGCAGCGCCGCCAGCTTGCGCACGTTGTCGCCGACGGTGACCGGCTCGGTGGTGAAGAGATCGACGATCCCTGCCTGCGCATAAATTCTCTTAAAGCGCGGATCCCCATCAATGACCCCATATCCCAGCCCGGAAGTGTGGGTCAGCAGGTCGCGAACGGTGATGGGCCGACGGGCCGGCTCCCCGGTCCAGGAGCCGTCGGACTCATTGTAGGTCTTCAGTACCTGCGAATTCTTAAATTCAGGAAGCACATTGGAGACGGGGTCATCCAGCCGAAACCGCCCTTCCTCCCAGAGCATCATGACCGCAGTGGCCGTGATGGCTTTGGACTGGGAGGCAATCCGAAAAATGTCGTCGCGCTTCAGCGGTCGCCCCGCCTCCGCGTCGGCGAGACCAAACGCCTTGTGATAAACAATTTTTCCATTCCGCGCCACGAGCGCCACCACACCGGGAACTTCTCCATCGGCAACAGCCTTCCCGCAGAGCGCATCGATGCGCGCCAGCCGTTGCGCAGAGACGCCGGCCCGCCGCGGAGCGGATTCCGTCAGTGGCGGTGAATGACGAATGGAGGGGGTCTGCGCCGCAGATGGGTGAGTGGCCAGAACGGCGATCAGAAACAGCAGCCCACGCGAATGACGAACGGCCGGAAACAACGATAGCATGCTCACAAGGTGTCGATGACTCTCCTCCACCGTCGGAGCCAAGTCACGCCGAACGACATCCCGTTCACAAGCCACCCAAACAAACTCGGGACCGTCCACCGCGCACGGAGCTTGCGGGCGGCGGGTCGCCGCCTAGGCTGGCCCTCAGCACACTTCTTGACCCCAACGCCATGAGCACCGAGGAGCAGATCACGCAATTTCGACAGGAATACTCCAACCTTCTGGCTGAGATCGGCAAGGTGGTGGTCGGACAGCAGTCCATTGTCGACGGCACCCTGCAGGCGATCTTTGCCGGAGGACACGTGCTGCTGGAGGGCGTCCCCGGTCTGGGTAAGACCCTGCTGGTGCGGACCCTTAGTGAAGTTCTCGACCTCAGTTTCAACCGGATCCAGTTTACCCCCGACCTGATGCCGGCGGACATCCTGGGCACCAACCTGGTGGTGGAATCGCCGGAGGGCCGGCGGGAGTTTCAATTTCAAAAGGGACCCATTTTCGCCCATCTGCTCCTGGCGGACGAAATCAACCGGGCAACTCCCAAGACGCAGTCAGCCATGCTGGAAGCGATGCAGGAGAAGCAGGTGACGGCTGGGGGCGAGATTCGCCCGCTGGAGGAACCGTTCTTCGTTTTGGCGACGCAGAACCCCATTGACCAGGAGGGCACCTATCCCCTGCCCGAGGCACAATTGGACCGCTTCTTCTTCAAACTGGTGGTCGGCTACCCGTCGGCGGCGGAGATGACTGAGGTCCTCAATCGGACCACCGAGGGCGAGAAGGTAACACCCTCGAAGGTCATGGACGGCTCGCGCCTGCGGGAGCTGCAACGCCTGGTCCGCCAGGTGCCCGTGGCGACCCATGTGAAGGACTATGCCGTCCGCTTGGTACTGGCCACGCACCCCAAGACAGAGACCGCGGCCCCCATCACCAACCAATACCTCAAATTTGGCAGCAGTCCTCGCGGCGCCCAGGTGCTGCTCCTGGCGGCCAAGGTAAGGGCCCTGACCCACGGGCGATTCAACGTCAGCTTTGACGATATCCAGGCGGTCACCCCACCGGCGCTGCGGCATCGGCTGATCGTCAATTTTGAGGCGGAAGCCGAGGGGATCACCACCGATCACGTCATTGCGCAGATCCTTCAGGATGTTCCACGAGACGCCGCGATGGCCGCGGCAGCCTGAGGACGCCACCCGTCCGTCTGGGGCTCCTCAATTAGCTGTTGCGGCAGGGGGGCTCCTGACTATTCTGCACTTCAGATGAGTGTCCTGAAGCAGGCTAAAGCGGTTGCGCTGATGGTTTTGCTCGCAGTGCTGTCCGGTTGCGGCGGCATCAACACCGGCTACGGGGTGTCGCCAGCGTCTTTTCTGGTTCCCGGCTTGAATTCCCACGCCCCGTCCCCGTCCCCTTCCCTCCCAGCTTCAGCCCCCACCTCTGTCCGCTAACTCACCATGCGTTTCCCGCTCGCGCTCACGCTCAAGATCGCCAAACACATCACGAAGAACCGGCTCAAGGGCACCCCAAAGTTCGCCATGGTGCTGCAGTTGGAGCCGCTCCATACCTGCAATCTCACCTGCACCGGATGCGGACGCATCCGCGAATACTCGACCAGTCTCAAGGACCTCGTTCCCTTGGAGCAGTGCCTCGCGGCCGCGGTGGAGTGTGACGCCCCGATGGTGTCCATCTGCGGTGGTGAGCCCCTGATTTATCCTAAGATCGAGGAGTTGGTGGCCGGCCTGCGCGAACAGGGCCGCATCATCTATATCTGCACGAACGCCATGTTCATGCGGAAGAAGATGAGGGAACATCTCGCCGCCACCTATGGACCGTCCGTTGAACCGCTGGTGGCGCGGCTGCTCACTGAGGGACTGATTTCCGATAAGGAAGCGGAAACGATCCGCAATCCCGATGAGGCCGCCCGGAAGAAACTCACCATCGGCCCCACCAAGTGGATGTACTGGAACGTGCACGTGGACGGGCTGGAGTATACCCACGACCTCATCGTCGAGCGCGAGGGCGTCTTCAAGGAGTGCGTGCTGGCCATGAAGATGGCCAAGATCATCGGCTATCAGGTGGCAACCAACACCACCGTTTACAAGGAGACCGATCCGGCCGAACTCGAGCAGATGTTCCAGTTCCTCAGCTCCCTTGAGGTCGATGGCCACACCATTTCTCCGGGCTACGACTACGACGCCGCGAAGAAGGACATGGTCAAGCGGTTGGGCCGGGATCCAAAGGATTTCTTCCTCACCCGGGATCTGGTCCATGAGAAGTTCAAGGACATCCAGAGGTGGGGCGAGCAGTTCACCCTGTTCGGCACTCCCGTGTACCTCGAGTTTCTGGCCGGCAAGCGGGAGCTCCCCTGTTCCGCCTGGGCTATCCCCACCTACAATGTCCGCGGCTGGAAGGCTCCTTGCTACGTGATGACCGAAACCCATTTCGGCTCCTATCAGGAAGTCCTGACCAAGGTCGATTGGGAGAAGTACGGAACCAAAAACGGCGTAGCCCTCAACCCGAAGTGCGAGAATTGCATGATGCACAGCGGGTATGAGCCGTCGGGTGCCCTGAGCACCAGCCCGCGCGACACCTGGGTCAACATGAAGTTCAATTTCGCGTCCAAGCCGAAGCCCTATCCGGCTTCCGCAGAATTGACCCGCTCTGCCTACAATGGAGCCACCATCGGCAAGGGACACCTCGCCGAGGCCAAGGCCGCAGTGAATCGCGAGATGGGCAGCGCCAAGCCCGCCTATCAGCGCAACGGCGGTGACGACGATCACCACCACGAGGCCGGTGACTCCTGCGGCACCTCTCCGGAACGCGAGTCCCTGCTGGCCAAGGTCCGCGAGACGAAAAGCGTCGGGGTCAAGGGCAACTGATCTCGATCAATTATTAAAAAGAGACCCTGAGGGGACCGGTCAGAACCGGTCCCTTTTCATTGTCAGCGACGGGTGCGAAAAACTGGGATTCGCAGATTGCGTCCCCATCGCTAGATTCTGCCATGAACCTATGGCGAACGCTGCTGGCAGGCAGCACCGGACTTCTTGTCTGTGCCGCAGCGCCAGTGACTCCGGCAACCTTTCGCATGCCGGCCACAGTCCGCTTTTTGCCGGAATCCAACCCCGAACCCGCCGGCCTGCGCGTCGCCTCCTCCCCTCCCTCCCCTCCCTCCCCCTCCATCGTCGCCCATCCCGAGGAGGCACCAGACGAGCGATGGGAGTTCACCGACCGGGTGGTGCTGGCACTGGCACCGGAGATCGCGGTGGAATCGCTCCTCGACAGTTCCCCGCTCAAACTGGACCGCACCCTTCGTCCCGGCCTGTACGTGCTCCAGGCGTCCGACGCGGGTGAGGCGTGGCGCGCCTGCGCGGAATGGGCGGGGCGTGAAGGCGTCTTGGCGGCCCATCCGGTGGCGCATCCGCCCTGGGTTGCCCACGATGCCTACGCGGCCGCTCCCAATGACGAATTCTTCCGGGTCGCCCGGGGAAACGACCCCGGGCAATGGTCTCTGGAAAACCGCGATCCGGAGACCGGGAGGGAACTGGGCGCTGACATCAACATCCGACCCGCCTGGGCAGTCTCGCGTGGGGAGGGAATCACCGTAGGGGTGGCGGATTCCGGGGTGCAACTCGATCACCTGGACCTGGCGGACCGGACCGCCGGCGCTCCCCATTTCAACTTCGCCAAAGGCACAAACGATGGTTCCCCCTTTCTGAGAAACTCCCTGGGCGCGCACGGCACTTCCTGCGCGGGCCTGATCGCGGCCACCGGCAACAACCATTGGGGCATGAGCGGGGTCGCGCCCGCATCGCGCATTGCCAGTTGGGTGATCTGGGAACGGGGGCCTGCGGCGGGACAACCCCCCAGAACCATCACCGATGAACGTCTGGGCGATGTCTTCCGATACGCCTCGAATACAGTGGCGATCCAGAACCATAGCTGGGGACCGAGCGGCCCACTCCAGCGCGGCCCCTCCGTCCTGGAAGACGCCGGCATTGAGGATGCGTGGCGCCAGGGACGCGGTGGCCTCGGCACCGTGATGGTACGGGCGGCGGGCAATGAGCGCGGGCAGGGGGCACAGGCGGGAGACGATGGTTTTGCCAATGATCCCCGTGTCCTGTGCGTCGCCGCTGTTCGCACCAACGGACAACCCTCGAGCTTCTCCGAACCCGGGGCCTGTGTTCTCGTCGCGGCACCGGCCGGCGATGTCACTGAAGGAGGACTTTTCACCACCGATCTTCCCGGAACCTCCGGGGCGAATTTCGTCAGCTTCTTCCCCCCCTTCGAATACCTCTCAGATTTCCGTTGGGGAGCCCTGGGATTCACCGGAACCTCGGCCGCAGCGCCGCTGGTGTCCGGCGTCGCGGCTCTGATCCTCGCGACCCGTCCGCTCCTTACCGCGCGCGACGTCCAACAAGTGATGCTCCTGTCAGCGCGGCATTTCGACACCTCGGATCCTGGACTGGCCCGAAATCGCGCCGGTCTGCTCTTCAGTCACAATCTGGGCTTCGGAATCGTCGATGCGGGAGAGGCAGTCCGCTGGGCCGCCCTCTGGTCCAATCGCCCCCCAGCGGTCGAAGTGTCCGTGGATGCGGAGGGCTCCACTCCGATTCCCGATGCCGGTTTCCGCATGGAACTGCAAGCCGGCGCGGCAGACAATCTTCCACTGGTGGTGTCAGGACTGCCCGGGACGGGGGTGCACCCCGAGATAGCGACTGCTTTTCTGCCATTGGTCGATCTGGGCAAGGCCCTGGAGGACCCTCCGACTCGACTCGACGGCAAGGGTGCCCTGATCGAGCGCGGTGGATCTCCGTACGCTGAGAAGTTGGCCCGGGTAGCCGCAGCGGGGGCGGCCTTCGCTGTCGTGTTCAATGCGGATGCGGCGGAAATTCCTGGGGGAAGCTGTCCCGGTGGGGAACAACTGTGCGTCCTGACCGGGACCGACTATTCCGCCATCCCGGCGATCTTTATTCGTCGATCGGACGGACTCGCCGTGCGCGCGGCGGTGGAGGCCAACCCCCAGCGGGCGGCACGCATTCATCTGGAGGGAGCCGTACGCCAGTTCTCAGTGACCCGTGACCTCCAATGTGAACACGTCGGCGTCCGACTTCGGACGGATCATACCGGACGCGGGGACCTCAGGGTGACGCTCCGTTCCCCCACAGGAACGGTCAGCGTTCTTCAACGATACAATGCGGACACCACTGCCGGCCCGTCGGACTGGACCTACTGGAGCACGCAGCATTTCTTTGAACCATCGGCCGGCACTTGGGAACTGCGCGTGACCGACCAGGCGGGCGGTGAGGGCCTTGGCCAGATTCTGGGCGCGACCCTGCTGGTGAGGGGCGTTCCGGTGGAGGACACGGATCGGGACGGTTTGGACGACGCTTGGGAGCAGTCCCGCTTGGGCGGGCTTGGGCAGGGACCCGCGGGCGACTCGGATGCGGACGGCATCAGTAATCTGCGGGAGTTTCTGGCGGGATCGGATCCGCTGCGTGACGAGGGTTCCGCCTCCCCGGATATTGGATTCTTCTCCGAAACTCTGGTCCGGGTCAGCTGGCCCGGTCGAGAAGCCTCCGGATACACTCTCGAGTCAGGGACAACTCCGGGAGACTGGGGATCAGTGACCGCGGTGCCGGGGCGGTTTCCCGTGACCACGGCGATCCTGCCGACACCAGCGGAAGGCACTGGTTACTTCCGCGTAAAGCCGGCGCCCTGACGCCAGGCTCAGACGGATTCGGGAATCGGAACCATCCGCCACCCGCCTGACACCAAATCACCGAGTTCAAAGGGGCCAAATCGCGTTCGATGCAATCGAACTACCCGGGCTCCCTGGCTGGCAAACATACGCTTCACCTGATGATAGCGACCCTCCGTCAGTTCCAGGCGGGCCTCACGGGAGGAGATCAGCTCCAGCCGCGCCGGCAGACAGGGAGTGGTTTCGCTCTCCAGCCGAAGCGTTCCGGAAGCAAAAACGTCGATCCAGGCCGGATCCAGATCGGCACCCACGGTCACCTCATACTGCTTGGGCACCTCGTGCCGGGGTGAAGTCCACCGGTGGACCAGACTTCCGTCATCCGTGAGCAGAAGTAACCCGGTGGTGTCCTTGTCCAGGCGCCCGATGGAGGTGACCACTGGATTCCGCCGCAACCATCGGGGCGGAAGCTGGTCGTAGATCGAGGGCCCCTCCTGCTCATCATGTGAACACACCAATCCCGCCGGCTTGTGATACAACGCCAGTAAAGGCTCCGGGCTCTCCACTGCTTGACGATCGATCAGAACGTCCTCGCAGTGAACCCGCACCGATGGATCCGTCGCCGGAATCCCAGCGACCCGCACGCGTCCCTGGCGAAGCCAGATTCTCGCTTCACTGCGGCTGCAGTATCCGAAACGCGAAAGCAGTTGGTCGAGGCGGAGCGGACGGGAAGGTGCGGGCATCGGGAAAACGGGGGCGTTACAACGTCAGACGCCGGATCAGATATCCCAGCGCTCCAGTCACCGGCAG
Source organism: Verrucomicrobiota bacterium (assembly GCA_039796255.1). GTDB lineage: Bacteria > Verrucomicrobiota > Verrucomicrobiia > Limisphaerales > UBA9464 > UBA9464. The sequence continues at coordinate 4,067 of JBDKKE010000009.1, read as the reverse complement.
GGTCAGCACCCACGCCCAGAGAATCCGCTCCACCACCCCCAACTTCAGCGCGCTAAAGCGCTTGGCGCATCCGACCCCCATGATACTGGTGGTGATGGCGTGGGTGGTGGACACGGGCATTCCGTAATGGGCAGCGACCATGAGCACGGTGGCCCCCGCAGTTTCGGCGGCAAATCCATTGACCGGGTGAAGCTTCACCATTTTGTGCCCCATGGTCTTGATGATACGCCACCCCCCGGCAGCGGTTCCGGCGGCCATGGTCAGGGCGCAGATCACCTTGATCCATGCGGCGATGACCTCCTTGCCATCGGCACCGGCCACCATGGGATGGCGGAGGAAGGTGAGCCATTCTGGCACCTGGTTCAGACTGCCGTCCTTGATCCCGGCAGCTAGGGCCAGGGCGATGATACCCATCGTCTTCTGCGCGTCATTGGATCCGTGCGCAAATCCCATGTATCCCGCGCTGACCAACTGGGCCTTTCCAAACAACGTGTTGACCGTGTGCGGCCGCCAAGACCTCAGCAAAAAATAGAGCAGGCTCATGACGACCAGGCCGAGGACAAACCCGGCCACTGGCGAACTCACCATGGGAATGACCACCTTGTAGAGCAGGCCCTCCCCCGTGTACCAGGGGCCTTCCTTGGTCTTCGCCCAAATCAGGGCTCCCCAGTTGCCCTGAGCAGACGCGAGGGTGGCACCGCAGAGACCTCCAATCAGCGCATGGCTGGAACTGCTGGGCAGGCCGAACCACCAGGTGACCAGGTTCCAGATGATTCCGCCTAGAAGCGCACAGATGATGGTCGCGCTGGTGACGAACTGGGCATCCACGAGTCCGGACGAAACCGTCTTCGCCACCGCGTTGCCGGCCAGAGCGCCCACGAGGTTGGTCGTTGCCGCAAGGATCACCGCCGCCCGGGGCGTCAGGACCTTGGTGGACACCACGGTCGCAATGGAGTTGGCCGTATCATGGAATCCATTGATGTACTCGAAGACGAGGGCCACCAGGATGACGGTGAAGAGCAGCGTCATGGCCGGACCTCAGGAGTTCTTGAGGACAATGTAGAAGATGACGTTGCCGGCATCACGACAGCGGTCGATGACCTTTTCCAGCAGGTCATAGAGATCCTTCAACACGATCACCGCCACCGGATCAAACTTGCCGGAATAGAGGCCGCGCAGCAGCTCCACCATGAGTTTGTCGGCCTCCCCCTCCAAATACTGCAGCCGGTCATTCTGCTCCTTGACCGGCTCGAGACCGGGACTGGTCCGCAACTGGCGGGTCATCTCCACCACCGTCTGAGTCGCCTCGTCCAGTAATTGAAGCTGCCGGGTGAAATCGCTGCCCTGCAGTCGGTCGGGCGCCAGCAGAAGGCGCTCGCAGAACTTTTCCAGGGTCTTGGGGATCTTGTAGAGCGCGGTGCTCAGCGCATCAATGTCTTCGCGCTCCAACGGCGTGACGAAGGTCTGCGTGATCAGGGTTCGAATCTCCTCCGTGAGCCGCTTGTCCTTCCGGCGGAGAAGCGCGAATTCATCCAGGGAACCGGCGCCTTTGTTCGGAGAATTCAGGGCTCCCTTGACCAGGGCGACGCTCTCACGAGCCTCGGTGGCAGATCGTTCTAGCAAATCAAAGAAGCGGTCATTTCGTCCGAAGAACTTCTGCAGAGAGAACATGGCGAGAAAGGTGGTACCGAAACATCGTGCGGCTGGCGTGTAAAAATTTGGCGACGACTTCTGGTGGTTGTGATTCCCGGAATGCGTCAGGCTGATCGGGTCAGATGAAACTGGCCGTCATCTCGGATATTCACTATGCCGGACCCGCGGAACAGGCGCGCCAGGGCTTTGAGATTCGGTCGATTGGCAATCCGGCCCTCCGCCTGGCGGCCCGCGCCTGGCGCCGCTGGATCTGGCTTCATGACCCGATGGCCCATAACCATCGTCTGGACCGCCTGATCGCCGCCAATCCCGGACCGGATCACGTGGTGGCCAATGGCGACTTTACTGTCGACTCCGCGTTCGTCGGGGTCAGTGATGACGCCGCCCTGGAAAGCGCCCACCAGGCCCTGAACCGCCTTCGCCAGGCCTACGGACCCCGTCTTCTCGCCACCATTGGCGATCATGAGCTGGGAAAGCAGAGCCTCTTCGGCGGCGTCGGCGGATTGCGCCTGGAAAGCTGGAAGCGCTGCCAGTTGCGTCTTGGCCTGGACCCGATCTGGCATCGGGAATTCGGACCCTGGGCCCTCATCGGCGTAGCCTCCACTCCGGTGGCCCTCCCCATCTACGGACCAGAAATCCTCCCGGAGGAGCGGACCGCCTGGAACGAGGTGGCGGATACGCTGTGGACCGGCATTCGCGAGGCATTCTCCCGGGTGGAATCCGGCCAGAGGATCGTGCTGTTTGTTCATGATCCGAGCGCACTGCCCTTTCTGGGAAGGGACGCGACCGTGGCCCGCCACCTCCCTCAGATCGCAAAAACCATCGTTGGGCATCTCCATTCGCCCTCCATTTTCCGATTGGGACAGCGACTCGCCGGAATGCCACGAATCCATTTCCTGGGAAACACCGTCCGGCGCCACTCCGTCGCCCTAAACGAGGCACGCTGGTGGCGCAAGTTCCGGGTGGAGCTTTGCCCCTCACCCTGCGGAATCCAACTGTTCAAGGACGGCGGATGGCTGGAACTCGATCTGGATCCGGAAGGCCGCAAACCGATCTCAATTCACCGTCAGCCTTTGCCATGGTAGGGCCGGGCCGGGGCCCATTTTCCGTCCGGTCCGCCCTATAGTTATTCCGGTGTCGGGGGGGTGGACTGAGGCGCGGGCGCCTGGATGCCGGGTTGGTCAGCGGAGTCCACTTGACGGCTGGCCTTTTTGTTCAGGTTTGCCCGCTCCTTCGCAAAATCCTGCTCCATCATCCGAATCTGGGGCGAACCCTGCTTCAATTCATTCGAGAGTTCCGAAGCGGACTGCGGAGTCGGCAGGACCGTGGGACTCATCAAAATCATCAGTTCGGTGCGTGACTTGTCCACCTGGGTGTTGCGAAAGAGGGCGCCGAGGAGCGGGATATCCTTGAGCAGGGGCACGCCGGACCGGGTGGTACCCTTCTGGGCCTGGATGAATCCACCCAGCAGCACGGAATCTCCCGACCGTACCGAGATGGTGGAACTGGCGGAACGTTTGTTCGTCACCGGCGCATTGGCGACCGTGGCCACACCGGCGTTGTTGGGAGCCAAGTTCTCGATCGTCTGCTCGACTTCCATGACCACCAGTCCGTCCGGGGTGATGTAGGGAAGCACGTCGAGCGACACGCCGACCTGCTGGCGTTCGTAGAACTGGGTTGTCCCGACGCTGATTCCATTGTTGAAACCTCCCTGCAAGAACGGGACGACCTGTCCCGCGACGAAAGTGGCGGCCGTGGCGTGCGAGGTGATGATGCGCGGACGCTGAAGCACGTTGATGTTACCGTCAGACGCCAGCGCCTGAACGACGACATTGATGTTGTCATTGAACCGCAGCAGGTAATTGAGTCCGCCTCCTGTGGGAATGGTTGGAAAGAGGTTGGTCAGCGTATTGCCAGTGCCCAGATTATCCATGGCGCCTCCTCCCCCAAGATTCGGGTTGTACTGGTTGTACTTTTGGATCGCGGTGACCCCGTAGTTGAGTCCGGAGGTGAGGGCGACCTCCATGATGACCGCCTCAATCATGACCTGCGCCAAAAGCGTATCCACCTTCTCGATGATCTTCCGGAGTTGGGCCATGTCCTTTCGATTGGCGTAGACGATCAGCGAATTGGAACGGGGATCTGGAGTGATGCTGGCATCCGGGCTGACAGGCTGGTTGGGATTCTGGGTGGCTCCACCCGCGCGATTCACACTGTTGAGCCGGCTCCCGAAGGTGCCGCCACCCGGCGGCGTCCCGGCCGCGCGCGTCACTGCCTGCTGCTGGGGGAGCAGGGGCTCCATGCCCTCCGACTGGCCATAGAACTGTCCGCCGCTGCGATTGCCGTAGCTGTTGCCCATTCCACCGGAGCGACTGCTGCTACCCAGTCCACCATTGCCCCCTAATCCTCCCCCA
>JBDKKE010000008.1:0-4302 GCA_039796255.1 Verrucomicrobiota bacterium | reverse complement strand
GTGCAGGATGTGGCCCAAGAACTCGGCCTGAGCGTCCGCACACTTCAACGCCGCCTCTCCGAATCGAAGGTCTCTTTTCAAGAACTGCTGGAGGACGTCCGGAGGGAGCTCGCGCACCACTATCTTCAGCGCGCCACCGTGGAATTCAACGAAATCGCCTTCCTACTGGGCTACGAAGATACGAACTCATTCTTCCGTGCATTCCAGGAATGGGAAGGCCAGTCGCCCACCGAATGGCGACGGAGGAATGGAGATCCCAAGCCGTGATGGCAGCTTGCCTTCCGTCGTCGCGTTTAGGTCGCTGGCGCAGGAGGGCGATCCTATGAGAAATAACCCAACTCACGAAGCGACGTGTAGTCCCTTGGGCGCTCGGTCGTGCTTCGACCCATGATGACATGGTCGAGCACCTCGATCTTGAGCAGTTGCCCGGCGCGGATGAGTTCGCGTGTCACGCGGATGTCCGCCTCGCTCGGGGTTGGGTCCCCGCCGGGATGATTGTGTGCGATCACGATGGCTGACGCCCGTTTGGCGATGGCCACCGCAAAGACCTCGCGGGCATGCACCAGCACTTGGTCGAGAATCCCCTGGCCGATGTTTTCAACGGCAATCAGTCGGCGGCGCGTGTTCAGGCAGAGGACTTGAAAATGTTCGACGGCATAGAGCCGGTTGGGTTCCCGCAGCACGTCGGCAATGCGTCCCGGATTGTCGAGCACCGGGGATTCACGGTGGGTTTCCTGCGTCAACCTCTGGGCCAGCAGGAAGGCGGACTTGATGGCCGCGGCCTTGGATTGCCCGATGCCTTTGACCTGCTGCAATTCGTCGAACGAGGCTTGGGCCAGATTGGTAAGCCCGCCGTAACGCTGCATCAGCGATTCCGCGACGGGTTTCCCCGCCAACCTGGAAAGCAACTGGGTGTTGTCGGCCTGTTCGAATGACTGCATGGGCACCTCCTGACCGGACCGATTTTACAACCAGTATGACGTTTGATAGCCACTAGGGACGTCCAGATCCCCTTTCAAGCGCGAGGTTCTTTAGTTTTGGCATCGACCTCTACGCCATCCAAACCCGCCGACTTTAGCATTGCATCAATGTCATGGTACGTTGGTCCCCTGTGTGGAGCGCAGGACTGGATCACGCAAGAAGTACTGGCTCCGCACTGAATCAAGATGCGGGCACCTTCCTTCCAGCCCGCTTTTAGAGCTAGGGTAAGAGGAGTATCGGCCGTGTATACAGTCGTCCAAGTGTGCTTTCGAAAATAGGTGTTAGGGTCAGCAATGCAGCTAAGTGCTTTCAGGCTCGCGGCATCCTGATTTTGAATAGGTTTGTACCACCAGTCATTGGGTGCCTGGAACCCCAAGGTCCCCATCAGTCGGAGCGCCTTGAGGTCGAGTCGGCTGTAAGCATCCACTACGCACCGACTCAGGTCCTCCGGGCCATTTGGCTCGTACCCCATCGAGTTGAGCTTTTGAACAGCCGGTTTCCTTTTCCAGCGTTGATAGGATTTTTCCTGTAGGCGCAGTTTTTTTGCCGCTTCTTCAGCCTCCTCTTCCGCTAAACGATTTTCCTCCTCTTTTCCCTCTAAAACCCAGTCCTCGAAGACCCTCTCGAAGTGATTGCATAGCTGCGGATAGATGTCCGAGCTGATACTGGTGAAATACCGAAGTGATTCCCTCGAGTCGTAGTACTCCGCGTTGTACTCGTTGTAAGCGAGCGAGAATGGATGGGTAAGATTTGGGTGGCTGACGGCGTCGATGAATTTCACCAACTGCTGGAGCGTAAAGGGACGTCGGCTGGTTGCTGGCTTCACGCTGAAGTGCTCCTTGTACTCATCGACGACACGGTAATGGATTAGACCCTGCCAGAAACGAGCTCGGATGCTGATCACATCGGCGGTGGTGGATTGTAACTCGAAGCGTGCGATCTCGGTTTCATCTCGTTCGTAGCTTGGCAGGTATTCGCCTCCCATGAAGTTTGGGTGGATCCGTCCGAGTTGGGCCCGGACGTCATCACTGACCTCTGCCGACTGAAGCTCATCGCTGACCCTCCCAAGCTCCCCTTCAGCCAGTGCCTTGGTGATCAGTTCTCGCCGGTGGGTGCCCTTCACCTCCCGGAGGATAGCCTGCTGAACCGTCCTGTTGTTCCAGTAGCTCACGGGACGGAACTCGTAGTTAATATCGTCGTAATTCTTCATCGTCGGGTCCTTTCAGGCTGCGGTGGAGGGCAGGACGGTGAGCAGGAAGTCCCGGATCTGACGGGCTTCCTCGAGATGGCGGGTGCCGGTGGACCGACGGATCCGCTGCTTGGTGTGGTCGCGGTGATGGACCGTGAAGTGGCACCACCACAGACCATGGTTTCGCCATATGTGGTGATTCTTGTTGAAGGGCTGAACCCGGACTGATGTTTGCATGGCTTCGGTGTCGATCGCCACGCACCCAGAGCCGTGTTGAAAAGACGAAGGCCGCCGCTCGATTCACACGAGACGACGGCCTTCACACAGGAGTTATTATTTTGGTTCAGGCTTTCGCCTGCACATCGGAAACCCTTGCGGGCTTCCAAAGCACCTTTCCCAAAACTCTGGGCAGGTCGCTGGTCAGCGGGATTTCTCCCCGCCGACGCTCTGGATGCGTCTCGTTAGGACTATTAAAATAAATCACGAGACAGTGACGAGGGCAACCCTGTCGTGTGTCATAAACCGGAGGCGACGAATGACCGGGTTGGTTTGTCCGGCGCGCCCTCCAGAAACCCACGCCACCAAAGGTAGTCGTAGGCGTGGCGAAGCGTCACATGTTCTGCCCCTGGGTCGTTGGCGGTGAACAGGTTGGCATGCGATCGGAAGATCCAATTCCGGAGAGCCTCCAACAGCGGGCCTTCCGGGGCGGCCTCCGTCAAAGGGCCCGAGTTCGCCGCGTAGAACGGCCGGAGACGTTGGATCTGTAGCGGTCCGGTCTCGGTCAGAAGGGCCTCTACCGCAGGTGACGAGGATTGGGCGAAGCTCCGGCCCTCCAACACGGCATCGAGAAGGAACGCTCGCAGTGTCCCCTGCTGGGTCCGCATGCGATCTAGACTGCCAGCAACAGCAGCCGACAGCAGCTCGCCCTCGACGGGGCCCCCATATGTGCTGCGAATGAATGCCCGCCACGGATCCATGTCCCGCCGCAACAGTGTCGCGACAAATGCTCGGCCGGCAAACCGCTGATCAAACCGTGCCTCATCAAGTTCCGCGGCCAGCATCCCGCACACCAAAGGGTGGGTCTGCGCCGCGCTGTGCCCCATCGATAATCCAAAGTACCAGAGCGACGTCGGCACCTCCACGACCTCGTGCGTCAGCCACTGACTGGCCCAGTTCCGGAGACGATTCAAAGGAGCGGCTCCCGCTACCGTTCCCAGACTCGACACCGCGGATGCTCCTCGGCTCACCAGAGCGTCGGGGACTGCATCGAGCACCGCGTCCGGGAGTGGCTGGCCATGTAGTGCAACCTCCGATCCTTGGGCAAAACCCAAGGCGAAGTAGCGCTGGGCTTCCGCAGGGCGATCGGTGAGTCCGAGGAAGGTCCTCAGCCAGCTTTGAAGACCGCACTCCGCAAAACTGGTTCATCCAGAGCGCCAGAAGAATGATCCACAATCCAGCGGGTCTAGCCGTTGACAAAATACTATCGGTCGAACTGTATGGGTAAGCTGTTGGATCGTTTCTGAGCCAGTCATGCCTATGAAAGAGTCCAAATTTCGATTCAGGGATGGTTTCACACTGATCGAGTTGCTGGTGGTGATCGCCATCATCGCAGTGCTGGCCTCCATGCTGCTCCCGGCCCTATCGGGGGCGAAGTCCAAGGCCCAAGGCATCGCCTGCCTGAACCACCTGCGCCAGCTGGGGGTGGCCCTTCACCTGTACACCATCGACAACTCCGACGGTTTCCCGCCCATTCAGGCGCGCATCCCCAACGGCGAATCCAGCTGGCGCACTTACCTCTACCCCAACGTCGGCCAGAACCCAAGGGTCTACGACTGCCCAGCCGAAAAGAACGATGTCTACGCCAGCGCCAAGCCCCGTCCGAACTCTAGGCCCAGCCCCTGGGTGTTGGGGCAGTTCGTGCCCGGCGAGATCGAGATCCCCAGCGGCCTAGCGGCCGTCAACGTGCACTGGCTCTCGGGAGGGGCCCAGCCGCCCTTCGGACGTCCGGCCGGGTATGAGAACAACCTGTGCCGGTGGGGGATGGTGGAGGCGGCCTCGCAGTTAATCCTGTTTGGGGACGGCCACAGCGACGTGTTCGGGGTATGGCCCTCAGACCGTTGGTGGATCTGGAA
>JBDKKE010000007.1:0-24092 GCA_039796255.1 Verrucomicrobiota bacterium | reverse complement strand
GGAGTCGCGGCAGTCGCTTTGCCTGCGGGGGCGGACGGCCCCATCCGAAGGGATTCTATCTCGAACCCACCGTCCTGCTCGATGTGGGCCGGAATGATCGTTGCTGGCGCGAGGAGATCTTCGGTCCGGTGGTGGCCATCACTCCGTTCGATGATGAGGCCACGATGCTGCGGGAGGTGAATGCCTCTCCGTATGGCCTGAGCGGATCCATCTGGACCAATGATCTGCGCCGGGCATTGCGTGTCAGCCGGGCGGTGCAAAGCGGAGTGCTGAGCATCAACTCGCACAGCAGCGTCCACGTCGAGGCGCCGTTCGGTGGATACAAGTCCAGCGGACTCGGACGCGACCTCGGAATGTCCGCGCTGGAGGGCTACACCGAACTCAAGAACGTTTACGTGGCGGAGTAGCGCACGGAGATCATCGCCGCAGCCGGAAGTAGCGCGTCGACGCGTCGGCGGTGAGCGTTAGCCGGTGAAGCCCTTCGGCATTCAATGGCGATTCCTCCACGGGTCGCCAGTTCGACATGTCTCCAAGGACCGCGGATTGTTCGAGCATCCAGGGACCGGAGTCGGCCGGCCAGGTCACTTCCAATGCCGCTGCGGACTGCGTCCGGACGGACAGCTTGGGAGTTGTCGTCACGAGTTCCACCCGTCGCAGGGACAGCGCTCCGGAGGCCGAAGTGGTGTCGTCTCCCAGGAACAGCAGGTTGGGGATTTCGTACACGTCCGGGAATCCGGTGAATGCGGTGTAGTTGCGCAGCGGACCCGAAAGCACGGGCCTGCCGTCCGCGGTCACCGAGTAGGTGTCGGCCGTTACCGCCACCGTGTACTCGACGAATCCGCGGGTGGTGTCGATCAAACCCTCCTCGGCGTGGGTGAACAGGGGCGAATCGGCCTGCGCCCAGAGACGGTCGGTCCAGAAGGCCAGTTCAATCCCGCGCCGATCGGCCCCCAGAACAATCAACGAGACGCCGGAACGGTGCGTCGACTGGTGGGTCTCGGCCTTTACCTGCAGGGTGAGACGGAGCGAATAGCCGGCAGCGGAATTGAGGTCGGAGGGAGCCTGTCGCGACAGGCCGCCAAGTCCGGCGTTTCCCGCCGGACGACTGTCCAGAGTGAATGCCCCTTCAGCAACACCGCTGGTCTGCGGCGGAGGGGCGAACACGATCCAACCCTGCGCTTCGGGTCCCGAGCCCTGCGAGCCGTCGAAAAGCACCTGGGCGTGGAGGGAAGAAATTCCCGCTCCCGCGGCGAGCCCCAGCGCGATGACGGTCCGGAGGAGCATCCCCGCCTAGGCCGAGGCTGAGCGAATCCGTTCGAGCAACCGCTTGGTGGCCCGAATGCCCTCCGGCTCGCTGAGCTTGTCGCCCTCGTACTCGATGCCCACGTAGTTGTGATATCCGGCATCGAGCACGATCTTCATCATGCGGGTGTAGTCGGTCTCGATGCAGTTGCCCGCGGCGTCGAAGTCATAGGACTTCGCGCTGACCGCCTTGGCGAAGGGCATCATCTCCGTCACGCCCCGATAGCGGTCGTACCACTCGCCCTGGCGGATCTGAAAATTGCCGAAGTCAGGCAGCGTGCCGCAGTTCGGTTTGCCCACCTTGCGCATGACACCCGCCAGCCATTCCCCATTGGAGCTGAGCCCGCCGTGGTTCTCGACAATGCAGTTCAGACCCAGCGGGGCACAATAAGCGGACAGTTCGGCGAGTCCCTCGGCAGCGCGATCCTGTTGCTCGGAGAAGGAGCCCACATTGCCGGTGGCGGCATTGACGCGAATGCTGTGGCCGCCGAGGTACTTCGTGGCGTCGGCCCACTGATGATGATTGATCACTGCCTGGCGGCGCTTGGCGGGATCTGGATCCCCCAGATTGCCCTCGCCGTCGCACATGATCAGCACCACCCGCACCCCTTCGCCGTCCGCACGGCTCTTGAACTCCCGCAGGTAGGCCTGGTCTTTCGCCTGCTGCATCATGAACTGGTTCACCAGTTCGATGCCGTCGATGCCGAAGTCCTGGCGCGCCATGCGCGGGAAATCCAGATTCGTCATCTGTTTTGCGAAGAGCGCCTTGTGCAGTGACCATTCGGCGAGGCTGATTTTGAAGGGCTGCCGGGAGGACCCGGAGGTGGCGCATCCGGCGGCTACGGCAGCGGCAGCCGCGGTGGACTGCTGCAGGAATTGGCGGCGATTCATGAGGGGGGGATTTGTGGGAGGAAAACGTGGGTTCAAGAGGAGCGGGATCCAGGGGTTCCCGTCAAGCCTCCGGCGGCGGGTGCCCGCGCCCGGCTATTCGGTCCGGCGGCGAAAGATCAGGATGTGCTGTCGGGGGAGAACCTTGAGGGTCTCCACCCATTCCAGCGGCTGCAGCGCCATCTCGGCCCGGACCTGCGCCTCGGTCATCTTGTGCGAGGGCTTGATCGGCACCCACTGCTCCTCGCCACGGTACTCGACCAGCACCACGCGGCCGCCGGGCTTCAGGGAGCGGGAAATGCCCTGCATCATTTCAAAGGGATGATCGAACTCGTGATACACGTCGACCATCAGCACCAGATCGAGGGTATTGGTGGGGAGTCGGGGATCGGTGGAGGAGCCCAGCACCTCAATCACGTTGGTGACCCCCTGAGCGGCGACGTTGGTGGACAGGATCGCCAGCATCTCCGGTTGAATGTCATTGGCATACACGATGCCGGTCGGACCCACCGCCTTGGCCATGCGCCAGGAGAAGTATCCGCTCCCGGCTCCCACGTCGGCCACGCGGTCGCCGGGACGCAGTTTCAGGGCAGGCAGAACCCGTGAAGTCTTCTCCTCTTCCTCGCGCTCCGGACGTTCCAGCCAGGGCGCTCCCTGATGGCTCATGTAGTAGGCGATCTCGCGTCCGAGAAACCATTTGCCCAGGCCGTCTGGAGTCCCTGGCCTCAGCTCGTACAACGGAGAGGGAACGGCCGGGGTCACGGCATCGGCGGCGCGCATCCAATGTCCCGTCGCGAAGACGGCCAGCAGCAGGCAGGGGATCCACAAGCGAGTGATCACCCGAAAGGGATGAGTCCCGGCGCCCTCGAAATCAAATGGTTTGCGTCGCTCCTGGATGGCGGGTGCTGCACCTCGGGAGGCGTTCCAGCTCTGCGCCGCCCTGCCTTACCCCTTGACCTCTCCCCGCCGAAACCAAGAGCCTGCGAGAGCGGGAGGTCATGAGCCTTCCGTCGTTCCCAGGGCCGCCTCTCATTTCCTCGTTCACTGGTTTGAAACCCGTGCCTTCTGCATCACAGGACCCGGCCCTTCCCGGCAGTTCAGGGACGCCCTCTGGCCTGCCGGCCCGCTCGCGGGGCGGTCCGCGGCTGGCCGATCTGCAATCCCTCCGTGGTCTGGCCGCCCTGATGGTGGTGTTCTTCCACGCCAGTGAGATTTACAAGCTGCGCATCGGTGAGCCCTGGCTGGCCAACGTTTTTCGCGCGGGGTTCGTGGGTGTCGATGTCTTCTTTGTCATCAGCGGATTCATCATCCTCTGGGTTCACCGGGAGGATCTGGGGCATCCGGGACGTGTCCGTTCCTATGCGATCAAGCGCGCCTACCGGATCTTCCCCCTGTACTGGACGGTGGTTCTGCTGAAGGCCCTCAAGGACATCAACCATCTGGACTGGGCAACCATGGTGTGCGCGTTCCTGCTCATTCCCTATCCCTCGCCCCCCTTCATCAACCTGTCGTGGACTCTCACCTTCGAGATGCTGTTCTACGTCACCTTCGCCGGGGCGATCTGTTTGGGTTTCCGCTGGGGCATGCTGCTGATTGCGGCCGTGATGGGGGCGCTGGCGTTCCTTCCTCAACCGCTGGTCAGTGATGGTTCGGTGCTCGCGACCAGCGTGAACTTCTTCTTCGACCAGCACGTGCTGGAGTTCCTCGCCGGCATGGCCGTGGCCTGGGCGTTGCGCTTACGGAACGTCTGGTTCCCCACCGCGGTGGCCATCGCCGGAGTCGCGGCCTTCATGGCCTCCCTGGCCTACACCACCTGACAGGGAATCCGGGCGGACGAGGTGGTGCTCACTCTGATCACGATCCGGAAAACCTCGCTCTTCTTCGGCGTTCCCGCGGCGCTGGTGGTGTATGGACTGGTGGGACGGGAACTCGCGGGTCGGGCGCCCCTGATCGGCTGGCTAAAGCTCCTGGGCGAATCGTCCTACTCGCTCTACATGCTGCACGGCTATCTCATTTTCAATGTGTGCCACCTGGCCGCCTTTCGGAACCTGGCCGCCCGCCATCCGTTAATGATGATGCTCCCGGTGCTGGCCTCGGTCGCGGTGGCCGCAGTGGCCTACCGGCTGATCGAGAAACCCTTTGTTGAGCGGGGCCGTCGGCGCGCGGCCGCACTGCCAGCGGCGTGACGCCCGGGACACGAGGGCGGGTCAGGGTGTCAGGCCATTTCCAGTCCGCGCATGGTTCCGGTGGAGGACGCGAACCGGCCGGTCTCCAGCCCCAGTCGCTGCAGCATGGAGACGAAGAGATTGGGCAGCGGATAGTTTCGCCCCGTGTCAAAGGCGAGGTGTTGTCCGTGTTTGAAGCCACCCCCGGCGAAGAGGGTCGGGAGGTTGGTGGTAACGTGGGTGTTCGCGTTGCCGAGATTGGAACCGTACAGGATCATGGTGCGGTCGAGCAGAGGCTCGCCCTGCTCCCGCACCTGCTTCAGCTCCGTAAAGAGATTGGCCAGCAGCTTCATGTGCCATTCATCAATGGCCTTCAACTGGGCGATCTTGGCGTCGGAACGACCGTGATGGGACAGGTTGTGGTATCCGTCGGTGATGTGCATCCCCTCCACATCAATGGCCGGTGAATTGACGCCGTCCAGGAGGAGGGCGATGGCGCGGGTCGAATCCGTCTCGAAGGCCAGTCGCGCCAGATCGTACATGAGGCGGACCTTTTCCATGTAGGCCTTCGGACTGGCCGGATCGAGGGGGACCGGCGCGGAGACTGCGGGCTTGGGACGGTGCTCCCACTCGCGCGACATCTGCATCCGCTTCTCGAGTTCCCGGACGCTGGTGAAGTACTGATCCATCCGCTCCGCGTCCCGGGTCCCGACCCGCCGCCGGAGATCCCCGGCCTGTCCGGCCACGGCGTCGAGAATGCTTTGTCCGCGATCCAGCTTGCGAATCTGCGCTTCGGTCTCCTCCCGGGTTCCCTGCATGAACAGTCGGCGGAAGACGTCGGACGCCTTTTCCTCGCAGGGAATGAGGACGCCGGATCCGGTCCAGGAAAGGCTGCGCTGCCCCTGCTGAACGTTCACGCCCAGGTTCAGGGACTGAAAGCGCGTGAGGTGTCCCAGGCGCTCGGCAATGTATTGATCGAGGGAGATGGTGTTGCGGAACCCACCGCTTCCCGGGTGCGCCGCGGCGGTGAGGAAGCAGTTGTCGGCGGGATGTCCACCATCGACCTCCGGATGCGACACGCCGCTGAACACGGTGAAGTCGTTGCGGTGTTCCGCCAGAATCTTCAAGTAGGGGGACAGCGCGTAGTCGCGTCCCGGCAGGGTGGGAAAGAACTGGTCCGGCAGCAGACCCAGGTTGTTGCAGATGGCGAACACCCGGCGCGGGGCGGATCCCTCCCCGGGAGTCCCGGCGCCAGCGGCAGGCGCGCCGAAGGCGGAGGTCATGGATTCCAGCCAGGGCAGCGAGAGTGCAATGCCGGTCCCGCGGAGAAAGCGGCGGCGGGACAGAGGACTCCGGGTGGCATTCATGGGATTGGACAGGGTGAATGGTGAACGGGAACTCACTTTTCCTGGAAGAGCCGGCTCTGCACGAGTTCCAGAATGAGAGTTCGGACACCGTAGCGCGAGGAACGGGTGCGGTCGAGAATCCGCTCGATCTCCTCCCGGTCCCCAAACCGCACCGGCGCTCCCGTGGCGTAGATCACCAGTTGCCGGGTCAGGTTCCGGGCGATCTGCCGCTCGCTCGCCAGCAGCAGCGACTTGAGTTCCCGGACATCCTGGAAGGTGCGTCCGTCCGGGAGGGTTCCGGTCGGGTCCACCGGCAATCCCTGGTGGAACTCGAACTTCTGTCCCCCCTTGCCGATGCCCGCTTCGGGTGTGCCCGGACCGAGCGACCGGTAGCGGTCGCGCCAGCCGCCCATGACGTCGAAGTTCTCCAGGGCGAATCCCGATGGGTCGATGCGCACGTGGCAGACGGCACAGGATTCCTGGTTCCGATGCTTGTCGAGCTGCTGGCGGATGGTGACGGCTCCCCGGATGTCAGGTTCCACCGCAGGCACACTCGGGGGCGGGGGCGGCGATGGCTGTCCGAGGATCCGTTCCATGATCCACGCGCCGCGCAGGACTGGTGAGGTGGTGGTGCCATTCGCGGTCACCTTCAGGACACTGGCCTGGGTCATCAGCCCCCCGCGGGGACTCGTGGCGGGAAGCGCGACCCGGCGCAGGGCAACTCCCTCGAACGGCGGCAGGCCGTAATGGACGGCCAGGCGCTCGTTGAGCATGGCAAAGTCGGAGGACACCAGGTGGCGCGCCGGCAGGTCACTGCCGATCAACTCGGCGAAGAACGCCTGCGTTTCGGCAAGCGCGGATTCGGAGAGCAGATCGTCCAGATAGTAGTCGGAGTACAGGGTGGCGTCCGGTGAGGTGGCGTCGATGCGGCGCAGGTCCAGCCAGTAGTCGAGAAAGGCATCCACGAACCGCCGTGACTTGGGGTCATTCAGCAGTCGCTGGGCCTCCTTCTGGAGCTCCGTGGAAGAATGCAGACGCCCCTGATCGGCGGCCGCGCGCAGGGGGGCATCCGGAGTGGAGTTCCACAGGAACAGGGACAGCCGCGTCGCCAGCGCCTGATCGTCCAGGCGCCCCGGGCGCTCCTCGACGCAGATAAATTCGGGAGAGCACAGCACGGCGGTGTATCCGGCAATCATGGCCTCGGTGAATCCGCTTCCGGCCGCCAGCGCCCCCTCGATCACCGGCAGGAACCGGGCGACCTCATCGGCGGGTACCGGACGGCGATAGGCGGCGTTCAGGAAGCCCTGCAGCAGTCGCCGGGAATCCTGTGGAATATGGGTCGAGACCACCTCCACCCCCTTGGCGTCCTTCCCAGTCAACGGTCGCAGGGGCAGGTCACCGAAGAGGAGACGGTGGCCGGCACCAGGCCAGGCCGCTTCCAGAGGACCCTCCGTCTCCAGCCAGCGGAAGACCACCCCGGGCTGGCCGTCTTTCTCAGCCAGCGGATTCTGAAAACGCCCGGCACCCGGACGCGAGCGGAACAGTCGCGCGGGATCAACCCGCACGGTCTCGCCAGCCAGCAGCCACACCTCCAACTCCTGCACCGAAGGCTCCGGACTGACATCAAACTCGCCGATGCGGCGCAGTTGCCGGGGGGGCGCTTCGGAATAGACCGTCACTGGTTCGGAACGGCGGCCGCGGGAGATGTTGTCCAGATTGGGAATGAACCACTTCTCGCCCACGCCCTGCCCCACCCACACCGAGTATCCGTGGAACCGGAGACGATACCGTCCCGAGATGGGGGCCCGAAACCGGCTGAACTTCGGCTCCAGCGGTTCGTAACTGCCAGCGACGACGCCCATGCCCTCCAGTTCACGGACCTTCGCATTGGTCTCCCCCGTGGTCAGCGGCGCGGCGCCGGATCGCACGTCAGGCTGCCCCTGGAACCCCAGCACCGGAAACGTCGCCCGTTCCGGAGCGGTGTTGAACTCCGAGAACTTCATCGGACCGGTGTAACTGCCCTGATCCCGGGTGTAGTACCGCTCCTTCTTTGCGGCCGGAGGCGTGGCCTGGGTGGCCATCACCTGGCGCAGGGCGACATCCGCCGCCCCCAGGTACCGGGCGATCTGCACATGGGACACGTCCAGAGCGGTGCCCACCTTGTTGAAGCGATGGGCCGTCCCGTCCTCCGGAAGCGCATCGCGGATCTGTAGCCACGGAGCCTGGAGCAGGTCCCGCACGGCATTCTCGTACTCGTACCGGTTCAGACGCCGCTGGATGGCGCGTCCGTCCCGCTCCCGAAGGGCCCGCTCGGCATCGACCAGAACCGCGGAAAGCGAGGCTTTGAATTCCTGAAGATCTTTGAGCGGCGGACGCGCCTTCTTTTTGGGCGGCATTTCCCCCGCATCCACCCGGTCGAAGACCGCCACCCACCGCGCCAGGTTCTCCGGCGATTGCGGATCCAAGTCGAGGGCGGTGAGGTCCAGTCCTCCCTTGTGGGCATCCGCATCGTGGCACTCGACGCACTGAGCCTCCAGAAACGGCTGAATCCCCGGGGGTGGCGCGGCCAGGGAAGTCGTTCCGGAGATCCAAACTCCCAGAAGGAGCAGGAACGCCGTTCCTCCGTTTCGAGCCTTGGTTCGCACTCCATCCATGAATGCCCTGCCGGAACGGACAATTCAACCGGGATTCAACCGGGATTCAACCGAAGCGGGCGTCCAGGTGCCCGTCAATCCGCCCGCCGGGCCGCTGGGGAAAA
The DNA here is from genome assembly GCA_039796255.1 of Verrucomicrobiota bacterium. Taxonomy (GTDB): domain Bacteria; phylum Verrucomicrobiota; class Verrucomicrobiia; order Limisphaerales; family UBA9464; genus UBA9464. Next base: position 15,633 of record JBDKKE010000007.1, on the reverse strand, counting down.
GTCATCGGCGTGGTACGAACTGCGCACCAGCGGTCCGCTGGCCACATGCGCGAATCCGAGGGACTCCCCAATTCGTTGCAGCTCGGCAAACACGTCCGGCGCTACGAACTCCCGGACCGGTAGATGTTTGAGGGTTGGCTGCAGGTATTGACCGAGGGTGAGGATATCCACTCCGGCCGTCCGCAGGTCCTGCATGGCCTGCAGAACTTCGTCGCGTTCCTCGCCCAGGCCGAGCATGAGTCCGGACTTGGTGTACAGCGGACGCGGGGCCCGTTCGCGCGCCTTGCGCAGGACGGTGAGCGAGCGGTCGTAGGTGGCGCGATGGCGGACCGAGGGGGTCAGCCGCCGCACGGTTTCCAGGTTGTGATTGAACACCTCGGGCTGTGCGGCGAGGACCAGGTCGAGCGCCCAGTCCTTGTCCAGGAAGTCCGGCACCAGCACCTCGATGGCGATGCCCGGATTCAACTGGCGGACGGCCTCAATGGTCTGCTGAAAGTGGGCGGCGCCGCCGTCCGCCAGATCATCCCGCGCCACGGCGGTGATCACCACATGGGTCAGACCCATCCGCCGCGTCGCCTCGGCCACCCGCTGTGGTTCGTCGGCTTCCAGCGCCAGGGGTTTTGCGGTGTCCACCGCGCAGAATCCGCAGGCCCGGGTGCAGCGATCCCCGGCAATCATGAAGGTGGCGGTGCCCCGGCTCCAGCATTCCCAGTGGTTGGGACACTTCGCGCTCTCGCAGACGGTGTGCAGCTTGAGGTCGGCGAGCAGCAGGCGCGTCTTGGTGAAGGCGCTGCTGGTGGGCAGCGGCACCTTGAGCCAGGCGGGCAGGCGGGGGCGGACGGCAACCGGGGCGGGAGGGGACAACAGCGTTTCCATCGAACGTCCTTACGATTGCGGCGCCTTGCCGCTTTGTGAAGGACGAAGGCGGGTGGGGAGCGGGAGGAACGTTGCGCGAACGCCGATTGATTCTCCCGCCCGGACCCCTAACCTCCGCGCCGACTTTTATGAGCAAGCTCGACGACGTTTACGCCAAACTGCAGGTCAAGACTGGGGCCAAACTCGCCCTCATCGTTCTTGATGGACTCGGGGACATCGCCACGCGGGAGCAGGGCTGGATGACGCCCCTGGAGGCTGCCCAGACGCCGAACCTCGACGCACTGGTGGCCCAGGGATGCGCCCAGGGCCGCATGATTCCCACCGCCCCGGGCATCACCCCGGGCTCCGGACCCGGCCATCTCGCCCTCTTCGGATACGACCCCATCGAATGGGAGGTGGGCCGTGGCGTGATCGAGACCCTGGGCCTGGGCATTGAACTCAAGAATGGCGACGTCGCCGCCCGCGCCAACTTCTGCACCCTCGATGCCACCGGAAAGGTCACCGACCGCCGCGCCGGCCGCATTGCCACCGAGGTTTGCGAACGCCTGTGCGGGATCCTCTCCGCCAAGATCAAAAAGATCGGCACCAACCAGGTGTTCATTTACCCCGGCAAGGAGCACCGCTTTGTGGTGGTGTTCCGCGGCGCCGGACTCCAGGGCCCGCTGACCGACACCGATCCCAATCGCGAGGGATTGCCCATCGCCAAGGCCTCGCCCGTCGATCCGTCCAATGCCGGTCAGGTCAAGGTCGCCAAGCTGGTGGCCGACTTCTACAAGGTCGCCCTGCCGCTCCTGGCCAAGGAACTCCCGGCAAACGGTTTCCTGATGCGCGGCGTGGCGCATCAGCCCGAGATCCCCACCTTCGAGCAGCGCTACGGCCTAAAAGCCGCGGCCCTGGCGGTGTACCCGATGTACAAGGGACTGAGCCAGCTGGTCGGCATGACCAAGATTGAGGGACCGGAAACCATCGCCCAGCAGTTTGAGCGCTATGTGAAGGAGTACGACAACTACGACTACTTCTTCATCCACTACAAATACACCGACAAGGCCGGAGAGGACGGCAACTTCGCCGCCAAGGTGAAGGCCATCGAGGACTTCGACGCCGCGCTTCCCATCTTCCTGGCGCGCAAGCCGGACGTGGTGGCCATCACCGGCGACCACTCCACGCCGTGCGCCTTGAAGGGCCACTCCTGGCATCCGCAGCCGGTGCTGCTGCACTCCAGCGCCAGCGGATCAGACAAGCTGGAGCGCTTCACTGAGACCGGTGCGAACTCCGGCAGCCTGGGCATCTTCGAGGCCAAGTACCTCATGCGCCTCATGCAGGCCAACGCGAAGATGTTCGATAAGTATGGGGCCTGATCCCAAGTCGGTGGACGTGCAGCAGGTCCATGAAGCGTCGTGCGGGACGAACGCAGGCCAGGCTTACCGCCTTGCCACAGCGAATTCGCCGCGCCTGCTGGCTTTCCGATCTTCAGCCGCCGCGCCTTCGCCCCGCCTGGCCGAAACGCCCTCACGGTATCGGGCTTCCGACTTTCGCCCATGAAGGCCGTGATCCTTGCCGCGGGAAAAGGCACCCGCATGGGAGACCTGACGCAGGAGATTCCCAAGCCCATGCTGCGCGTCGAGGGGCGTCCCATCCTGGAGCACATCCTGGAGGGATTGCTTGCCGCCGACATCCGCGACGTCTGCCTGATCACCGGGTGGCGGGCGGACGTGATTGAGTCGCACTTCGGCGACGGGTCCCGCTGGGGCGCCCGAATCACTTACGCGCGGCAGGAGGTGCAGGACGGCACCGGGAAGGCGCCGGAGTATGCCAAGCCCTTCCTGGGGGACTCGGAGTTTCTCCTCACCTATGGCGACATCTTGGTGCGCCCGGAGACCTACCAGCGCATGCGCCAGCGCTGGACCGAGGGGGACTTCGCCGGACTGCTCACGGTCACCGAGGGACAGGATGTCACCCAGGGCGGCCTGAACTTCTTCGACGAAGAATTCCGTCTCACCCGACTGGTGGAGAAGCCCAGTCCCGCCCAACTCGACGACCTGCGGGCCACCGGCTGGCTCAAACCGGGCGCACCGGTATGGTACAACGCCGGCATCTATCTGTTCCGCCCCACCCTCTTCGACTTCACAGCACGCCTGCGGAAGTCACCGCGGGGTGAGTACGAACTCACCGACGCCATCTCCGCCATGCGGGACGCCGGGCTCACCTTGGCCGGACTGCGCATCGAGGGACGCTGGGTCGACGTGCGCGATCCGGCAGTGCTCGCCTCTTTGCAGAGTTGAACCAGAAAGCGGCATTCAAATACCGCAGAGAACGCAGAGACGGTGACTTCCGCTCGATTGCAGGCGTTAAGACGCCTCATCTTACGGATGAAAGACGACTACGGCAGCCTCTCTAACCGATCTTCTCTGTGCCTCTGTGGCGTCCTCCCCGGTGCAGCCCCGACGTCAAATGCTTAACGACGGCTTCAGTTGGGTCTCCAAACGATGCGAGCCACGGTGTCGTTGGTCGACGCCGCCGTGGATCCGCCATGGGTGACGAAGTAGAGGGCGCCGTCCGTTCCCAGACGGAGTGCCAGCGGTCCGGCCGCCAACCCTTGAAGAAAGGCCTCACCGGCACCCGGCTTTCCCGACTCGGCTCCCACCGGGGCCGTCCGAATCGATTTGCGGCTGAAGTCCGAGTAAAACAGCGCGCCGCGGTAGGGTGCGGGGAAGCCGCGTCCGGACGCCGCAGGACGGTAGATCAGGGCACCGGTGCAGGAGGCTCCGGTATTGCGAGGATACTTGAACCAGGGGTTGGAAAAACCATCCACGTGATTGGTTCGTGAGAAGGTCATCAGCCCATCACCAAAGGCTTTGGGCCAACCAAAATTGGCGCCGGGAGTCAGGCGATTCACTTCCTCAAAATCGTCCGTCAGGTCACCGCCGTTCTCCGCCACCAGGATGAATCCGGTGGGTGCATCATAGGTCAGGGCCCAGGGCTGACGATGCCCCCGGGTAAAGACGGCTCCCTGGGCACCGGGAGTTTTGACATGGGGATTGTCCGCAGGCACCGAGCCGTCGAATCCGACGCGAACCACTTTTCCGCGCAGATCGCCCAGCGACTGGGCCTTGTTGTCCGGGTCATCGCAATAGGTGCGCAGATTCGCGTTCTGGTTGTTCTCTCCGGTGGTGATATAAAGCACCCTCTCCTTCGGATGAGCCAGCAGTCCGCCGCCCACGTGCTGGCCGGCCTGATCGCCTTCCCACTCGAGCACGGACTTCTCGCTCAGAGGTTCGATCCGGGCGCCCGCCTTTTCACCGGTAACGGTCCATCGGCCCACGCGCGCCACGTACTTTCCCTGCGGCGCATTCGTCGTGTGATAGGCCAGGAAGAGATGCGGCGTTTGCGGGAAATCCGGATGAAACGCGATGCCATGCAGCCCGCGGTCACCACTCACATCGGTCGCCACGGAGCCGACCTGATGAGCCGCCCGCGTGGTGGTATCGATGCGCCAAATGGCGCCTGACCGCCCGGTAACCCAGGCCGAGCCATCAGGGGCCAGGGCGAGATCCATGGGGTCGCTGACCACGTCGTGGCCGGCGATCATCTCGATTTCAAAACCGGGCGGCAGGTGGACCTCGGCGGAGAGTGGGAATGCGAACGCCAGCGCGGAAAGTGCGATGGCGAGGAGGGGGCGGCGATGCGACATGAAGCGGGGAGGAGTTTTTGGGATTGAACAGGGTGCCCAGTCAATAGTCCCGCCCAAACGTCTTCACGCGTCGGCCCGCCGTGGAATTCAACGGAGAAAAGCGCAGTCCAGAGCATTCAGGGTCCACCTACCCCGCCGGATCCTGCGTCCATCCTTGCGATAAGCTCCCCAACGGACTGATCGGGATTCACCGCCATGCCCGCCAGGAGGGTTTCCCAGTCGGCGAGCAGGCGATCCACTCGCGGAGCCTCGAACAGGTCGGTGCTGTACTCGGCGACTGCCGTCCATCCGCCCGCAGACAACTCCACGGTCAGGGAGAAATCGAACTTGGAGGTCTGCGTGTTGACCTCCCATGCCGTCGCTTCGATGCCGGGAAGAGTGAGCACTTCGTCTGAAGGGGTCCGCACCGCGAAGGTAACAGAGACCAGCAGGTGACGGCTGGGGTCCCGCGGAAGGGATAGCCGTTCAATCAGGCGGTCGAGCGGAAGATCCGGGTGGGCGTGGGCATTCAGTGTGACCTCCCGCACGTGACGGAGGAGGTCGCGAAGGGGAATCCTGTCCGCAACAGTGATGGGCAGGGGCAGGGTGTTGACGAAGAATCCGATCAGCGGCTCCACTTCGATGCGGGAACGCCCCGCAATCGGGGTGCCGATAATCAGGTCCGAACGCCCGGTTTCCCGGCGCAACAGGAGCGCGTAGCCGGCCAATAGCAGCATGAAGGGCGTCGCTCCCTCCTCACCCGCGCGTACTTCCAGCTGCGTCTGGAGCGCGGTGTTCAGGGGACGTCGCCGGCGATCACCCCGGAACGAGGGCATCGCCGGCCGCAGTCGTTCGGCGGGCAGATCCAGCGGGGTGAGGTTCCTGGCGAGCGCGGCGACCCAGTAGGCCTCCTGGCGGGCCAATCCGCCGGCGTCCTCCAACGCCGTCTGCCAGGCCGACAGATCGGCGGGTTGCACGGGCAGCGGAGGCAGGTCGGCGGGGCGTCCGGCCGCGAGGGAAGCATAGGCGGTCGAGAGATCGCGCAGCAGGATGGCCCGCGACCACCCGTCGAACAGAATGTGGTGCACGACCATCAGCAGGAGATGTTCGGCGGGTCGGAGGCGGACCAACATGCCCCGGATCGGAGGTGCAGCTTCGAGGTCGAACGGGCGGACGATCACGTCCCGTAACCGACGATCCACCGCATCCCGCAACTCCCCGGTGGGAACCGCCTCCAGGGAATCCTGCTCCAGAGGGATCCGGAAGTCGGTCGCTACCTGCTGAACGATACCTGAGGCATCGAAGGCGAAGCGGGTCCGGAGGGCGGCGTGACGGCGGATCACGGCCCGCAGGGCATCCTCAAGCCATCGAACCTGCAGCAACCCGCGCAGATGGAAAGCCATCGGGATCGCATAGGCGGGTGATTCCGGGGAAAGCGCCTGAAGAAAGAACAGGCGCTGCTGACTGCGCGAGGCCGGAAAAATCGCCATCGGTGGATCCCCCTCCATTCGCAGGGGCCGGGCTCGCGGAATGGCCGTCAGGGCGTCGGCCCGGGAGGCGTCGTCCGCCGATCGTTTCGCCAGGCGCTTTCTCAGGGCGGCGGTCTGAGGAGCGTTCAATTGGGCCAACCTGGCTTGCAGGGAGGCGGGCGGGATGGCGGGATCTGACTCCATGGTGGTGGGACGCGATGCGGGCGAAGAATCGCGTCTCGTTACCAGGTCCCCGTATGTGCGGCGTGCGGGTCCACGCGTACGTTGACGCAGGCCATCCGACCCGAGTTCAGAGCCCGTCGGAGGGCCTCCTTCAATTCGCCGCGTTCGCTCACGAATTCTGCGTGCCCGCCAAACATCTCCGCCATCCGCTCATAGCGCAGTCCCGGCCTGAAGGCAGTGACCCGCTCCGGATGATCCGGCCGGAACAACGCCCGCTGACGGAGTGCTCCGCTGTTGCCGTCATTGTTGAAGATCACCACCACCACCGGCAAATCGTGGCGAACGGCGGTCTCCAGCTCCATGCCGCTCAAGCCGAATCCTGTGTCGCCACACACCGCGACCACCGGGCGGTCCGGACAGACCAGCTTCGCGCCCAGCGCAAACGGAATGCTGGCGCCAATAATGCCGTTGATCCCGGGATCCAGCCACGAAACCGGCTGTTCTATGCTCAGGCCCCTCTGGATCGCCGCCAGACTAATGTTCCCCTCCACGGTCAGGATCGCGTTGGAAGGCAGGACCTCACGGATCGCCTGCACCACCTCCGGGGGTGACAGGACCTGGTTCTCGGTCGGGAGTCCGGACTCCAGGGATCGACGACGATCGGCCCGCGCACGCAGGATGCGCTCCCGCCATTCGGACCGTTGGGCAACACCTTCCCCCTGGGGCAGCCGGGAAAGGGCCTCAGCCAAGGTTGCCAAAAACAGCCCGGGATCCCCGGTGAAACTCACGGCCGCCCGGACGTTTCGTTCCACCGCGTCGGCGTCCGCATGAATCACCCACGCTTCCTGCGCGAGTTCCGTCCCGAACCGGAACCGCCAATCGAACCCGGCACCGGCCATGATCACCACATCCGCCTCACTCTGCACCCATCGCCGGGCCTCGCCGGCGCACAGCGGGTGACTTTCGGGAAGGTAACCGCGGGCCAGCGAAGTGGTGATGAAGGGCAGGTCGTGACGCTCCACCAGGGTCCTCAGCAGGGAAGTGTCCAGGGACCAGCGGAGTCCATCGCCGAGAATCAGGAGCGGACGCTGCGCCCCCCGGATTCGACGCGCGGCTTCGGAGACCTGGGCGGTGTCCGGCAGGGCCTGAAACGTCGCGCGCGAAGGTAACGGATCGTCCAGACTCGCGGAGGCGGCCAGCACGTCCTCGGGAAGATCCAGGTAGGCCGGGCCTGGCCGACCGGACGTCGCCGCGGAAGCGCCCTGCAGGATCTGGCCCATGAGGTCACTCGTGCGCCGCGGTGTGGATGCCCAGCGGGTGACGGATGAGACCATGGGCAGGGCATCCAACGCCTGGAAGGAACCCATCCCCTCCTCCGCCACCGCCCGGCGCCCCCCGAGCACGAGCACCGGCCAGCCGTTGTCGTGGGCGACAAGCAGTCCGGTGAGGGTGTTGGTCACCGCCGGACCGGCAGAAACCACCACCGCGGATTCGAGGCGACCCGCGATGTAATTCGCAGCGGCGGCCGCCAGCACTGCGGCCTGTTGATGGCGGGTTCCGATCACCCGGATGCCCCGGGCCGCACAGGCGGACAGGATGGAGTCCACTGGGGTCCCGGCGACGGCGAGAACCCGGCGAATCCCACATCGCCAGAGCGCCTCCGCCACCAGGGAGCCTCCGGGGTACTGATCCTTCCGGACCCGGTCCCGCAATCGGGCGATCTCCAACGGTGACAGGCCCTGTAACCGGTCGGTCAGGCTTTTGGAGGCGAGGGGTGGATTCATTGCCCGCAGGGTCGGGGACGCAGTCCTGGACGGCGTCAAGTCAGGAGACGGACTCGGGAAGTTCGCGCAGCAGGCGATCCCTTTCTTCCGGGGATAACTTCTCCAGTTCGGCAGCCAGAGCATCAATCTCCGACTCCCGCATACGGTCCAGGGTGGCGGCCAGGAGCTGAGGGGTGGGAAAACGGAAGAGCGTCAGCACGGGGATGTTGAACCCCAGCGAATCCTGGAGCCGGTTTAACACCCGGATCGCGCGGAGCGAGTCGCCCCCGAGGGAAAAGAAATTGTCGAACCGGCCTATGCGGGGCTGTTCCAGCACCTGCGCGAAGACCTCCGCCACCTTCTGTTCAGTCGGCGAATCGGGTGTCTCGTAGCCGATGGCCAGTTGATGGGCTAAACGCTCGGCGAGTCCGATCCGCTGAATCTTGCCGGAGGCACCCACGGGAAGTTTCTCCACCAGCAGGATCCGGCTGGGGATCTTGAAGGCCGGGAGATGTTCGAAGGCGAACTCCCGCAAGGCCGACTCGTTCAGTTGCACCCCCGGCCGCGGAACCACCGCTGCGGCGATGTCCTCCCCCAGCGACGGATGCGGAATGGCAAACGCCACCGCCTGGGCTACGCCGGGGAAGTTCAGCAGCACTTCATCCACTTCGCGCGGCGCGATCTTCTCGCCTCCGCGGTTGATCAGTTCTTTGAGTCGGCCGGTGAGGAAAAGATAGCCGTCGGCGTCCAGGTATCCCTGGTCGCCGGTGCGAAACCATCCCTGGGTGAAGCCATCCGGCGCACCGGCGGGCAGGTTCTCGTAGCCGCCGGTCACGCTGGGTCCGCGGATACCCACCTCACCGCGCATTTCAGCGGAGAGCACTTCGCCCGCGGGTCCCAGAACGGCCACTTCGGGTCCGGCAGCCAGGCCCACCGATCCGGGCTTCCGCACGTTTGGAGGCAGGGGATTGCTGGCCATCTGGTGTGACGCCTCGGTCATGCCGTAGGACTCGATCACCGGCACGCCGAACACCGCTTCCAGCCGCGCCATCACCGGCGGGGGAAGGGCTGCGGAGGAGGAGCGAATCAATCGCAGGGAACTGACGACGGAGCATCCGGAGCCGTTGTCCGCACGGGAGAGGATCGCCTGGTGAATGGTCGGGACGGCGGAGTACCAACTCGGCTTCCACTGATCGAGGTTGCTGAGGAAGCGGTCCGGGTCGAAGGAATCCGTACACACCGTGCTGCCACCCGCGCCCAGCGAGGCCAGCAGGCAGGCCACGAGTCCGTGAATGTGAAACAGGGGCATGACGTTGAGGCAGCGGTCGTCCGGACCCAGTCGCAGTGTCGTGCCAATGGAGCGGAGCGAGGCCAATAGATTGGCGTGAGTGAGCGGAACGCGTTTCGGACGCGCGGTGGTTCCGGAAGTGTAAAGCACCAGGGCAACGTCACCCGGATCTGCGAATCCGTCCGAACCCTCCAATCCGCGAACAGGTCCGGCCAACTGGGGCAGTCGTCCGGGCCCTGACCCCGCCGTCAGATCCAGCACCGGCACTCCCATGTCACCGGCCACCCGCCGGGCCTCCGATGCCTCCCCGGCCGGGAGGATCAGGGCCCGCGGCTGCAAATCGTGGAAGAGGGACGCAAACTCGGCCCCGCTGCTGGCCGGATTCAACGGGACGGCCGTGGCCCCGGCGGTCACCGCGAGAAAGGTCAGGGCCAGGTCGGCGCCTTGGGGAAGCGCCAGTACCACGCGATCCCCTCGCCCGACCCCCAGACGATTGAGTTCCCGGACCGTGGTGGAGACATGATCCCACAATTGCGCATGGGAGAGGGCGGCCCGATCGGCGGCCAGCAGGGCCGGCCGGTCCTGGTGATGCCGGGCGCTGGACTCCAGGAGGGAGGCGAGCGAGTGGGCCACCGAGCCATCGGCTGTCGGGCTCAACGATGTGGATTGCACCCCGGAAGTGCGCCGCATCACGGAGGAAGAAGAAAGGAACAAGTCCGCCGATTGCAGGGTGCCTCACCGACGTGCCACCGCCGGAAGACCGTCACTCCGGGCCGCCAGTTGCCGTCGGGCAGCCCATCGCCGCCTCGGCGGCCAGCAACTGACGGCGCAAGCAGAGGTGCATCGCTTCGGACGATACCCGTGGGAATGTTTCGATTCACGGAGGCGTCGTGGTTTGGGGGAGTCTGCGGGTGTGAAAACCGTCCCTGCTACTCCAATTGAATCCACCGCTTTGCCCGCGCCCAAAGCCCAAGGTTGGCCGGGTTTCCGGCTGTCAGTCATCGCCTGGTTGGGCTTCGGTCTCACCGTGATCGGAGCCGCCGGATCGGCGGCCCTGATGCTGGGCTTGATCGGTACTCCTCTGCTGGTCACCGGCATTCTCGTCACGGCCGTCCTCTCTCCCACCCTGGTTCGACCCACTTTCGGCAAAGGGCGCACCCTGGTGGCCCGTTTCCTGGCGATGGCGGCCGGATTGACCGCAGCCCTGAGTGCGCCGGCGTTCGCGGGAACCGCGGCGACGCACCTCTTTGCCATCTCCCGCGGTCAACTGCCGGCCACCTCCACGGTCCTCGGCGCCGCGCTGGCGGCCCACTGGGCGCTCTGGTTGGCCACGGTGATCGCGGGCGGGTTGGCCATCTGGGCCGCTCGCGGGTGGGACGCGGGGCGCGACCTCGATGCGGTGATCCTATGGGGGGCGTATGCGCCAGCAACTGTCCTGCTGCTGGAATGGCTGCACCACGGCGGCTTGATCGCTCTGTCGGCCTGAAGGGGTGCCAGCCGGATGGGGAGGGGGACGGGGACTCAGACCTCGTTTCGGAGTGGCCGACGATTTGAGCAAACTCAAATCCTCTCTGCTTGTGCGCCCCTCCCTCGGGATGGGTGACGAAAACCAACCCACCTGCCCCCCAACGAGGCCCAGACATCGGAGTTCTCTGCCTCCACCCACTTCTCCCGACGATATGCGCGAGGAACATCAATTCATGGCCGAATTCTTTCCGGATGTGGAAGAGCGACGAAGGCTTCATTAGGGGTTCGTCTTCGGCTACCTGCGAGATGTAGTGAGTCGGACCGGTTTCTTCTGCGAACGCGACTGGGATTGGGAATGGGAGCGGAAGATCCAGGCCAGGTTCATGACCTTTGAACAGATGGCGTGGGTGGGAATGCAGGGCATGCTTGAGGATCTCCTGAACCCTGACCGGGTGTTTCGACGTGTCCGCGATCTCCAGTCATCTGCGGTGGAGGTGGCCGGACGCCCAGGCGTGCTGATCCGCATGCCGCCGCCGGAATCGACGCCGTGCGCCTACTTTGTCGTGGCCCTGCTCGCCACTCCCGCCGCCGAGTTTCGGCTACCGTTCAAAGCCTCTTGGTGTCCGTCGAGACAATGAAGGAAGCGGAAACGGTGGCTGACGCCCTCCCGAAGACGGACCGGCTTGAACCCTACCATCCGCGGGGCAAAGTTCTGTTTACGCTGGAGAAAACGAGCAGCTCGTCGGGGTACGCCACGGGTGTCGTTTGCTGCGTCCATCCCAATGGCGTGCGCAACAAGCTGGGCATCGTCCTGCCGCCAGATGCCGATCGCTTGGTCAGCACCTTGCACGCCCTTCTGCAGGAACAGGGTTTTCCAAATCCTGAGAGGCCCCTGGAGGGTGCCGCTGCCTGGTCTCGGTTCAGGACGTAACCGCCAGCCGATGCGTTCGAGACAGTCCTTGGGATGGGCCCATCATTAACCCCCGGAACCGGACGTCGGGAGCGGGTCTGACGTCCGATGAGGCGGCCCGACCGAATTCGTAGCCGGCAGCGGGGGCTCGCGTGAGGCGCTGCAGCGCATGCTCGGCTAGTCCCGGGTCAAGCGCGGTGCTCGGCCTCGACCTACCCCTGTGCCCTCCTCCAACCACTCTCGAAACTCCTCCGTCTTCCGTTCTGTCTGAAGCTTTCTCGTCCTCGCGGAACGTAAGGCGTCGAGAGCGGCAGGTGTGGCGAAGGCCACCAGGCCATCCAGCGCCTGCTTCCAAACGCGTTCCTCGGGGTCCATCAATGCCTCTCCAAGAAACGGGATGATAGAGCGACCGCGATACTGCCAAATGACCTCGATGACAAACTCACATTCGTCGAGGTCGGGCTGGACCTGATAAGTTCCTACCAGCTCAGGCAAAATGTCGGGATCGATTTCCAGAAGGCCATGGAATGCATTATCGGCTTTCCCTCTACAAAGCATCCTCAAATAATAGGAAATCTGTGACGCGAATCACAGCATGGCGACGCAGTGGCGTTCTTTTTATCTTTGTTAGCTGCTGGGGAATTTGTGACACTCTAAAGCTTGCCGCGTAGCTCCTCAATCCACATCAAATCCAACTTCGGGTCTGGAGGATCAAACGGGTCGCAGTTCATCGTCGCAAAGTTGGTGAAAGCGTAATAGGTGGCGAGGTCATCCATCTGTGCCTGAATCTTCTTCTGCGTGTCATGCCACTCTGAAGTGTGAGCGGTCGAGACGATGCCTTCCCAGTTCGGACGGTCCCCCTCCCAAAATCGTCCAGAGCCCACTCAACAACTCGATTAAGGTGCTGGAGAACAAACAGGCGCTTGAGTTCCGGGTCGTGCGTCGCCTTCAAATGCTGAGATAGAGTGACAGGCTAAAAATTTTTCTCCCCGACTTTTCGCTCTTCTTGGCATGGCAAAGTCGCTCTCATCAATCAGCAGCGCATTCTCCGCGCTTCCTCTCTCCAGGGGCTGTCCGAAAGAAAGTGCTGCAAGTCCTGGTATTGTACCCCCGGCAGATCCTCCCTGATGCGTTCCATGTTCTTGCGCTGGCACCAACTGAGCAGTCGGCCAGATAGCTCTGCGCATGGCCACTCTCGTCCCGGGTCCGCACTTGGAAGACATCTTTCAGCATCCCATTAAAATCCAGAAATCGCCCCGCTCCGGGCGCTGAGAGGTTCGTATTTATACGACTGCCTTCGCGGTCTTTCTTCTTCGATTGCTTGGAGTGGTGCCTTGTTTACTCATTCATTGTCAACAGCTGGAAACTTGCCGATCGCCGAGTTAACTTTTTTAAAAATATAGAAACAGGCAGTTGAGACCTTTTTTGTTTCTTTAAATATGATTAGCCGCCGGTCTGGACGGTAAGCAGCGGTGACCTGCCGGAGGCCGTGGCCGCTTGGAGCTGAAACAGGATGTTCAGCAGGTTGAAGGTTATCTTTGAGTTCTGATCGTCGTCTGCTACGTAGAACCACCAGTCGCGATGTTGCACCGCCACTGCTGCTTTTATCGGCCGTTCTTTTGCTGAATGGATCGACATCACCTTTCCCGTAAACTGGGCCCAGTCGAAGGGTTGGCCGTCTTCATCCTTGGTCACGGTCACCAGTCCGGAGGCCAGGTGTGGCGGAGGCGTAACCACCGCGGTGGATAGGAAGTAAAGTATGCCCAGTAGCGAGCGGCAACGCACGGCAACTTCGTTCGGTTGACGTCTGTACGGAAACGCGCTGAGCGCGAACTCGTTCCGGCCTGGCTGCAGTCCCAGCTGCTGGCGCACGGCCTGAACCTCTTCTGCCAGTTGAGAGTTAGGATCGGCCGGTGGATGAATCCAGAATACCGGATTGCGTCCCGGCGCATTGGTCTCATGGCCATGGCGGTCCCAGTTTGATCCCGTCAGCCCTGCTTGCGCGAGATCCTGCAGTTGCCGGGCCAGCTTGCTGAAAGGGGCATAATCTGGTGCCTTTAAGGGTGTTGGCCCGCTGCTGGAGGGCGGATTGTACACGTCGTTGATCCGCTGCACTGTGACCAGGAACAGGCGCTCCGTACTCCAGCCGCTCTGCGCAAAAAGCATCAACGAATCGAGCGGTATCGGCGTCAGCATCCGAGTTGCAAACTGATCCCCGCTTAGCGGCGAATACGTCACGGTTGGGTGCTCGTAATAGCCGAGGGCGGCACCGGGGGTTGAAGAACTGCCGCCGGCGTTGGGCGCGATGGTTCCCCCGGCGCTTAGGCCCGCATCGTAGCCGTACGACGCAATGATCGAACCGAGTTCCAAGAACACCGGCGAGTCGTTGTACCGTAGCCGGACGAGATTCAGGAGCATCTGTTCGTCGCCTGAGTGCGCAATCTGTTGATTGTAGTCCGGCCGCTCAGTACGGATGGCCTTGGGACCGAGCCCAGTGGTACAGCTTGGACCAGTAACGGCGAGGAAAAGGACGACACCTAGGATCAAAGCATGATGGCGAATTCGACGGCAGGCGTGGTTCATCTCGAAAGTCAGCGGATGGGAATTTGTTTTTCGGCTCCGTAAAAGAGGGTGCCCTACACTCCGTCAGGTCCATTAGCTGAGCTTCCTGCAGGGAGCTGGCGACGGAAATTATTCAGAATCAGGATGATGAGTGGAAGAGTATCCCGCGCCGAGGGCAAGAAAAGACAGAACAGGTGCGGCACCGGAACGAGTATGCCGTATCAGACAAAATTGTGAGGAATGTCCGTAGACGACTCAAGTACTAAAGTATCCTCCCGGTAGACCAGAGCCAGTTTGAGGGTGATCCAGAAGCTTTCCGTGGAGACGTTGTCGTAGCAGATATCCCGTCTGTTGATGGAGGCAATCAAACCTGCCGCCGTCAAGGCCGCCCGGAAATACCCGGCGGCGTATTAAACACGCTGGTTCTTGTGGAAGAGGAGTCCCGGCGGAGGAGAGCGATGCGGGGTCGCCACGGTGAGGGCTGCCAGGACCAGGCCGGATTCGATGGTCTGTTTCATGGCCCGGCCAACGATTTTGCGGCTTTGGATGTCCAGGACTCCATCAGGGGCAGTCATAGACGGCGGCGTTGAGGATTGGTTGCGGAGGGCGGGATGAAAACCGGGTAAAGATGGCGGTGTGAAAACCGTACAGTTTTCTCGGTCGGTTTTCTTGGAACCCTTCGACAAATGTCTTCTTCGTTAGAGTGACAGGCTAAAAATTGTTTCTCCCATCGGCGGGTCTCTCCTCAATTCAAGGGCGATTCCCATTCCCTGCGGATCCGGGCTGTCCGGGGCGCTTCTTCTGAATCGTCACGGCCGAGACCGCGGCGTCTTCACCGAACCCCGGAGGGCTCGGGCGCCCGGAGCCCAGGCCAGACCCCAATCGCGCATGGCCTCCAATAAGGGTCTCAGCGCCTGGCCCTTCTTCGTCAGTTGGTATCCCATCCGGCCCGGGTTCTCCTCCACGGGCACCTGATCAACAATTCCACTGCGAAGGAGCCGATCCAGCCGATCGCTCAATACATTGGTGGGGATCCCTTCGGGGGACGCCGCAAAATCCTTGAAACGACTGTGCCCCAAAATCAGATCGCGAACCACCAGCAGGGTCCAGCGATCCCCCAGAACATCGAGCGAACAGGACACCGGACACGGTGAACGCGCAGGTTCGCCCTCTGGCTCAACGGATCGCTTCCGCCCTTGAATGGACACCCCATTACCGTAGCCGGCGATCACTTGCATTCAACAAGTATTCACACTTGCTAAATGCAAGTGAACGTGGAAAATAGGGTCCGCGATGGAAGCAATCCATGAACCTCGATTGGCCCCGCCCGGTGCTGGTTTGCCCCCATTCGAGCTGTCCGTGGGGCGCTTGTTGTTTCGCGTGCGTCGGCTGACCACCAGCCGTCAACGTCTGGACGCACGCTTCGTGCAGGAACGGGAGACGAT
>JBDKKE010000006.1:0-20916 GCA_039796255.1 Verrucomicrobiota bacterium | reverse complement strand
TGGCGCTGGCCATCGCCTTCTACCTCTGGCGGCTTCCGTCCACGGAGACGCTCATCACCGACCTGCAGGTTCCCTTCTTCAAGAATCCCGTGCTGGTGGGGGCGCCGGTCGTCGGGGTGCTGGTGACTGTCCTGACCATCGTGGGAAGCTCCAACGCGGTGAACCTGACCGACGGAATGGATGGTCTGGCCATCGGCTGCACCCTCATCACTGCCACGGTCCTGGTGGTCATGACCTACGTCGCCGGCAATGCGGTTTTTGCCAAGTACCTCCTGGTGCCGCACGTGCCTGGCGCAGGGGAATTGACGGTGGTCTGCGCAGCGCTGGTTGGGGCGAGTTTGGGATTTCTCTGGTTCAATTGCCATCCGGCCGAGGTGTTCATGGGGGACACCGGATCCCTCGCACTGGGCGGGGCCCTGGGAATCATGGCCGTGCTCATTCATCAACCGCTGGTGCTGCTGATCGCCGGCGGGGTCTTTGTCGCGGAGGCGGTCAGTGTCATGCTGCAGGTTTCCTGGTTCAAGTTTACCCGCCGGCGGTATGGAACGGGCCGGCGCATTTTCCTGATGTCGCCCCTGCATCATCATTTCCGCAAGAAAGGCTGGCCGGAATCGAAGATCGTCACCCGGTTCTACATCGTCGCCATGTTGTGTGCGGTGGTGGCCCTGAGCAGTTTGAAAATCCGCTGACATGCCTTCCCAAATTCAACCGGTGACGACTGCTGCGCCCGCGGGATCTGGAATGAAAGCTCCTGGGCGCTGGCCTGTCCCATTCTGGGCATTGAAGGGTGGCCACGAGCCGGCAATTCGGGGCCGTCGGCCATTCGCCCCTTGCAGCCGTGGCCCGCATCACTTTAATCGGAGCTGCAGCCGGCCCGAAAGGTTCCGGCTGGCAGGTGGCGTGCATGGCGGCGCCGGCCGGTGTGAACCCGTTCGATTTCCAGTCTTGGAAGCAAGCCCCTCGCGTTATCGAAGGGCGGAATTCCTCCGGCTGTGTCTTCCCCGAGTGGCGAAGACTCCATCGCAGGTCCGCTCCGCGCGGGCACTCCCGGACGCCGCGGTGGATCGAGGGTCCACCGCGGTGCCCGTCCCATCCCAACATCATCCTCAGTCCGCGCCGCTGATCGGCGCATCGAATCCATGAGTACTCCCAATCCGTTGGTTCCCCAAGGGTCGCTGCTGGAGCAGCAGGCCAAGAGCAAGTCCACCTTCCAGGTGGCGGCATTCATCGTCGCCCTGCACGTGGTAATCCTCGGCGGTCTGTTGTTTCTAGGCTGCAAGAAAGAGGAAAAGCTGAACGACACCACCTCCGTTGATTCGTTGATTCCACCGCCGGCGGTTACGGGCGACTCCAACGCGCTGCCGGTGGATCCATTCGCATTGCCCACCAATGCCGTGGTGATGAATCCGGATCCTGGTGTGGGTTCGATTCCGCCAGTCGTCGATCACTCAGTGCAGCCACCGGCGCCGCTGATGCCCTTTTCGCAGGCGCCGACTGGCGAAGCCGCGCCGCAATTATCCGGTGGAACTACCGAGCACGTCGTCCAGAAGGGAGACGTCGCGGTCAAAATTGCCAAGAAGCACGGCGTGACGCTGAAGCAGTTGCAGGAGGCCAATCCGGGAACGGACCTCGCCAAACTGAAATTGAATCAGAAGCTGCAAGTTCCCGCCTCGATGGGCGCAGCGGCTCCCGTCCAGACTTCGACGGATTCAGTGACTGGAATTACTCCTGCGCCCTCACCGTCCCAGGAGTCCCACACGGTCAAAGGTGGAGACAACCTATCCCGCATCGCCAAAAAGTACGGGGTGTCGGTCAAGGAGATCCGCGCGGCGAACGGTCTCAAATCAAATGACATCAAGGTGGGGCAGAAGCTGAAGATTCCTGCCTCATCCGGTGGCTCCAAAAGCGAGGTCAAGGCGTTGACTCCGGAGGCGTCGTCGTCACCCGCTGTGACACCGGGCGACCCGCTCAAGCCCTGATGTGAGGCGGATTGGATCCTCGGGATGCCCTCAATCCCGGCGATTCGGAGCCTGAATGACCTAACCACCGAGAATTCATGAACCGGACCATCACCGTTCTTCTGACTGTGGTTGCCGCCCTGGTCGTGCTGGGACTGGCGATGCTGGGCAGCATCACGGTGGCGAGTCTCAGCGGACTGCGTTCGGTGGGCGGCACGGATCTCTGGCATCCGTGGTTGGTCAAGCAGGCGGCCGCCTGCCTGATTGGATTCGCCGGGCTCATCCTCGCGGCCGCCTTGGATTATCGCCGGCTGGAGCGCTGGGTATGGCCGGTCTACGGGGTCACCCTGATACTGCTGGTTCTGGTCCTGTCGCCGCTGGGTGCCTCCGTCAAGGGAGCCCAACGCTGGATCTTCGGAATTCAGCCTTCGGAGTTTGCCAAGGGGGCGCTGGTCCTGTCCCTCGCCTGGTTTGGTGCCCGGTTCGGTTACCGATTGCGGACATTTACCACCGGGGTTTTGGGCATGGGCGGTATTGCCCTCCCGCTGATTCTGCTGGTGGTCATCGAACCGGACAAGGGAACCGCCATGCTTCTCGCGGTCGTCACGTTGGCCGTCATGCTCATCGCTGGGGTTCGATGGACCCACGTGCTGGTTCCCCTGGTCAGTGGACTGGTTGCCTTTGTCATGCTGGTGGCCAGCAGCGATTACGCGCGCGCCCGGGTGCTGGCGTTTCTAAATCCCGAGAGCAATCCGACCCTGACGTATCAAGTGGACCGGGCACTGGATGCTTTCGGAGCCGGTGGTCTGCATGGAACCGGGCTGGGCACGGGCACGCTCAAGTTTCGTGTTCCCGAGGTGTCCACCGATTTTGTATTTCCTGCGGTGGGGGAGGAGTTGGGACTTCCAGTGACGCTGGCAGTCGTCTTCGCCTTCTTGGTGGTCCTTTTGTGTGGCGCGCTCATTGCCCACCGGGCGAGGGATCCATTCGGGATGCTCATTGCCTCCGGCGCAACCTTCATGATCGCCGCCCAGGCACTGGTCAATATGGGGGTGGTGACGCACCTGTTGCCCAACAAGGGGATGGCCCTTCCTTTTCTCAGCCGGGGTGGGACCGGCACGGTGGTGCTGCTGACACTCGTAGGCCTGCTCATCAGTGTCGCGCGTCAGGCGGGGGAAGCACCGGTCCCGGAGTCGGGGCGGGCGGTTACCAACCCGTTTGGCGAGGCGGATACCGATTTCCCCCAATGACACCGGGCAACAGCGTTCAGCGGGTGGCCATTGCCTGTGGCGGCACGGGAGGACATCTCTTTCCCGGTCTGGCGGTTGCTGGAGAACTCGCGTCGCACGGCACCGAAGTCATGCTGTTCGTGTCCACGAAGGATGTGGATCAACGGGCGCTTCGCGGACACGCGGCATCCTATCGAGTGGAAACGCTGCCGGTGGTGGGGCTTTCGGGCGGAAACGTACCCGCCTTTCTCCTGGCAACCTGGCGGGGCTATCGGCGGGTGCGCCGGTCCTTTGATGCGTGGAGACCGGAGGCGGTTTTGGCCATGGGCGGGTTCACCAGCGCGGCGCCGGTGTTGGCCGGACGCCGCCGGGGGGCCTTTTGCTTTCTTCACGAGTCAAACGCCTTTCCTGGTCGGGCCACGCGCTGGCTATCCAGGATTGCCGATGAGTGCTTCCTTGGATTCGCGGCCGCCGCTCCTCATCTGGCGCACTGTCGCACCTACGTGACGGGAACTCCCGTCCGTTCGGAATTCCGCGGCCAGACCCCTGCCGCTGCCCGCGCCGTCCTGGGGCTCGCGCCGGACCGGCCGGTGCTGCTGGTCATGGGCGGAAGCCAGGGGGCGCGGGGCGTCAACCAATTGGCCACCGCCGCCATGCCCGCCCTGGCCGCACGGCATCCTGAGTTGCAGTTCTGCCACCTGACGGGGCCGACGGATGCGGAGGTCGTTCGGGCCGCCTATGCCTCGGCGGGTGTTCCCGCACGGGTGTTTCCCTTTAGCGACCGCATGGATTCACTTCTCGCCGCCGCGACCCTGACGATGAGCCGTAGTGGCGCTTCGTCGCTGGCGGAAATTGCAGCCGTCCGGGTCCCCGCCGTACTCGTTCCCTACCCGGATGCCACCGATGATCACCAGCGACTGAATGCCGAGGCCTTTGTGAATGCCGGCGCCGCCCGGATGCTGGATCAGCGAACGGCAAGTCCGGAGCAGGTGGGCGCAGTGATTAATTCCCTGCTGGAGGATTCAGAACTGCGGAAGCGCATGCAGGAAGCCCTGGCCGCCTTGGACGCCCCCGCGGCCGCTGCGCGGATTGCGGATGGGATTGAAGAGCGGTGGGCGCTCCCTGGCGCCCGTCTGGCGGGATCCGTTCGTCGCAGCAAGTCCCCTTCGGAAGCGGGGAGATCCCTGAAAGGAGCCCGGACCGGGATCGCATGAAATCTGTACTCCAAGTGTGTCGCGAACCCGCGGGTGACGCTGACGAATTGGCGGCTCAACAGGCCGAGACCATCAGCTTCCTCTTCCGTGATTTTCACATCGCCCTGCCGAAGGCGACAGTGATCCGGCGCGACGAGTCACTGGCCCGGCGGACCACCCTGCGGGTGGGGGGGCCTGCCGACCTTTACGTGGAACCCCCGACGGAAAGCGCTCTGGCGACGGTACTCGAGTTGTGCGCACTGCGGCGGGCCCCAATTCTGGTTCTGGGACGCGGGTCGAACCTGCTGGTTCGGGATGGGGGCTTCCGCGGCGTGGCCATCTCCCTGGCAAGTGCTGAGTTTTCCCGCATCGAGGCCCAGGAAGGGAAGCTTCGAGTCGGTGCCGGCGCCCGGCTGAAGCAGGTCGCCACCGAGGCCCGACGGATGGGATGGACCGGTCTTGAGTTTCTGGAGGGGATTCCCGGTTCCATGGGGGGTGCCCTGCGCATGAATGCCGGTGCGATGGGACGATGGGCGTTTGATGT
The DNA here is from genome assembly GCA_039796255.1 of Verrucomicrobiota bacterium. Classification (GTDB taxonomy): domain Bacteria; phylum Verrucomicrobiota; class Verrucomicrobiia; order Limisphaerales; family UBA9464; genus UBA9464. Next base: position 15,992 of record JBDKKE010000006.1, on the reverse strand, counting down.
GGTGGAGAGATTGCGCTGCATGGATCGGCAGGGCGTCGCCCTGGACCTCGAACGGTCAGCAATCGAGGTGGGGTATCGCAGCTGTCCACTGCTCGCCACCCATCTGGCGTTGGGCGCAGTGCTGCGCGCCGAACCGGCGTTGGCGGACGAGATCCGGTCCCGCATGGATACCTACAGCCGCAAGCGGTGGGAGTCGCAGCCGAGCCAGCCCAGCGCTGGCTGCACCTTCAAGAATCCGGCGGCTGACCTTCCCGCCGGACGACTTATTGAGGAATTGGGGCTGAAGGGAACGCGGGTGGGCGATGCGATGGTGAGTGACGTACACGCCAATTTTTTTGTGAACCTGGGCGCCGCCACTGCCCATGACGTTCTGTCATTGATTGACTTGGTCCGCACGCGCGCGTTGGAGGCCCGCGGAGTGAAGTTGGATACCGAGGTTGAAATCGTGGGGGAGGATTAAGGGTGAACAGAAAACTGCAGGTGACGGTACTGCTCGGGGGGCCATCGGCGGAACGGGAAGTTTCCCTCCGATCCGGTGCTGCCGTCGCGGCGGCCTTGCGCTCGCTTGGTCATCACGTTTGGGAGGTGGACGCCCAGCCGGGTGCCCTGGCGATTCCGGCGGGGACCGATGTGGCGTTTCTGGCATTGCACGGAACCTACGGGGAAGACGGCACGGTCCAGTCCGAATTGGAACACCTCGGAGTGCCCTATACCGGATGCGGGGTCGAGTCCTCGCGCATTGCCTTCGACAAGGCGCAGACCAAGGCACGCCTGCTCGCCGCGGGGATACCCACCGCGCGCGCTCACCTGTTCCAGTCGGCAGAGTCTCCGTGGCCGTCCGCCGACTGGACGCCGCCCGTCGTGCTGAAACCCGTCCGGCAGGGGAGCAGCGTGGGTCTCCAGTTTGTGGACGAGGTATCCGCGTTTCCCGCCGCACTGCGGGAGTCTCTGCGGCATGATTCCGAGGTGCTCATGGAGGAACGGATCCTTGGACGCGAGACCACCGTCGGCATTCTCGCCGGTGTCGCTCTTCCCCTGGTGGAGGTGCGTCCCAAAGCCGGCGCCTATGACTACGCCAACAAATACACCGCCGGCCGCACGGAGTATTTTTGCCCGGCCGACTTTGACGCGCCGACGTCGTCGCGGATCCAGGAGGCGGCGCTGGGGGCGTTCCGTTCTGTGGGTGGCCGGGACTATGCGCGGGTGGACGTGATGGTCCGTTCGGACGGCTCTCCGGTGGTGCTCGAGGTCAACACCTTGCCGGGGATGACGGAAACCAGCCTGTTTCCCAAGGCGGCCGCAGCCCGGGGAATCCCTTTTCCCGAACTCTGCCAGCGAATGCTGGACCTTGTCTTGCAGCGAACCCTTTCGCCCGGCCCATGATCCATCTGACGGGAAACAGGAATCGAAACCGACGGCGGGGTCGGGGCGGGGAATCCGGATTTGCGATGGCCGCGCGCACCGGCGCACGGGCCGTTGCCCGCCGCTGGTGGCTGCGTCCCGTGCTGTTCACCCTGGTGGCCGTGGGGCTCTATGTGGGAACCGGTTGGGGAGTGAAGCTGGCGCGGGAACACTGGCTGCACCGCATTGACCGGTTGGCATTGAAGCATATCGAGGTCTCGCGGGACGGGCTTCTTTCCGATGAGGAGATCCGCGACCTCGCCGGGGTTCAGATTGGCCGAAATGCGCTGACCGTGGATCCTTACCGGGTTCGGGAGCGATTGCGCCGGCATCCGCGGGTGGAAGACGCACAAATCCGTCTCGATTTTCCCGACACCCTCAGAATCTCGGTTCGCGAGCGGGTTCCTGTCGCGCGATTGATGTTGCCCCGGATCGGGTCGGCGGAGGCCTGCCTGCTGGTGGACGATCTCGGGTTCGTGTTCCTTCCCTTCCGGCGAGGTGCCGTCCCGGCAGAGGTCATCGAGTCCGAGTCGGCGCTTCCCACCCTGCTGGGAGTCAACGCCGTCGGGGCTGCCACGGGCCGCCCGATTGTCGATCCGCAGGTGACCGCTGCCCTGAAGCTGCTGGCCTTGTTCGACCAGTCCCCCCTGGCAACGCTCGCCGATGTGGTGAATGTGGACGTGGGGGACTCTCCTGTTCTGACCGTCCTCACTCGCGCCGGTTCACGGGTAACCCTCGCATCCGGGAGGGATTTCGAGGATCAGCTTTTGAAGTGGTACTCGGTTTACCAGCACGGCCTGGCATCGGGATTCATGATCGACACTCTGGACCTCAGCATTACCAACCACCCGCCTCTCCGCTGGGTGACTTCGGGCCTTCCTCAATCCCCCACCAACTCGGTGCTCCCGGGTCGCGACAGCCGTCCGAAACGCAAACCCAATCGCCGCCATGTTTAACCCGGGACAAATCCTTGTCGGACTCGAAATCGGCACCTCCAAGATCTGCGTCGCCGTTGGCGAGGTGACCGATGCCGGCGAGTTGACGATCACCGGTTTTGGACAGGCGCGTTCGCGTGGCGTGCTGAAGGGTGAGGTGATGGATGTGGAGAAGGCTGGCGAGGATGTTCGCGAGGCTCTGGCCCAGGCAGAGGACATGGCCGATGTCGAGATTGAGGGCGTGTTCCTTGCCGTCACCGGCAACCACATCCGCGCTCTCAACAACCGGGGTGTTCATTCGATTCCGACCGTGGATCGGAAGATCACCGAGGAGGATGTCCACGAGGCGCTTCGAAATGCGAAGGGCAACAATTGCCCGGCTGGATACGAGATTGTGGACAGCGTTCGCCAGGACTTCCGGGTGGACCAGCACTCGGTGTACGAGAATCCGGTGGGTGTCGTCGGTTCGCGCATCGAGGCGAGTGTGCACGTCATTCAGGGCAATTCCCGGAAGATGGACTTTTCCCGCCGCGCGGTGGAGGGGCCGACGCCGGTGCGGGTGGAAAAGGCGGTGTTCAGCGGACTGGCTTCGGCGCTGGCGGTGCTCACCACGGAGCAGAAGGATCAGGGGGCCCTGGTGCTCGACATTGGGGGCGGGACCACTGAGTACGCCCTGTTTCAAAAGGGGCTCCTGCGTCACTCCGGAGTTCTCGCGGTGGGTGGGGATCACGTCTCCAACGATCTGGCCCTCGGGTTGGATATTCCCCTGAGTCTGGCCGAGGAACTCAAGCTGACGCTGGGCGCGGCCGTCGTCGATCCGGACGCGGAGCGGGCGGTGCACACCATTCCCGGCATCCAGGGATTGCCTGAGCGACGGGTGAGCCTGGCACACCTTCACCGGATCATGGCGCTTCGTTGGGAGGAGACACTGGAGTTGATCGCCCGTGAGTTGGCGGAATCGCAGTGGTTGAGACAGGCTCGCGCCGGAATCTTTCTCTGCGGCGGCGGAGCTCGGACCCCCGGGCTGGATGCCCTGGCGCGGCGGATCTTTCAGCTTCCGGTGGCGCACGGACATGTCCAAAACGTCTCAGGTCCGATGGACGTGTTGGAGAACCCGGAGTTTGCGACGGCCATCGGACTGGTCCGCTACGGGGCCATGCGGTCGCGGCAACAACCCCGACGGTGGAGCTTTCCCCTGCTTGGATCCCTGGCCCCGCGTTTTGGCCGTCAGAACTGAACCTCCATGAATCCCGAACCCGTTTCCACGCTCCCTGCGCCTGCGGTTTCTCCCGTCGTCCGGATCGTCGGCGTGGGCGGAGCCGGTGGACGTTTGGCCCACGCGTTGAGTCCGATGGATCCTGCCGTGTCTGCAATGGCCGTGGACACCGATGCCTGGGCGCTTCGGCGACTGGAGGGGATTCCCACGGTGACGGTGGGGGATTCGGTCCTCCGGGGCCTCGGATGCGGTGGTGATGCGCTTCAGGCCGCCACGGTTGCCGAGCATGATCAGGCCCGGCTGAAATCGTTGGTTTCCGGCACCGGTCTCCTGGTGCTGATGGTGGGCATGGGTGGCGGTGCGGGCTCGGGAATCGTTCCTGTGTTGGCCCGGTTGGCACGCGACAGCGGTTGGGTGGTGGTGGTCATCGCCACGGTTCCGTTTGAGTTTGAGGGGCCATTGCGACGCGCCAACGCGCATCAGGGGTTGACGGCCCTTCGAAGCGCTGCGGACTTGGTCATCCCGATCTCGCTGCAAGGCTTGATGCGCTCCGCCGCGGAGTCCGCACGGGCGGAAGAGTTGCTCCGTTGGGCCAATGACTTTGTGCTGGGTGTGGCGCGTGAGTTGTTGCGCATGCTCTCTGGAACGCCGCTGATTCCCCTTGGAATCGCCGATCTTGCGCGTGTGTTTCGCGGGCGCCAGACCGAGGGCGGGGCCGCGGCGGTGGAGGCCTCGGGTGAGCTTCGGTCCAGAGAAGTGTGGGATCTCCTGTGCGCGCATCCGCTGCTGAGATCTCCCAACGCACTGGCGGAAGCCGGTGTCATTGTCCTGCAAGTGGCGGGCGGTCCTGACCTGAAGATCGAGGAACTGGAGTGGCTGGAGAAACGGGTTCAGGACGCTGCGCCCCGGGCTCAGGTGCTTCTGGGTGCCGTCACCCAGCCGGTTCTGGCGGGGCGGTTGACGGCATTGCTGGTGGTGGCTCCCAATACGGGGAACACGACCTCGTCGTCCACCTCCGAGGCCGAGGCCGAGGCCGAAGTGGAGCCCTCGCCCGCCGGCAAGGCAGCGCGAAAGGAAGCCCTGATGTTCGAGGACCTGGTGCCGGCATCGGGTGGAAGCGCGGGTCGCGGAGGCGGCGGATTTTCCGGAAGGAGCGGCACGGGCGGGGGCAAGACGCGGTCCGGGTTCCGCAACTTTCAGCAGCAGTTCGATTTCGCCCCCCGATGGCGCGGACGATTCGAAGGGGTCGAAGGCACACTCCGGGGCGGCGAGAATTTGGACGAGCCCACCTTCGCGCGGCGCGGGGTCAAACTGAACTGAGCGGGACACCGATCTCCCGCGCCCGAGTCCGCCGTATTTAGCGAAAACTCATACCCACCGACAGGGTTCCGAAGATGGAGTAGGGAACGCTCTCGGTGTTGCTGAGCAGCCACCATTCCACCCCCGCCACAGCCTTCACGAAAATTCCGTGGGCGAAATTGGCGCGCAGTCCACCCGCCACATTCCAGGTAAGGGCAGCCTCGGTCTGGCTTTCCTCGTAGCACACGTAGCCCCACCAGTAGTCGGGGTAGCACACCACTCCTCCATTGGGATCATCGACGGTCAGGGTGACAAAGCCAACCCCGGCGCTGACCAGCGGCGTGATGTTCCCCGGAAGAATGTTCCAGTCCAGATTGAGTTTGCCCGAGCCGATGTAGACTGTGTCCTGCTGGGTTGAAAACCCGTCGCCCGTCGCCTTGAAGTCGGGAGCTCCAACGGCCAGCTCGAAGTTGACGTTCCAGAACTGGTTGAGGTTATAGCCCACACCGACACCGCCTCGAAAGAAGGGGTCGATGGACACGTCCACGTTGTCCCCGGTACCGGCCACGTTCTGATAGCTAACCCCTTGGGGCGCGGATCCACCGAGGGCGACGTAGGATTCCCAGGTGCCCGCACGATCACCGCCTCCCGGGGCGAAGTAATTCGGGAACTGCGCCTGAGCCAGGCCCGGAACCGAGCCCAGCATCAGCAGCCCGATCACCACAACCTGCCGCATCAGATACTTGGGGTGCAAATTACTCATGGGAATTCCCTCCTGCCGGTCTGAGCCTGAACGGTGTTGGGTAAGCGTAGGACGGGGCTCAGCGGCGGTCCGACAGCTTGGCCAGCAAGCGCAGGATTTCCAGGTACAACCACACCAGGGTCACCATGAGTCCAAAGGCTCCGTACCACTCCATGTACTTGGGCGCCCCGCCGCGGGCTCCCTGCTCGATGCGGTCAAAATCCAGCACCAGGTTCAGGGCGGCGATGATCACCACAAACACACTGAAGCCAATTCCGATCCAGCCCGAGCCGAAGACTCCGGGCACCTGGATCTTGAAGAAGCCCAGCACCATGGTCACGACGTAGAACAGCGCGATGCCCATCGTGGCTGCAATGACCCCCCGTTTGAAGTTATCCGAAGCGCGGATCATGCCCGTCTGATAGGCGAAGAGCAGTCCGGCCAGCGTCGCCGCCGTACCCCCGGCAGCGGCGAAGGCGATGCCGGGATATCGCGAGTTGTACCAGGCGGAGATGCCCCCCAGGACCACCCCCTCCAGCAACGCATACACCGGGGCGAGGACCGGCGACCAGGCCGGCTTGAAGCTGGTGGCAATCGCCACCACAAAGCCCACTACCGCAGCGCCGAGTACAAAGGGCATCACGGCCGCCGGCTCACGCGTCACATACTGCACCCACGTGTAAGTGCCGGTGATGACAGCCAGCAGGAGTAGGAAGGCGGTCTTCCACACCGCACCGCCGATGGTCATCACCGCACCGGTTCCACGGGCGGCAGCGAAGGGATCATTTCGAAAGATGGGGTTGGAGGTCTGCATGACCCCTCCTGACTACCACAGTCCCGGGGAAGGCCAAGTCGAAATCGGTCCCCTGGGTCAGCGGGCGCCCTCGCAGGCGCCGCGCAGATCAGCGCTTCTGCCAGGGGGCGGCAGTTTCGCCCGCCCAGATCTGCTCGACGCTCTGGCGAACCCGTACGACAGCCGATTTCTTACCGTTTACCAGGACCTCGGTGGCGAGGGGACGCGAATTGTAGTTGGATCCCATCACCGACCCATAGGCGCCCGCACTCAGCAGTGCCAGGTAATCCCCCTCCCCGACTTTGGGCAGCGGACGATCCTTCGCAAAATAGTCGCCACTTTCGCAGATGGGACCAACGACATCCGAGGAGACCGTGGCACCGGAGCGCTTGGTCAGGGGGACGATTTCGTGATAGCTGTCGTAAAATGCCGGCCGGATGAGGTCATTCATCGCCGCATCCACGATCACGAAGTTCTTGCGGCCGGTTTTCTTGATGTACTCCACCCGGGTGACCAGGGCGCCGGCGTTTCCAGTGAGGAACCGTCCCGGTTCGAGCAGGATTCGGAGTCCCAGGGGTTGCAGCAGCGGGAGCAGGGTCTTCGCGTACGTCTCCGGGGTTAGGATTTTCCGGCCGGCCTTGGTGCTCCACCAGGCGGGATCGGCGCTCGCCAGGGCGGGCTGGTACACAATGCCAATGCCACCTCCGATGCTGAAGAAGTCGAAGCCATGCCGCGCGTTCAGGCGCGCGACCAACGGAGCCACGCGCTCGACGGCCAGCCGGAATGGCGTGACTTCGGTCAATTGCGACCCGATGTGCATCTGCAGTCCACGCAGGCGAAGGTTCGGCAGTCGCGCCGCCCGGGCGTAGACCGCCTCAACCTGTTCGAAGGCGATGCCGAATTTGTTCTCGTAGGTGCCCGTGGTGATCTTGGCATGGGTGCCGGCGTCCACGTTTGGATTCACCCGTACGGCCACCGGGGCGATTCGGCGGAGCTTTACCGCCACACGACTGATCCGGCGCAGTTCCGCCTCCGACTCCGCGTTGAAGCAATAGATGTCCTGCTTCAGAGCGAAGGCAATTTCCTCCTCCGTCTTGCCCACGCCGGCGAATACGCACCGGCGCGGATCCCCGCCCGCGGCCAGCACCCGCTGGATCTCCCCCGCACTCACCGTGTCGAATCCGCTGCCGAGGTCCGCCAGGGTGCGGATCACGGCAAGGTTCGAATTGGACTTCATGGCGAAGCAGATCAGGTGATTCAGCGGCGCGAGCGCCCGGTCGAGCTTCGTGTAGTGATCCGTCAGCGTGGCCTGCGAATAGACGTACAGCGGTGTCCCATGCTTCCGGGCCAGGGCCGACAGCGGCACGTCTTCGCAACAGAGTTCCTTTCCGACGTAGCCGAACGAATGCATAAGCGGGCGTTTTGCCAGAGGCGGAGGCCGACCGCAAGAAAGGTTGGTCCTCCATGGATCGCGGCAACGCTCCCATTCCACGGAGAGTCGCTTCGGATCCGGAGCCCGCCGCCTCCTCCCGTCACTTCGTGGGATTCGTGATTGCAGACCGAGCTCTTCCGTCCACTTTGACGCCGCTTGCCGGCAGCACCGACCAACGCGGCATCACGGGACCTCTTCTCCGCCGCCGAAGGGAACCTCGCGGTGCTGGACCTCCTCCAGCAGGCGGGGAAGGGAGCTGACGTGTCGTTCAGCGGCGCCCATCGCAGCGCCCATGCCCTGCTTGCAGCGCTGATGGTGCGGCACTTCCCGGGACGCCGCGTGGTCGTGGTGACCGACACGCTCAAGACGCAGGAGGCGTTCCATGCGGATCTCACCACCTGGCTCAATGTGGCGGCGCGGACCGAGTTTGGGGAGAAGGCAGCGGGGCGACATCAGGTTCCGCACTTTTTCCCGGCATGGGAAGTCTTGCCCCACGAATCCAAGCTGCCCCATTTCGATGTCATCAGCGAACGGCTCGAAACACTTGGAGCCCTGCTGGACGGTCCGGCGGGCGATTCGGTGGCGATATCGAGTCCGGTGGTAACCTCCGCGACCGCTCTTCTGCAGCGCACCTTTCCGGCCGGGGAACTGCGGGCGCGCACCCGTCGTCTCGAGCGGGGACAGTCATTGAATCCGCTCGATTTCATCGAATGGTTGGAAGAGCAGGGGTATGAACCGGAGGCCCGGGTGACCAGCAAGGGGGAGCTGTCGTGGCGCGGAGGCATCGTGGACTTGTGGCCGCTGAGTGAGCCTTGGCCCATTCGCCTGGAGTTCTTTGGGGATGAACTGGAGTCACTGCGTGAGTTTGATCCGGCCTCCCAGATATCCCGGGAAACCGTGGAGGCCGTTCGCGTCCCGCCTGCCGGAGAGATCAGCCTGCTCAAAACGGTCAGGCGCAAATGGGAGTCGGACGCGAATGCCGCACCGGCCGTCGCTGATCCGCCCCGCGCCTTGAACACGCTGCTCGACTACCTTCCGCCGGACTCCCTGCTGGTTTTGAGCGATCCTGAAGCCCTGCTCGACCAGGCGCTCCGGCAGGGGCAGCAGGTAACTCCCGGGGATCCGTTTCACGCCCGCTGGGAGGACTTGCTGGCGGAGGCTGGACGACGGGGAATGACGGTGCTTGGGCTTACCGCCGATGATCCTTCCCAAGGGGACTCCGCGGATGGAGACACCCTGGCGGCGCCGCTGGACGCGTTTCGGCCGATTGGGACGACTCTCCCCGAGGCGCAGGTGGCCGAAGTTCAGCGGCGGACCTTCTTTCACCAGATGCACCGGTGGCTCCGGCAGGGTCTGACGGTGCATGTGTTCTGCAATAACGAGGGGGAACAACAGCGATTTTCCGAGCTGTGGACCGAGTATGGCCTGGAGGAAGCGCGCCCCGGGAACGAAGGCGATGCTGTCCCCCTCGGAAACCGCGGCGTCTCGCCGGCGACGCCGGTGGTCCACCTGGGCACGATCTCCCGCGGATTCCTGATGCCTTCCGTCGGCGCCGTGGTGGTCACCGATGCGGAGATTTATGGACGCTACAAGATTTCCCGCTCCCGGCGTCTGAAATCCCCCCACGCGCAGGCAGTGCGCTCCGCCTTTGAGGTGGATTTCTCCGAGTTCGAGGAGGGGGACTATGTGGTGCATCTCCAGAACGGCATCGGAATCTTTCGCGGACTCAAGGTGCTGCCTCCGGCCCGAACCCGCGGAGGCGTGGAGCGGCCCGCTGAGGGGGGCGGACAGGAGTGTCTGGTAATCGAGTACGCAGCCCGTGATTCCGGTGACGAACCTCCCCGCCTGTATGTGCCGGTCAGCGAGGCGCACCTGGTCAGCAAGTACGTGGGCGCCGGGAAGGCCCGCCCTCAACTGAGCACGCTCGGCGGCACGCGATGGATCCGCGCCAAGGAGCAGGCTGAGCATGCCGTCCGTGACCTGGCTGGAGACCTGTTGCGGGTGCAGGCGGCGCGGTCCGTGCAGTTGGGATGCGCGCTCGCGCCGGATACGCACTGGCAGCGGGAGTTCGAGGCGGCCTTCGAGTTTGAGGAGACTCCGGATCAGTTGAAGGCCATCGAGGCCGCCAAGAAGGACCTGGAGTCGCCCCGTCCCATGGACCGGCTTCTCTGTGGTGACGTGGGATTCGGCAAGACCGAGGTGGCCATCCGGGCCGCGTTCAAGGCGGTGATGTCCGGAAAGCAGGTGGGAATCCTGGTGCCCACTACCGTGCTGGCGCAGCAGCACTACAATCACTTCCGCGAGCGCATGGCCGGGTATCCGGTGCGGATTGAACTGCTATCCCGCTTCCGCACGCCCCGACAGCAGAAGGTCGCCCTGGAGGCGGTGGCGGCCGGAGCGGCGGACATTCTCATCGGGACCCACCGCATGGTGTCAGCAGATGTGCAGTTTAAGGACCTGGGTCTCGTGGTGGTGGACGAGGAGCAGAAGTTTGGGGTGCGGCACAAAGAGCGCCTGAAGCATCTGCGCACCACCGTGGATGTGCTCACGTTGAGCGCGACGCCGATTCCCCGGACCCTGTATCTGGCGCTCACCGGAGCCCGCGATCTCAGCACTCTGGAAACACCGCCGCAGGACCGGCTGCCGGTGGAGACCGTGGTGGGGAACTATGACGAGCGGGTGATCCGGGACGCCATCCAGCGCGAGATTAATCGCGGGGGCCAAGTGTACTTCCTCCACAACCGGGTGGCGACCATCGAGCAGGTGGCACTGAAACTCCGCGCGCTGATTCCCGAGGCGCGAATGCTGATCGGTCACGGGCAGATGGATCCTGACGATCTGGAGCGGGTGATGACTCAGTTCGTGAATGGAGAGGCCGATGTGCTGGTCAGCACCACCATCATTGAGAGCGGACTCGATATCCCGAACGCGAACACCATCATCATCGATCGGGCGGACCGGTTTGGGCTCAGCGAACTGTACCAGTTGCGCGGCCGGGTGGGACGCTACAAGCACCAGGCCTACTGCTATCTGATGCTGCCCCGGCATGCGCAGTTGCTGACCGAGGCGCGCAAGCGGATGAGCGCCATCAAGCAGTACTCGGCGCTGGGGTCCGGATTCAAGATCGCCCTGCGTGACCTGGAGATTCGCGGGGCGGGCAACATCCTGGGCGCACAACAGAGCGGACACATCACGGCGGTGGGGTTCGACCTTTACTGCCAGCTGCTGAAGCAAAGTGTCGCGGCCTTGAAGGGTGAAAGCGTGGCGCGGCGCCTGGAGGTCCGGGTGAGCCTCGATTTCCTGGCGATGAATCCGGGTGAGGAAGGTGGAAAGTCGCCGGAGCCTGCGAACCGCAAGGGCAGGGTGTCTCCGCGCATCGAAATCGAGGTGCCGCGGGAGGGGGTGATGACGTATTTTCCCGAGGACTCGGGATCCCGTAAGTCGTCCTCCGAGGCGTTACTTCCCCCCATGCCCCGGGCACCAGCCTATCTTCCCGCCGATTATCTGCGGGAGCCGGCGGAGCGCCTGGAGATTTACCGCAAACTGGCGCAGGCCTCGCAGCCGGCGGATCTGCAGGCCCTGGGCCGGGAGCTGCGCGACCGTTTTGGCCCGCCGCCGCCCCCGGTCGAACTGCTCATGGGGGTTCACGAAATCCGGTTGCTGGCGGCGATGCGCAACCTGAGCGCAGTGGAGGTGACAGACGGCAAGGTGAAGCTGACCCGCAATCGCGAGCTGATCACTGTGGGTGGACAGTTTCCCCGACTCGGAAAACGGGAGGCCCGGGCGCGAATGAACGAATTGCGGCGGCTGATTGAGTCGCTGGGATAGGTCGGCTGCCGGTTCAATACCGTGGAAATGCAGGATCCACCTCCGCCGTCCAGCGGTCCACGCCACCGCTCAAATTGAACACGCGGGTGAATCCCATCTGATGCAGCATTCCGACCGCACGGGCGCTGCGGATTCCGTGGTGGCAGTACACGACGATCTCCTGATCCTCCCAGTCCGCCAGCTCCGCGGCGCGTGTTCCCAGTTCCCCCAGCGGCAATAGTCGTGAATCCGGCAACGCGCAGAACGCATGTTCCTCCGGTTCCCGAACGTCCAGAAGGCGCGGGGGATGCGGCTCCCGGAGGCGCCGCGCCAGTTCGGTGGGCGTGAGGGTTTCCATGTCGCGGCGACTTCCGGGCCTTCAGCTGCAGAGTCCGGCCAGATAGCGCTCGGCCTCAATGGCCGCCGCGCACCCCATGCCGGCCGCGGTGACCGCCTGACGATAGACGGAATCGGCGCAGTCCCCGGCAACGAAGACTCCCGGGACGCTGGTGGCCATTCCGCGGCCGAGGACAAAATATCCGGCGGAATCCAGAGCGAGCTGTCCCTGGAACAATTGTGTATTGGGAAGGTGTCCGATGGCCACGAACACACCCGCGCAGGCGAGGTTTGATTCCGCTCCGGTCTTCAGATTCTTGAGCCGAACCCCGGTGACCTTGCCGGAGGCCACGTCGTCCACTGCCGTCACCACGGAGTCCCACACCGGCTTGATCTTGGGATTGGCCAGCGTCCGGTCGGCCATGATTCGGGAGGCGCGCAGGGTGTCGCGTCGATGGATGAGGTACACCTCGGAGCTAAAGCGCGTGAGGTAGTTGGCCTCCTCACAGGCGGAATCACCGCCGCCGACCACCACCAGCGGCCGGTTGCGGAAGATCGGCAACGCTCCATCGCAGGTGGCGCAATAAGTGACACCCTTCTTCTCCAGTTCGTGCTCGCCCGGGACATCCAGATGACGGTGCCCGGCGCCGCTGGTGATGATCAGCGTCTGGGTCTCCACCGCCTCCCCATCCACCATGAGGCGGATCGGTTTCGCAGACAGGTCCACCGACTCCACGGTGCCAAACTTCACCTGGGCGCCAAATTTCTCCGCCTGCGCCTGCATCCGGGTCATCAGCTCGTATCCGTCCACTCCCTCGGGGAATCCCGGGAAGTTCTCGACGATGCTGGTCGTGGTCAGCAGTCCGCCCGGCATCACCCCGGTAAGCACCAGCGGACGCAGGTTGGCTCGGGCGGTGTAGATGGCGGCGGTCAGGCCAGCACAGCCAGTACCGATGATGACGACGTTCTCCATAAGGGACGCGGACGTTAGGGCGGTCCCAGGATCACGGCAAGCAACGGCAGCTCACAGCCACAGTGTGATGGCCCCGGACACAAACGCCGCAGCCCAGAGGACGGCGACCGCCTGGGTGCGGGAGAGACCGGCGCGGACCAGGCGATGGGAGAAGTGATTGGTGTCGCCGATCCAGAATGGCCGTCCGGCGCAGGTGCGGATCCATACCACGCTGGCGAGGTCAGCCAGGGGGATGGCAAGCAGGAGGAGCGGACTGAGCACCGCCCATCGGCTAGGGGTCGTCTGGCGGACCGAATAGAAATGGGGAAGGATGGCCAGCACGGCGAGGAGGAACCCCACCAGGTGGCTTCCGGCATCGCCAAGAAATACCGAAGCCCGGGGAAAATTGTAGGGCAGGTAGCCCGCCAGCGTGCCGGCGGCCAAAAGGGCCAGCAGGGCGACCAGGTACTGTCCCTCGGCGGCGGCATGGTAGGCCATCCAACCCGTGCCGATCATCCCCAAGCCAGCGCAAAGGCCGTTCATGTTGTCATTGAAATTGACAGCGTTGGTGACGGTCAGGATCCAGAGGATGGTGATGGCATAACTGAACAGGACACTGGGGACGAACAGGGTCACGCGCACTCCCGCCGCCGCCACCAGCAGGGCGATGGCGGCCTGACCGGCAAACTTCGCGGACGGCTTCAGTTCATACCGGTCGTCCCACGCGCCCAGCAGTAGCATCGCCAGAGCCCCGAACAGGATCGCCCCGAGTTCATAGGCACGGCGTCCGAGTCCATAGGAAAGGCGGTCCACGGCAATGGGGTCCAGTCCCGGAAGTTGAACCGCCGCCACGCCGGCGAGAATCACCAGGGCCATGCCCGAGAACACGGCGAAGCCTCCGGCGAGTGGGATGGGGGTGCCGTGGATCTTACGGTGGCCGGGGTCGTCCACCAACCCGCGTCGGAGACACCAGGATCTCCACAGCGGCACTGCGGACGCTGCGGCTAGCATGCCTCCCACAAAAGTCAGCAGATAGACGTTGAGGGGAAAGTTCACGACGTGGAGGGGTGTGGCCGTGGTCCGCCACGGGCGGAGTGGGTTGCGGCAAGACGGAGATACAGGGCGTGCTGATCGTCCACCAGTCGTTCCACACTGAAGCGCGTGGACACCCACTCGCGCCCGGTGGCCCCCAGTCGCCGGCGAAGATCCGGATTCGCCGCGAGACGCGCGATGCGGTCCACCAGCCCCGCCTGGTCCCCGGGAGCCACAAGGAATCCAGTCTGGTCATCCCGGCATACCTCGCCCGCGCCGTCGCAGTCGAAGGCAACCACCGGTCTTCCCCCGGCCAGTGCCTGGGGAAGCGCGCGGGGGAGTCCCTCACGACGGCTCAGGTGGGCCAGACAGTCCATCTGCGCCACCAGGGAAGGAATGGCCGCGGGTGGAACCAGTCCGGTGAACACGAAATGCCCTCGCAGGTCTGGTGTTGCCGCCATCGATTCAAAGCGACCGCGCCACGGGCCGTCCCCCACCAGGAGAAAGCGGATGCGTGGAATCCGGCGGATGAGTTCCGGCGCGGCGGCGAACAGGTCGTCGTGTCCCTTCAGCTCAAAGAGACGGGCAATCTTGCCGACCACAAAGTCGTCCGGACGCAGCCCCAGGCGCGCGGCTAGTTCCGGATCCCGTTTCGCGTCCAAGAACGGTCGCAGATTGAATCCGCTGAAGATGCGCGTGTACTGCTCCGGGCGTCCAATCCCCGCCGCCAGATATTGGTGAGCCATGGCCTCCGCCACGGTCACGAAATGATCGGTCACCCGGCCGGCACGACGTTCAGCAGCAGTGAAGAGCGCGTTGGCGACCGGCCCCTGAAATGAACCAAAGCTGGGGCCATGAATTCCGTGAATGATCAGGGGCACGCCGGCCTTGCGGGCGGCGAGTCGCCCGAGGATTCCCGCCTTGCCACTGTGGGTGTGAACCAGATCCGGCTTCCGCTCCCGGAAGATTCGTGTCAGGTGACGGTAGGCCAGGACATCGGAGATTGGGCGGACGGCCCGGATCAGGGTGGGCACCACCGTCAGGCAGTTTTCCCGGCGGGCCACATCTTCCAGGGAGCCTTCGCTGCCGGACGTCGGCCCGGAAATCAGGTCCACCTCCAGATCCGGTTTCCGTCGCAGTCCGAGGACCGAGTCCAGCGTGTTCTCCTGCGCGCCGCCGACGATGAGACGGGTGATGACGTGCGTGACGCGCATGACGTGGCCCGGAACCCCGGCGGATGGTCCGCTCTCCGTCAACGGGTGCCCTGCAATTCCGCCACCCGCTTCACCACGTCCGCATACTCGGTGGTGTTGGTCTCGGCGGTCTTGAGGTAGTTCCCAAAATGTTTGAGGGCGTCGTTGGTGTTCTTCTGGCCCAGGGCGACGGTTGCCAGTCCAAACTGCAGCAAAGCCAGCTTGGGCAGCTTCACAGCCAGTGCCTGGTATTCCCGACGGGAATCCTCCAGACGACCCATCTTCAACAGGCAGATGGCGCGATTGATCCGGGCCGGAGCATTGTCCGCCTTTTGCGCCAGGAACTGATCGAGCACCCGCAAAGCCTGTTCGTGCTGGCTGCGTCCGATCATGATCGTGGAAAGGCGGAGGGTGGCGGTCGGGTCGTCGATACGCAGCTTTCGCCATTGCTCCAGCAGGGGCACCGCCTCATCCAGGCGTCCCTGGCTCATGTAAAGTGCGGACAACAGGTCCAGTAGGGAGGTGTCATTTCCGAACTGGCCGCGCATCCCTTCGATCCTTTTCTCGACCGTCACCAGATCCTTGCGAACGAGTGCGGTGTAGATGTCGAGTCGCGCCAGGGCGATCAGATCCTCCCGGGTGAGGGTGCTCGCGGGATGCTCTTTCCTGACCTTTTCCAGCATCCGAACGGCAGTCTCCACCTGTTCCCCCTGCAGAAGGGCCTCGATTTCGCCGAACTGCGCCGGGAGGTTGGAATGGTCCAATTGAGCGGACCGGTGCAATGCCTCCCATGCCTGGCGTGGCAGTCGGTCGGATGACAACAGCAACGCCTGCCCGTAATTGAGCAGTGCCAC
>JBDKKE010000005.1:0-6528 GCA_039796255.1 Verrucomicrobiota bacterium | reverse complement strand
CGCAGACCACCTTGGTGCCGTCGTCATTGGGTGAGTAGCTCTTCAGGGCGATGGTGCCATCGGCGCTCAGGCGATTGGGGTCCAGCAGAACCGAGGGCTCGCCATCGAGCGTGCGCGAGACTAGGAGGACGGTCTGGTTCTCCAGTCCGCGGTTGCGGGTATAGAAATACGGATGGAAGAACTTTCCGCGATACTGGCGAGGCACGCCGTACCGGTCGTACTGGTAAAGCTCTGTGAGGCGTCGGCGCAGGGGCTCACGCTCCGGGAGGGACTCCAGATAGCCGAAGGTGACTGCATTCTCCGCCTCGATCCATTGGCGGGTGCCTTCCCCATTCTCATCCTCCAGCCAGCGGTAGGGATCAGGCACGTTGGTGCCGTGGTAGGCGTCAATGGTGTTGGTGGTCGCTGTGACGGGGTAGGGGAGGCGGTTGGACTTCACGGAAGGGCGGGAGGTGCAGCCGAGGGGAACGGAGGCGAGGAGCGCGCTGGCCAGCAGGGTTCCCATCCAGATAAATCGCTTCATGCCAGCCCCGTTTGTCCGGGCAAACAGACGCGGGGGCAAGCGTCGCGTTTCCCGGAGGGGCGCCGTCAGTCGCGCTCCAGCGTGAAGAGGCGCTTGGGGGCGTCCCGACGGGACTCGACGTGCTGATCGGCAAAGGCGGCGTTGGCCCGGAACTTTCCGCGTTTGGCACCGCTGGTGGCCCGCTGCGTCTCGGTGCTGCGTTCATTGCCGCCACTGTGGCGGTAGCAGACGTTGGCCGACCCCTCCCGGTCCGCGTAAAGGCAGGCGTCCCAACCATCGGTGTCGGCGTAGAGGATCGTGTTGACCGGGTCCTGCAGTTGCCGTGAGCCGATGGTATTGACGCCATTGTTCACGTAGGCGTTCTGGGCATAGGAGAGGTATCCCCAGAACCCACCGGCGCGCAGGGCGGCGCCCAGTCGCTCGTCGGGCTGGGCTTTCTGGACACTGGCGGGGCAGATGAAGATCCCGCCGCCGGCGATGTTGGCCTTCTTGCCCAGATACGGCTGGAGTTGCCGGTACCAGATGGGTGGAATGCCGTCGCGTCCGGGTGGAATCGACCCCGGCCAGCCGATGGGGAACACCTTGTAGTCGTCGTCGTACATCGTGGCCGCCATGATCAACTGGCGCACGTTGCTCTGGCAGACAGCCGACCGGCTCTTGTCGCGTGCCTTGGCGAGCGCGGGCAGGAGCATTCCGGCCAAAATCGCGATGATGGCGATCACCACCAGCAACTCGATGAGGGTGAAACCGGGCGTGGCGGCGCGGTCATTGCGGTTGGAGCGGAGCGGGGGGATGGCCATGGACAGGAAGTGGAGCCGGTGGGGCAGCGGCCACGGACTCGCAGCAGAGCAGAAGGGGAAGTCCTTGAACAGGATTTGGGGGAGATGGGCGGAATTCCGAGCCTCCCCGTGGCGACACTCTGGCGATAGGTAGGCTCCTATTTCTATCGCACGCCCAAGGTCCCCGCTTGTCCCCTGTCCGACTTCCCCGTTTACTCGCCTCGCAACTTTTCCGGATGGCAGCCGTTGAACCTGCCGCATAGAGCAAATTGCATGGCATACCGGTCACTTCAGGGAATTCTTGAGCGGGCAGGGCTGACGACCCCGGCTCAGTTCCGGGACTGGACGGCGGCTTGGCGCTCGGCGGTCGAGGGCGGAGGGACCGAGACGCAACTGGGTTTCTTTGCCCGCGAGGCGGGCATTTCCGAGGAGCAGTTCCTTCAGCGGCTGGGTCAGGCCCTGGACTGGCCCTTTGTCGAACTCGGCAAGCGCACCATTGAGCCCGAGATCCGCAAGAAGGTGTCCACCAAGGTGGCCTTCCAGTTCTCGGTAATTCCCGTTCAGCACGAGAACGACCTGCTCCAGGTTGCCACGCACAATCCCTTCGATCCGGCCATGCAGGCGTCGGTTCAGTTCGATGCCCGCGGGCCGGTGCAGTTCTGCCTCGCGACCCGGGCTGACATCGAAAAGGCGCTCAAGAAGTACTACGGCGTCGGTGCCGAGACCCTCGACGAGATGTCGGAGGATGACCCGATGGAACTGGTCGTGGGCGATGACCGTGAAATCACGGGTGACGACCAGGACGCCAGTGTCATCAAGTTCGTCAATCAGGTGGTTTGGGAGGCCTTCAAGGAGCGCGCCACGGACATCCATTTTGAGCCGTCCGAGGACGAGTTGCGGATCCGCTACCGCATTGATGGCATCCTCCATCAGACTCCGCTTCCCCCGCAGATCAAGCGTTACCAGGCCGCGCTCATTTCCCGCATCAAGGTGATGGCAGGAATGAACATCGCCGAAAAGAGGCTGCCACAGGACGGCCGCATCAACGTCAAGATCAAGGGGGAGGAGATCGACATCCGGGTCTCGACAGTACCGACGGTCTGGGGAGAGTCGGTGTCTCTCCGCTTGTTGACCCGCGGGAAAATTTTCTTCGGATTGGAGAAGCTGGGATTCGCTCCGGACGAGGATGCCGCCATTCGCGACATCATCGTGAAGCCGCACGGGATCTTTCTGGTCACCGGGCCGACCGGATCGGGTAAATCCACCACGCTCTACGCCTTTCTTTCGACCATCAATTCCGTCACCAAACGCATCATCACCATCGAGGAACCGGTGGAGTACGAGTTGAAGGGAATCAATCAGATCCCGGTGCGCAGTGAGATTGGGCTGACCTTCGCCGTCGGTTTGCGCCACATCCTACGTCAGGATCCCAACGTGATCATGGTGGGTGAGGTGCGCGATCTCGAAACGGCGGAGATTGCCATCCGGGCATCGCTCACCGGACATTTGGTGTTCAGCACACTGCACACCAATGACGCCCCCAGCGCGTTCACCCGCCTGATCGACATGGGCATTGAGCCCTTCCTGGTGGCGTCGTCGGTGGAGGCGGTCATGGCCCAGCGGTTGGTCCGCACCATCTGTCCGCACTGCAAGGTTCCGCAGAAGGTGGACTACGATTACCTGGTTCGGATCGGCTTTCCTGAGCATGAGATTGCCTCCACCACCTTTCTTAAGGGAATCGGCTGCGAGGAATGCCGTCAACTCGGCTATCAGGGGCGCACCGGCATCCATGAATTGCTGGTAGTGGGCGAGGCCATCCGGCCCCTGGTCATGAATCGGGCGCCCTCGTCGGACATCGCCCATCTGGCGAAGAATCTGGGCATGCGCACCCTGCGTGAGGACGGCTGGCGCAAGGTCAAGGCCGGGGTCACCACCCTGGAGGAGGTGCTGCGAGTGACCCAGACCGAGGAGCATGTCCGCAGCCTTCTGAGCGACGGAAAGGGGTCTCGCCCGTGAAGGAGGCCACGTCCCGTTTTCAGTCGTGCGTGGTGCTGGCGGCGTCGCCGACCGGACGGCGCCTCTGGCAGTTCGACATCGCCAAAAACCGGGCCAAGCCCACCGGCGACCTCCAGATCGATCCCGGCAAACCGCTGCCCAAACGGCTGCGGACCCGCGACTGGCAGGCCCTGTTCCAGCCCTGCCTGCGTGTGGCCTGGATGCCCACCGAGGGAGTGTTCGTGCGCGCCGTTCAATTGCCCTCCGGCGACCCGGCCGAGTTGCAGGCGCTGGTGGAGTTCCAGTTGGACCGCATTTCTCCGCTGCCGCTGAATCAGATCACCTGGACGGCGTTTGGGGTGACGCATCCGGACGGCCGCCAGCAAACGGCCTTGGTGATTGTCGCGTCGCGCAATGCCGTGGAGGAGTTTCTGAACCGGCAGTCGGAGGACGGATTTGTCGTCCAGCAGCTCGACCTGCCCCTGGTCCGCGCCTGGAAATCACTGCAGCCGACGGGCGATGGCCTCTGGCTGCTGTTCGAGACGACGGGGGATCAACGACACTGCCTCTCGGGGTGGTTCATTGGTGGGATTTGGCGCGATGTGAGCCTGCTGGCAGTGGGCACGGGGCAGGGCGCCGGTCCGGCCCTGGTCAGTCAACTCGGGCAGACCGCCTGGGCCGGCGAGATGGAGGGGTGGGCTAACGGGGTTCCCCCGGTTCACGTCTCGGCCGACGAGGCGCTGGTGTCCGAACTGGAGCCGGCTCTTTCCGCGTGGTCGGGACAGCCCGTCGTGCGGCAAGTGCCGGCGTCCATTCCCGTACTGGCGCTCTCCAGCGCAGTCACCTACCTCACGCCCCCCCCGGCCTCACTGGTGCCGGAGGATTGGACCTCCCTGCAGCGGGAGAAGTCGGTGGACCGGCTGTGGCTGCGCGGTCTGGGGGCGATTGGCGTCGCCTATGTGGTGTTTCTATTCCTCTTCCTGATCACCCTGAACGTGCGCAAGTATCAGCGTGACGAGCTGCGTTCGACCGTCGGGTCCATGGGTCTGAGCTATACCAACAGCCTTCAGTTGAAGGCCCAGGTGGGTGTTCTGCAGGAGCAGGTCGCGCTGCGCTTTGCGGCGCTCGATGCCTGGCGCTCGGCAGTGGAACTCCTGCCCCCTTCGGCCACGCTGCAGCAGCTCGATTTCCAGAAGGGCCGCACGCTGTCCCTGCGCGGGACCGTTTCGCCGGATGCCACGGCGGACATCACCAAGTTCAACTCTGAATTGAAGAAGTCCCAGGTGGCCGGCCAGCCGCTGTTTGCCAACGTCAAGGCGGCCCAGTTCACCACCAAACCCGGAGCGCCTGCCACCGACTGGAGCTTTGACGCGGAGCTGCGAAGGAGCGAAACGCCATGATGCGCTGGCTGGACAAGCTGAACCTGCAGCCGCATGAGCGTCGCTGGCTGTTGGTTGGAATGGTCATCCTGACCGCGGTGATCAACTACTGGTTGGTCTGGCCCTATTTCGCCGAATGGAAGGGGATCGCCGCGGACATGGAGAAGATGACGGTGAACCAGTCCAAGTATCTGGCTGAAATTGGGAAAAAGGCCTCCTACGAAACGCAGCTTAAGAATCTGCAGCAGGCGGGTGCGGAGGTGCTGCAGGAAGAGCAGGCCAACCGCCTTCAGGCCACCATCCAGTCCAAGGCGGCCGAGTTCGGGGTGACCGTGGGGAATATCCGGCCCATTGCCGTCGCCGCCCGTGGGGGAGTGGTGACCAATGCCTTTTTCGATGAGCAGCAGATGAGTGTTGAAGTGTTCGCCGGGGAGCCCGAGTTAATCAATTTCCTGCATGCTTTGGGCGTCGGGGACTCCCTGATCCGGGTGAAGGATATCTCCCGGCTGCGTCTGGACCAGAGTCAGACCCGGCTGCAGACGACCCTGACCATCGTCGCCAGTTTTCAAAAGAAGTCCAAGCCGGCGCCCACGCCCGCGAAACCTTCCCGCCCGGGCGCCGTTCAACCCAAGGGACCGTCGCCGACCAACGCCGCCGCCCTTCCATCCAAAAAATAGACCGCCGTGAAGAATCTCGCGTCCCTTCTCCTCGCTGTGTCCGTCGCGGCCCTCCCGGCTGCGGCCCAGGACACCATCCCACCGGAACCGTCCACGGTGAACGACGTGCCGGTGGTGGAGCACATTGTGGTGGATTCGGCGGAGATCCAGGCCCAGGAGGCCAATGCCCAGGCGCTCACCGAGGCCGCCGCAGTGCCCATTCCCACCAATAATCCCGGACAGCCGCGGATTCCCCTGCCTCCGGTGCCCATTCCGCCCAGTTCCCAGGCGCTTCCCAGCGCGACCGTCCCTTCTCCCGCGACGGCTCCCATTCCCTCCACCCTGCCGTCGCCGTCCCGTGGTCTTGCCACCCCGGGAGCCCCCACCAACGCTCCGCGTTTCACCCTTCCACGTCCGGGTGGAGGGCGTCCGATCGGCCCCAATCTCCCGCCCATCGGCGGGGTTGTCCCGGCACCTACCAATGCGAACAGCGCAATGAACAGGCTGGGTGCCGCCCCGGGGACTGGTCTGTCGGCTGACGACTCGGATTCCACGGACGTCATCAATTTCAAGAACATGCC
Organism: Verrucomicrobiota bacterium; assembly: GCA_039796255.1. GTDB lineage: Bacteria > Verrucomicrobiota > Verrucomicrobiia > Limisphaerales > UBA9464 > UBA9464. The sequence continues at coordinate 615 of JBDKKE010000005.1, read as the reverse complement.
GTTGGAGCAGTTCCTGGACGAATACGCCACCATCTCGCGCCGGACGGTGCTTCGGGCGGCCAACCTGCCGACCCAGTCCCAGGTCAACTTCAAGCCATCGTCGCCGCTCACACCCGACGAGCGTTTGCAGATGTATGACACCATTCTCGCCCTCAATGGCATCACCATGATTCCCACGGGGGAGAAGGCGGTCCTGGCGGTTCCCACCGCCCAGGCCATGCAGGAGGGCGCCGCCTTCGCGAACAAGAAGGTCGAGGACTATTCCGAGGCGAGCCAGTTCGTGACCCACGTCATCAAGGTGGAGCACATTCCGGTGCAGGAGGCGGCCGAGACGCTGAAGCAGTTTGCGAAAAACCAGAACGGAATCGTGGCCTTGGAAACGACCAAGACTCTCATCCTCCGGGATTACGCCATCAACGTGAAGCGGATGCTGGAGGTTTTGAAGCGGGTCGATATCGAGGTCGAACAGGAGTACCAGTTTGAGGTCTTCCCGGTGAAGTTTGGCAAGGTGGAGGACCTGTATCAGACCCTGAGCAGTGTCGTCAGTGGTGGGGGCGGGGGCGCGGCTCCCGCAGTCGGTGGACGATCCGGCAACCGCGGCGGGGGGCTTGGGGG
>JBDKKE010000004.1:0-5925 GCA_039796255.1 Verrucomicrobiota bacterium | reverse complement strand
GTCCGGCGTCGTTCGCCAACTCGAAGGCGGGCTACCCAGACTTGCTGCCGATACCGTTCGACTCCGAAGTATTGCCGCATGGCCTTGGATAATTAATCTCAACTTGAAGGCGAACTAGAATAAGTGGGGCCAGTGGCGTTGGGAATCGGCTCACCGCCCAGGCGCCACTGATAGCTCAGGGTGGGCGAACCGGATACCAGGGCGCCGAGTGTGAAGGGTGAGCCGGCAAATACGGGGCCGGCAGGGGGCTCGGGTTCGATCTCGACCACCGGGGGATTCTGCCCACCCGGGGTGTAATTGATCAGAATCCCCGCCAGCGTGGATCGCAGACTGCCTTCCCGGGGGCTGCCCGTGATCACCACGCTGTTGTTGGTAGTCTGAGTTGGAATCGCACTGCTGGCGCTGCTGGTGCTGTACGCGCCCGCAGCATAACTCAGCGTCAGAATCTCCGTGTAGCTTACGATATTGGTATCACTGCCATAGGCGACAAAGGCGTCGGTAAAGCCTTCACCACCGTCCGTGGAGGCGATCAGGGTCACAGTGTAACTGGATACGGTGTCCCGGAGACCACTCACGCGGACACGATATCCCGTGCCGGTATCGTCAAGGTAACCATAGATGACCTGATCCTCGCCCGGACCCGACGGAACATCTGCCCCCAGGCTGTAAGTGTTGATGCAGGACCATTCCACCTGCAGGAATCCGCCTTCGGGCAGCGGGACGACCGCGTTGGAGGAAACGCCAGAGCCACTCCCGGAATTGGGAATGCGTGGGAGGTTGAACCATCGGGCGACCGGTACGCCAAAGGCATCCTCCGTAACATCGGCGCCGCCACCGCTGCCCCAGTCATCGGAAAAATTGAGTCCGATGGTGGCCGCAGTGAGGGGGGTGGAACATCCAATCAACGCGGCAGCGCATCCGCTCCAAAGGAGGCGCCGCCATTGAGTTTTTGAACAGGATATCATTGCAGGGATTATGATTTGCAGGTGGGGAATACGGAGGGAGAGGTCCACGGTGGGCGGGACCCGATTTCCTTCCGCGGACCACAAGTACCCGGGAGGAGTCCGCGGTGCAAAGCGGAATCGGGATTTCCCCTGCCCCGAATCCGCCGGTGCGCTCCAACGCTAGTCGGCGGCGGCACGACGAGGATCGCGCAGTCTGAGAATCGAGGGGACATCGATATCAAACCAGTACGGTGTTTGACTGCGACCCTCACGTCCCTGATTCCCGCGAGGAGCGGTCAGCTCGAACGGGGTGGCGTAGATCCGCCCCTCGAACTCGATGCGCACTTCGCCGACAGGTCCACCGTCCCTGCTGCCCGCAAAAAATGGATTCGGACATTCACCCGGCATGCGTCCACCGGGGATTCAAACTCAATACCACTGGTTGGTCTCCGATGGTTCCACCGCAAGAAACCCCTTGAGGTGGCTGAGTTCCTCCCTGAATTGATTGATAACCGATTTTTCTCCCCGCCGTCCAACTGGCTGCGCAGGTGCTCGGCAATCTCGTCCAGTAGGCGCTTCTCCGGTCAGGCTTGGTCCAATGGGTGTCGCTGGAGGGACTTCCGTGTGGCTGCGAACCCCGGCGCGGGGGATCCCTCGCAGGACGGCACTGTACCGTCGTGCGGGGATTCCCCGCGTTGCCACCGCTGCGGGGACTAATTCTTGATCAACGGATCCGCAGAGCTGGTCGCACCGGACTCCTCGCCGGTCGGCTGCTTCCGCTTCTTCTCCTTCGGCTCCTTGGCCTCCTTCTTGACGCGCTCCTCAACCTTCTCCTGGTCCTCCTCCAAGCGCTCCAGCCGCTTCTCGACGGCTTCCAGTTCCCGCTCCAAAGACCGCCGGGCCGATTCGAGAGCCTGGCGCTGGACTTTCAATTGCTGGCGTCCGTCCACTCCCGGACGATTGAGAGATTCCGTCTGTTCCTTGGCCGCCCGCTCCTGAAGACTACGCGTCTGCGCCAGGGTTCGCTCCATATCCCGGACGGCCCTCTCGGCATCCCGCTGCGCCATCTCCCGAGTCTTTGCCAGACTGTTGGGATCGGGATACTCCCGGGCCTCGCGACCCGGTTTGTTCGCCAGTTTCGACGGCACCTTATTTTCGTCCTCGAACCTCAAATCGGAGGATCCTGGCTTGAAGTAGGAATTCCCACGGCCTTCCGCAACCAGCTTCTCCATCAGTTCTTCCAGTCGATCCAGCCGCTGTTCCAGGGAGGATCCCCTGCTCCGACTGCTGCTGTGGCCGACGTCGTCGCCATTCACGGTCCGAGTCTCGCCTTCGCCGGATTCGCCCGAGAATCGATGAAGGGTGACGTCCCTGGTCGGACGCGCCGGAATCGGCGGAGTCGGCGGGAGTGACGGCGCCTCTGGAGCCGGAGCCGGTGTCGGCAAGGCTGACGGCTTCTGTCGCGGCTCTGTGGGATCCTCCGTCGAATCTACCGCCAGAATCACCGTTTTACTCGGGTGAATCACTGTCGCGGTCGGTGGCGATGAGTCGGCATCGGCGATCAGGAAAACTTCCGTCGATGTTTCTGCGGACACCTCCACAACCGGTGTCTCTGATTCAAGCACCAGCCGTGGGGAGGCCTGGAGTACGATTCCGGTGACGACCGCTGCGAACAGCGCCAGCAATCCGGCCAATTTCCCCGCCATCTGCGGGGATGCATTCCGCTTTGAGTCCAGTATCATGGCAATTCTCTCCTTCAGTTGTGTCTTTCTGCTCCAGACGGCCGGCGCGGCGATGAGATCGCGACTCCGGTGGCGTCCGGCAAAATGGGTCAGCAGCAGGGCGTAGGTCCGCGCCTGGCACGCGCCGTTGAGCACGTGGTCGTCGCAGGCGATCTCGCGGTCCAGCGAGAGGCGCCCGCCGATCCAACGCACCGCGGGGTGGAAGAACAGCACGGCGCGGATCGCCTGCTGGATCAGGTTCGTCCAATCGTCCCTCCGATTCACGTGGGCCAATTCGTGGCGCAAAACCTGGATCCCCTGTTCCCCCGGATTCGTCTCCAGGAAGCCCCGCGGAAGAAGCACCACGGGGTGACGAAAACCGGCGACCATCGGCACGAGATCCTCCGGCGCACTCCGCAGTTCCACCCTTCGCGTCACTCCCATTTCAGCGGCGACCCTGGAGAACAGCGCTCTGGCCCCGGGTTCGGCGGGAATCGAGTTCACCTTGAGTTTCCGCAGCCGAAAACACTCTCCGGACAGCGATCCCAATCGGCAGACGGCCACCGCAAGCCACCCCAACACCAGTGCCGTCGTCACCCCTTCCGGCAGTCCCAGACTCCAACGCTCCGGGATCCAGTTTCGTGCAGCGGCGCGCAACTCCGCCCAACGCAGGCTCACCCGGGATCGTCTCTCCGGCGTTGCTGCTCCCGTGAACTCCTCCGCCTCCAATGACTGCGCGATCCTGCCGGCGCGGGCGTCCGTGAACGACGGCTCGGGAACCTCGGCGTGAAGTTCGAACCCCGGGGAAGGCGCATCGATCACGGGGTTGGACGTGGGCACCGCAATGACCTCCAGTCCGCTGGGAAACTCCCGCCATTCCCGCAGCGGATCATTGGGCTCACGACCCTCGGTGTCCGAAGTAACCACATCCGGCGCTGGCCTCCCGGCCGCGAACTGCAGCACCGGCAGCGCCGCCACCAGCAGGAGGCACACGAACCACACTGCGTGCCGGGTGGCGGCATTGATGCGCGGGAGACAGCGCAGTGTCAGCCCCACCAGCACGGTCAATACCATCCCCTGGGCCCCGCCATTCAGCAGGGCTTCAAGGACACGATGGGATAGGGAAAGGGAACTCATGATTTGTCCTCCGGGGTCTCCTGAATCTTGCGCTGAAGTTCCTGCAACTCCTCCACGCTCAACTGCTCGTCCCGCAGGAAGCTCATCACCAACTCGCCGGGAGATCCGGCGAAGAACTTCTTCAGCAGCACGCTCACCGCCTTCCGGGCTGCCGCCTCCCGTTCCACCTTGGGAGTGAAGACCTGCACCCGACCGTCCTTCCGGCATTCCAGATATCCCTTCGCCCGCAGAATGCCCATCATCGTCAGCAAGGTGGTATAGGCGGAACCATCCTTTCCGGACAAAGCCTCCGCCACCTCGCCGACCGTGGCAGAACCCTTTTTCCAGATAACCTCCATGATGCGGTGCTCGGCATCCGTCAGCGTCTTTGATTTCTTGCGTGGCATGGGTGTCGTAGGGATAAAACTCGGAACTAACGAATTAGTTTCTGACGATTAAAAGGGACCCCTGGCGTCGTCAACTAAGTTTTTAGTAGTTGGTGAAAGCCGTGAAGAGGACAGCCAACCGCGCCCGCCGGGAATCATGGTTGAAGCGGCCGGAGCTGAGTAGCGTCCACCTCTCATGACAATTCCCCAGTGGGTTCGGAGGATGACCGCCTATTGCGTGGTTTTCGCAGGCGCGGAGGCGTTCGCGGAGAGCATTCGGGTGACCCCCGACGCCGACGGATCGGACCGTCCACTGCGGAGTGCCCTCACCGCGGCGCGCCGCCAGACCGGGGCGGGCCGGCCGGTCACCCTTGAGCTGGCCGGCGGACGCTATGAACTCTCGCAACCGCTGGCGTTCGACCCCGGCGATTCTGGCCTCACCCTGAAGGCCCTTCCCGGGCAGCGCCCCGTGCTTTCGGGAGGCACGCGCATCCGCGGATGGCGCCCCTCGGCAACCAATCCCGCGCTGTGGACGGTGTTCCTCCCCGAAGTCAGCCATGGTCAATGGTACTTCCACCAACTGTTCGTTGCGGGAGAACGGGCCCAGCGGGCGCGGACGCCGAATGCCGGATTCTTCCAGGCCACGGGTCGCCTGGGGACCAACACCCCCATCGCCCTTCCCTTCCGAAGAGGCGATGTGCATCCGGAATGGGCGGGCCTCCGGGATGCCCGTTTGATCGTGCTGATGAAGTGGACCGACCTCCAGGTACCGCTGGTCGGCGTGATCCCCGGGGTGGATTCCGCCAGCGACGTCGCCCTCCTCACCGGCGGACCACGGCCCTACTGGATGGATGAACCGGATGCCCGGTACTGGGTGGAGAACGTCCCCGACGCGCTCGACGTCCCTGGCGAATGGTATCTGGACCGCAAATCCGGCCGCCTGGACTATTGGGCGCCACCCGGTCTTGACCCCAATGTCGCTGAAGTCGTGGCTCCCCGTCTCACGGAACTGCTCCGAATCCAGGGCGGCGAGGGGAAGCCGCGTCCGGTCACCGGAATCCACTTTGAAGGACTGACCTTCGCGGAGGCGGACTACACCATGCCCGATCAGGGACTGATTTCACCGCAGGCCGCGGTGGCGGTCCCTGGAACCCTGCGGATTGAGGGCTCCCTCGCCGGGAGCATTGAGGACTGCCGACTTGAGAATCTGGGTGGCTACGCCATCGAACTCGGCCGTGGTGCCCGTCAGTGGCGCATCGTGGGCAACACGATCCGCAGCATCGGCGCGGGAGGCGTCCGGATTGGCGAACCGGGCAATTCTCACCCGTCTGAATTTGACGCCAACAACTCGCACCAGATCACGGACAATGAGATCACCAGCCTCGGACGGATCTTCGCCCCCGCCGTCGGAATCCTCATTTTCCACAGCGGCACCAACCGCATCGCCCACAATCATCTGTCCGATCTCTACTACACCGGAATCTCCGTCGGCTGGAACTGGGGTTACGAGGAGACCCCGTGCCGGGCGAACCTCATTGAGTTCAATCTGGTGGAACGGGTCGGCCAGGACCGCCTGAGCGACATGGGAGGCATCTACACCCTGGGCCCCCAACCCGGCACGGTGATTCGCAACAACGTGTTCCGCGACATCTCAAGTCATGGCTACGGAGGATGGGGGCTGTACACCGATGAGGGGAGCACCGGGATCGTCCTGGAGAACAACGTGGTTTACCGCTGCAAGAGCGCTGGGTTTCACCA
>JBDKKE010000003.1:0-4524 GCA_039796255.1 Verrucomicrobiota bacterium | reverse complement strand
CCCACGATGGACCACTGGCGCGTCTGCTGATCCAGTTGAAACTCGGAATTGACGTACTCGTTGACCTTGAGGGCATCCGAAAGTTCCCGGGAGTCCGCCGCCGCGCGGGCAGCGGCCGCATTGGTGGCGGCAAACGCGGCCGGAGTGATCACCGCCACCGCGGGTGCTGGCTCAACTACGGGCGCAGATGACGGAGGGAGCGAAGCCGCCTGCTCCAGTCGCTTCAACTGCTGCTCCAGTTGCTCCATGCGCCGCTCATAATCCCGTCGCAGTTGATCGATCTCGCGCCGGATTCCCTCCACCTCGGTGGCGGACGGCGACTGCGCCTGAAGCGCGACGGCCAGTCCCAGGGGAACGATCAGGCCGAGGGAACGTCGGGTGTGGAAATGCATTCGTGGGAACGCGACCGAGAAAACCCAGTGTTGCCCCACGCGTCAATCTCCGGCTCTGCGGGCAGGGATTCTGAGACAGAGACCGAAATCCCGCTGATTCATTTCCAATACACCCGGGGACTCGAAAATCAGCCCCCATCCAAACTCACCCACAACATCCGAAAGGTCCGCTGCGAGAGATCCCGCGTCTCGTTGGACTTCCGATTTCCATCGTCGCTCAGGATCAGGAGTCTCGGCTTATCCGGGGTCCCGAAAACGACCAAGGCTTCCGGATTGAGATCCTTCAAGCCGGGAACCTTGATCGGCACGGCTGCCTGCCCTGCGCCCCCCCAGCGCATGAGTTTTGTCCGGCCCCCGTCGTCCGGACTCCCGGCAAGAATGAAGTACTCGCGACCGGTCCAGACCAGATCCCGGATCCCCTTGCCACCGAGGTCCACACGCGCCGGATCCCCCCAGCGCGCCGGCTTTTGGTTGAGAACCTCGACCGGATTCAGCAGCGGCACCAGCAGCGCGTGGGCGTCGGGCACCGGACTGCGAAACCCAATCCAGAGCCCGCCCTCGGCGGTGGCGGCGAGCCCTTCGATGTTGAGTCCTCCGGGAGCCTCGGGCGGCAATTCCGCGGCGGCGGCGAGATCAAACGGCCGGAGACCCGGATCGGCGGTCAACTGTTCCAGCAGCGTGGAGACGGGGCCGGCGACCGGCGTCAACTGGACGTCCCCCTCCTCCTGCGAAACCCGCAGTCCCATCAGCCGCTGCCGCTCCGGACGCCGCTTCCCATTCTTGTTCCGGGCATGGGAACCAATCCAATACAGCACGTCCCCCACCCGGGCCGCGCCCTCCAGATCCGCCTCCCCTCCCCCAGGCGGCAGGCCCAGCCACTGCAAGGTCGGGAACACCTTGAGCGGCGCGCCGCCGGTGGTGGCGTCGTATAAAAGCAGCGCGTTGTTCTCATCCGCACCGACGAGAATGCGGTTCGCCCCCACCCGCACGGCCGCCGACGCATTGGCCAATCCCTGACACTCCACCCCCTCCACCGCCCGAGCGGACTGTCCAGCGGTGGACAGCCACAGCGACAGCGTCAGCACCGCCCCAACCACGGTCCTGCTGCCGGTGCAAAAATCGGTCATGGCCAAAGCATGGTCACCCCACCGCCCAAGTCAAAATCCGGCAACGACCCGGCGTCAGAAAATTATGTTGCCAAATGTAAACACTTCAAGGTTGGCAAGGCCTGGGCAAACCCGTACGATGGATCCATGCCAGAGAAGCCCATGAGCCAGGTTCCCTTCGCCACCCGCGAGTTGCACGACAAGGGGATCGCTGCCATGCAGAAGAAGAATTTCGACTATGCCGTCACGCTGCTGATGCAGGCGCTGCGGACGGAGCCCGGGTTTTACGAGGCGCGCGAGGCGTTGCGGGTGACGCAGCATCAACGCTCCACCGGGAAGCGCAGCATCTTCCACAAGTTTGTCGGTTCGGCCAGTTCCCTGACCCGCGGACAGGTGGCGCTGCGCACGAATCCGCTGGACGCCATTCTCATCGCCGAGGAGGCCCTGAACGACGATCCCAACAACATCGCCGCCCATGACCTGCTCGCGGATGCGGCCATGGCGGCGGCCCTGCCCAAGACGGCGCTGCTTTCCCTGGAGGTGGCCTTCAAGAGCCGTCCCAGCGACCGCAAACTGGCCATCAAACTGGCCGATGCCGCCGGGCAGTTGGGACAGCGCAATCGCGCGGAGAAGATCTACCGGGATCTGCTCCGGGCGGATCCGCGGGATGGCGAGGTCAATGAGCGGCTCAAAAACATCCTGGCGACGCGCACCCTGCATGAGGGCGGTTACGAGAAGCTGGAAGGCGGCGAGGGCAGCTATCGCGACGCCCTCAAGGACAAGGCCGAGGCGGTTTCACTGGAGCAGTCCACCCGACTGGTCAAGGACGAGGACGTCGTGGCCGGACTGATTGCCGAATACGAGTCCCGACTGGCGAAGGAACCCGACAACCTCAAGCTGATCCGTGACCTCGCCGACCTCTACCTCAAGCGAAAGAACTTCGACAAAACGACGGAGTATCTCAACCGCTACCTCCAGCAGGCGGGGGTTAATGATCCGATGGTGATGGAAGCGCTGCGGGATGTGGGCATCGCCCGGTTTGAGCAGGAGGAGAAGTCATTGGACGCCTCCGCTCCCGACCATGCCGAGAGACTCGCCGAGTTGACGGCGCGGAGGAATGCGTGGCGCTTTGAGGACATCAAGCGCCGGGCGGACCTGAATCCCACCGACCTGCATATCCGTTTTGAACTGGGGGAACTGTACCTGCAGTCGGGCAAGATCGGCGAAGCCATCGCGGAACTGCAGAAGGCGCAGAACAATCCGAACCGGCGCATCCCAGCCATGAGCCTGCTGGCCCAGGCCTTCGCCAAGCGCGGGATGAACGATCTCGCCGCGCGCAAGTTGCTGGAGGCCCTGAAGGAGAAGCTGGTCTTCGACGAGGAGGCCAAGGACCTGCATTACCAACTGGGATGCGTCTACGAGAAAATGAGCAAGCGCGAGGAGGCGATGGAGCACTTCAAAACCATCTACGAGCAGGATGTCGGCTACCGCGACGTCATGACCCGCGTGGACGCCTATTACGCCAGCCAGAGCTGAGGACCCCCACTGCGGCACACGCATCCTTCCCCTCATGACGCTCCTTCCGGTTGCGCGCCTCATCCTCCTTGCCGTCTCCCTGGTGACGGCAGCCGCCCTCAACGCGGCAGAGGACCTCGTCATCGCCGACTTTGAGGGTCCCGACTACGGCCCATGGACCGCAACCGGGGAGGCGTTCGGCACCGGGCCCGCCCGGGGCACCCTGCCCGGCCAGATGGCGGTGGACGGCTTCCAGGGCCAGGGTCTGGTCAATTCCTTCCATCGCGGGGACGGAACCACCGGCACGCTCACCTCGCCTCCCTTCCGCGTGGAGCGACGCTACATCGCCTTTCGGATCGGCGGCGGCAAGGATGAGATGAAAACCGCTCTGCAACTGCTGGTGGATGGCCGGGTTGTCCGCACCGCCACCGGCCCCAACGATCGTCCGGGCGGCGCTGAAACACTGATGCCGGACTCCTGGGATGTCGGTGATCTCGCCGGCCGGACTGCGGTGATCCGCATTGTCGATGAGGCCACCGGCGGTTGGGGACACCTCAACGTGGACCAGATCGTCCAGACGGACCGCAAGCCGCCGGGGATGCTCACCAACGCCACCCGGGAGTTCCCGGTCACCACGCGTTATCTCAATCTGCCCATTCGCGATGGGGCTCCGAACCGGAAAGTCACCCTGTGGGTGGAGGGACGTCCGGTGGTGGTGAATGACATCGGACTGGCGGACGGCCAACCCCACTGGTGGGCGCCCATGGACGTCAGTGCCTGGACAGGAAAGACCGTGACCCTTCAGGTGGATCGACTGCCCGGGGATTCGCAGGCGCTGTCCAGCGTGGAGCCCGCCGACACCATTCGCGGCGCGGGTGACCTGTACCGTGAACCGCTGCGCGGACAGTTCCATTTCTCGCCGCAACGGGGTTGGAACAACGATCCCAACGGCCTGGTCTTCTTCCGCGGCGAGTACCACCTTTTCTTCCAGCACAACCCGTACGGCTGGGGCTGGGGAAACATGCACTGGGGCCACGCCGTCAGCCGGGACCTGGTCCATTGGAAGGAACTCGGCGACGTGCTCGCGCCCGACGAGTTGGGCCCGATGTTCAGCGGCAGTGCGGTCGTGGACTGGAACAACACCAGCGGTCTTGGCACCAACGGCAAGCCTCCTCTGGTGCTGATCTACACCGCGGCCGGCAATCCGACCGTGCAATGCCTGGCATCCAGCACCGATGGGCGTCACTTCACCAAGTTCTCGGGAAACCCCGTGCTGCCGCAGGTCACCGGAGGCAACCGCGATCCCAAGGTGATGTGGCACGAGCCCACCCAGCGATGGGTGATGGTGCTCTACGTCACGCTGTCCGGCGGTCGGCACACCGTCCACTTCTACACCTCGCCCAACCTGCGCGAGTGGAGCCTGGCCAGCGTCGCCGAGGGCATCGCCGGCAGCAATTACCTGTACGAATGCCCCGACTTCTTCGAACTGCCGGTGGACGGGGACGCCGCGG
>JBDKKE010000002.1:0-13021 GCA_039796255.1 Verrucomicrobiota bacterium | reverse complement strand
ATCAAGTTCCTCCGCTGGCTACGCCATGCCCTCGCCACAAACCTCGCGGAAACCCTCGCTGTGACTCGCCTTCGACGTCTCTACGCCCGCCTTTGAGCCCATTCATATGAACACCGATGCCTGACCATTGATCCCAAGGGCTCCGTGTGGGTGGGGAATTTCGGGTGGGGGACCGAAACCAACTGCTTGTATTATCCCGCGACCAACTGCACGGGAAGCGTCTCGCAGTTCTCACCGTCCGGAGTGGCGATCTCGGGTCCCGCTGGCTATCAGGGAGGCCCGCAACGGGCCCAGGGAATGGCGGCGGACGCCGCCGGCAACATCTGGATCTGCAGCTACGGTGACGACTCCGTGTATGTGTTTCTGGAGGGCAATCCCAACAACGTGGCCCACCATCAGGCGTATCAGGGCAGCCAGCCGTTTGATGTGGAGATCGCCGCCGACGGAACGGCCTGGGTTTCCTGCGGCGGCGGTATTGGCGGCGATTATCCAGCCCGGCTTCAACACCTTCAGTTGGTGGGCAATCGGATCCAACATCTGTCCGAGGTGGAATTCGGGAAGGCCACCAAGGGGATTTCCCTCGATTCGCTGGGCAATGTCTGGGTCGCTTCGCAGGGAGATTCCAAGGCCTATATTGTCAGTCCCGACGGCAATCAGTTTGTTGGATTCGGCAGTGACACCAACAGTCCGTGGGGCGGTGTCAACGGGCCCTGGGGGGTCACTGTGGACGGTGAAGACAACGTCTGGGTAGCCGACTTCGGCCCGCTGGACCCCACCCCGTACTCCTCCCGAATCTCGAAGCTGGCCGGCGCTAATCCAGCCACCCGGCCTCCGGGGATGAAGCTGGGCGACCCCATTTCGCCGGCAACGGGTTATACGCTTCCCTCGGCTGGCAGTCAGGTGCTGCTGCACAATGGGACGCCGCTCTACGGGACGAATGCCCCGCCGGCCTATGAGCCGCTCCAGCGGGTGACCCAGATCGCCGTTGATCGGGCGGGCAATGTCTGGGCCCTGAACAATTGGAAAAACAATTTCATCAATGATGACCAGAGGAACCCCGGGGGCGATGGCGTGGTGATCTTTGTGGGGCTGGCACCGCCCCTCAAATAGGACGGGACGGTTCGTCCCCGTTGCGGGCGTGGACCGGGGATCCGGTGCCTGCCGCCCGTGGAGGCTACTTTCGTGAGCGCCGGGTGACTGGACGCTGCGGTTCATTTACCAACAGGACGCGATCCAGTCCGCGCCAGATCAAGTGCACCGCCTCGGTGGTGCCCTCGGTCTGGAGGAGGTTCTGGTTTTCGGCGCGTGACAGTCCGTTCCGCAGCAGCGCAGCGGGGCCGTCCTCAGTTTCTGCGGCGCGCCGCAGGAGGTCCCACAATGCGTCGAACGCCTCGTCCGCCCGATGTTGCAGCGACGGATCCCCCGTCTCTTTGCCAAGTTCCTTCAGGCCCTTGAGCATCCGGTCGTAGTTCGGACTCTCCGGGCTCCGGACGTGGTGGGATTTGGTAAACTCGGGAGGGCGGGAAAGTCGCTTGGACGGCGCTGCCATGAGCACCTGAGCCAGCGTCTTCGCGGCGCCGCCGAGGCCGCCCACCAGGAAAATGGGGCGCTGATAGCGGACCGCCTGCAGGAATTCCTCAAAGACCCCGGGCATCAGTCCGCCGAAGCCGTCGAGCTTCCCGCCAATCAGCACATAGGCGGCGGGTTCGACCTGTCGCTCGGGCACGCCGGGGACCGGGCACTGGAATCCGCGGGCAGTCTGCTGGCGCAGGAAGGCGTGCACCAACGCGCGGGTGGCGAGAAAGCGGGCACTCGGTTCACGCTCCGGGGGGAATTGGGATTCATCCGCGCAGGGAGGAAGCTGAGCGGCCTGGGGATTGATGGTCCGGATGGAGCAGACGTTGACCCAGGCCGCCTCGTCTTCGGGCGTGATCTGCAGGCACTCCGGCCATTGCAGGGGATTGAACAGCCGGCTGGCGGTTGTTTTGCGGTCGGACGGGTCTCCGTTCGCCTCGCCCATGCGCGTGGCATTCCGTTCGTCGCTGATCAGCCCGAGGAGGGTTGTGGTGATGTTCGACGGATCTCCGGCGCCGCCTCCAGCGGCTTTGGGTGGGTTGCCGCCGTACATCACATCGGCTCCCAGTGAAATGAGCGGACGCAGGAGATAGATCAGCATCTCGCGCACATGGCGGTCCAGATATCCCAGGGAGGGCAGATCCCGGGAGGCGCTGCTGGAGAGGACAAGGACCATGCCCGCCAGCGGCGCTGTTGAGGCGGGTTCCGATCCGGTCGCATCGGATTTCTGACCCGCGCGGCACGATTTCCGGATCTCACCTGGGAGTTGCTCGCGGACGTCGTGAAACGCGCGGAAATGAATCGTGGGAAAGGTGAGTTCGAGCAGGCGGAGTTCCATCAGGGGCAGTCCATTGCCGCCGTAGTTGATCTGCGCAATCCGCTGGCCGCCCAACTTCCGCTCTTTCTCTGCGATGAAGGCGTGCAGCGCCAGGGGGCCCGGCATGCGGTTCAGCCACAACTGATGCTCAATCGGTGGCACGCGGATTCCGGACGGCTGCGTCGGCTGGTCTCCTTCCTGTGCGCGCTGGGCATCCTCGCGCGCGGCGAGAACATTGCGCGACCCCAGCAGCACCTCCCGCAACAGCATGCTGAAGCAGAGCTGCTCGCGTCCCGGCGACCATCGCAGGGTCGGGGCCTGGCCCAGTTCGGGAATCTCGCGCGTCAGGCGCGCCTGCTCCAGGGCGTCCACCACCAGGACCGGATGAAACACTCCCACGCAGGCGTCGGCCCCGGGCGGAGCGGCCACGCCAGTCTCCTGCGGAAACAACGCCACGTCCCTCGGCCGCTGGTAGCGCGACAATTCCCACCGGCACCAGGGGCGATCGGCATAGTTGTCCCCACGGATCACAATCAGGGCGCGCGCCTGTTCCCCGGCGTCCTCGGCCAGGACCTTAGCGAAGCCGGTTCCGTACCCGATGTCGTTCTCGTCAAAGAAGGCGGCGCACTGGGTCTGGCTCTGGATGTAGTCCCGGATCCGTTTCGGGGAATCGGTTCCGTCGGCCCGGGCATAGCTGATGAAGATCTTGAGCTTGCCGCCGGCCTGTTCCGGAAATACCCGGCCGTTGAGATCCCGACTCAGCGTTTCCGTCAGATGCTTGAGTGTGTCCTCCCGGGCGGCGGGGTCGTCCGGCCCGGAGCCGCGCCGGTGCCGAATGAAGTTCCGATGGGCCACGGAGGGCGGGAGATTCGTGGCCGTGGTGTCCATGGCGACGGGAAACATCACCAACCCGTGAGTGGGAACGAATCGCCCCGGACCTGTTGCGGAAGAGAATCGTCCCGTCTCCTGGCACTGACGCGCCAGACGATCCAGGTACTGCTGCCAGGCCATGTCCCGCACCATGTGGGCGTCCACCAGTGGGAGGAGGTAATTCAGGACCCCGGGGGAGTCGGCGATCTCGGAGGGGGTTGTCGAGTCCCTGGCCGGGGCCGAACGAACGTACACCGGGATCCCTTCCAGGGAGGGCAGGCGGAACCATTCGTAGATGTGGTCGGTCAGGATTCGCCCCGCCTCGCTCTCGGGATGGTGAAGAACGTAGATTCGTACCGGATTGGCCATGGCTGGGGATTGGGTTTGCCCGGGGTGTTCGAACCGGGCGCATTGCCCGGAAGGCGACCCATGGCGATTCCTCAGCCGTGAGGTAACCGGATTGCGGGGAAACCGTCCATCCGAAGGATCGGTGAGGCCAGGGCTCCCCGGCATTTCGTCCGGGGCGAACTCTCACTCTTTCCGGGGTGAAAAAGGAAACGCGGAGGTGGAGTTGCCTCCACCTCCGCGCTGTGTCGGAGAATTGTTGGTGTCCCTGCCTGAGCTCTTCAGTTGTTCAGAGAGAGCGGCTGGCCGGGGACTTCGTGCACGGTCTGCTGGATCTCCTGCGCGATCTTGGCGCCGTCCGCCGCCTTCAGGTCCCACTTGATGGACTGCTGCATCACCGGCTTTATGTCCTCAATGGTCAGGGTCACGGTCTTGCCGTCGTTGCCCAGGCGGGCGCCGGTGATGTTGAGGCCCTCGCGGCCCTTCTTGGCCGGGTCGGACACGCCGATTTCGGGGGAGCCGTAGTTCTCGCTGCGGACGTAGTTCCACCGCTTGCCGCTCCAGTTCTGGAGATCCTCGGCGGACGCCTTGTCCAGCGGCTGGGTGAAGGAGAGTTCCACTCCGCCGGGGACCACCTTCACGGCGCGCACGGAGTACACCGGCTTGCCGGTGTAGCGGACGCGGTCAAATCCGGTCTGCTTGGCCGCATTGCTCTGCCACTCGCTCAGGCCGGCGATGTACAACTGATGATCGGCGGGGCTCCAGCGGGCGCGCATGGCCGAGCTGGTGAACTTCACTGGAAACTTGGTCGCCGCGGCCTGCTGGCGTCCGTCCGGAAGCTCCTGGCGCATCACCAGGTAGAGCGATGACTTGCCGTAGGACTCGTGGAGCAGTTCGCCCTTGAAGGGGCCCCACTGATCACTGGTGACCCAGATTTGTCCGCCGCCGGAGTTGTCATAGTCATTGTGCGAAAGCCACATGATCGGCGGCGCGAACTTGGCGGCCACCTCGGGCGCGGTCAGGTTGTTCTGCACGCCGTGGAAGGTTTTTCCATCCACCCAGTTGATGGGAGTGGTCGGGACCCAGGTACCCTCGTTGTCCGAGGTGGTCACCTGACCGTCGGCGCGGACGCCAATTCCGTTGGGGGCGCGCAATCCGCGGGCCACGATTTCAAACTTGGAGCCGTCCGGACTCACCCTGAAGAGGCATCCGGCATGCGAACAGACCGAGCCGTTGCCCCGGGAGGCCTTCTGGTCGCCGAAGCCGCGTCCGCCGCCGTTCACCGGGTTGGCTTTGGCGAAGTAGAAGTTTCCGGCCGCGTCGCGATGGAGGTCGAAGACAAACTCGTGGAAGCCCTCAGTGGACATCACCTCGTGGTTGAACGCTTCATATTCGTCGGCCTCGCCGTCGCCATTCAGGTCGCGGAAGCGGGTGATGCCGTCGCGTCCGCTGGTGTAGATGGTGCCATCGACGATCACCAGTCCGAGCGGCTCATAGAGTCCGGAGGCGTAGCGCGACCACACCAGGTTCTCCAGCTTCTCGTCGATGCCCTTGACGATCCAGATGTCGCCATCGTGGGTGCAGAAGGCGGCGCTGTGGCCGTCGGGGAAGAAGTCAAATCCGCCAAAGCGCACCCGGCGATTCCAGGGGTTCTGGTCGGGCGGCGTAATGGCGTCCGTAGCGTAGGCGCCGTCGGGAGTGACGCTGGTGTTCAGTTTGCCGGCGACGTTCACCGTCTCGTTCCAGTGCTTGGCGCCGCCCTTGGCGAAGGACGCCAGATCGGGAGCCTTGGAGGCCGCGCCGGCCACGGCGGCGGCGTCTGCCTCGGGACCGCTCCAGAGGGACAGCTTGACCGTGCCCGCCCGGGTGCCCTTGGGAACCTCCAGCACGATCCGGCCATTCTTCAGGGCCAGGGTGGCTCCGGAGGGAAGTCCGCTGGCGCTCACCCGGGTGGAGACTCCGCCCTCGGTGACCGTGATGTCCTCGGGAGTCTGCGTTCCAGGCGTGCCGGAAACGTCGGCAACGGCAATGGAGAAGGCTTCCGGCGTCCGCTGGGACTTGAAGAAGAGGAAACCGCGCCGCGGCGGGTCCAGTTGCACGGTGCGGGTCAGGACCGTTTGTCCGCCTACGACCACACTGCCCGGCTGCTCGGCAATCTGCGTGCCGCCGGTGACCGAGTAGGTGAGCAGCACGTCGTTGCCGTTCAGGAACAATCCCTCCCACTTGGCAACCGTGGCATCCATCGGGCCGTAGGGTTCGGAGCGGCGATCGGCAAAGCTGCCGTCGGGACCGGCGACGCCCGGACCGTTGCCCACGCCAAACTCCTGGGTCCCAACCATCGCCGGGTGGTTTCCGTGTCCGCCGTCAAAGGCCACACCGCGGCTGCTGATGAATCCGCCCGTCCAGCCGGCGGCCATGCGGCAGACATCGGTGTCGAAAAGCAGGGTGGCGTCGTTGCCGACGCGGACCGCGATGCCCTTCATGGCGGTGTTGTTGCTCGGAAAGTTGGCGTTGATGCACGCCATCTGGAAGGGGAAGGAGCTCTCGAAGTAGTTGGGCGGCGCCTTGCCATCCGCAGCGGAAAGCGCGGGAACGAGGGCAGCGAAGAGGGTGGCGGTCGCCAGAGCCTTGGGAAGCGAACGGAGGGCGAAGGTGTGCATGATTCGAAAAAGAGGCCGTCGGAACGCCGACAGCGCGTCACAGACTGCCGCGAATCGCGGGACATTCAACCTTCGACAACTGGGGCGGGGGTCGGAACGCATTCGACATTCTGTCCTTCCCCGGCAAGCTCCCGCTCCCTGTGAGCGCGCTACAGTTCAATCCGCAGATCGCCACCCTTCCTGTCTATATTCCCGGCCGTCCCATCGAGGAGGTGGCCCGCGAACTGGGACTCGACCCGGCCGGCATCATCAAGCTGGCCTCCAATGAGAACCCGCTCGGCCCGTCGCCGAAGGCCCTCGCGGCCATGGAGCGGACCCTGAAGTCGCTGCATCTGTATCCGGACGGCAGTTCCTTCCACCTCAAGCGCGCGCTGGCCGAACGGCTCTATCTCGACCCCGAACACCTCATCCTCGGCAATGGGTCCAACGAAATCATTGAGTTCGTCGGCCACGCCTTCCTCCGTCCCGGCGACGAGGTGGTGGTCTCCCAGTACTGCTTCGCGGTGTATCCCATCGTGACCGCCCTTTTTGGCGCGCAGTTGGTGACCGTTCCGGCGCGGGGATTCGGATCCGATATTCCGGCCATGCTGCGCGCGATCACCCCCCGGACGCGGCTGCTCTTCCTGGCCAATCCCAACAACCCCACCGGAACCCTCGCCACCCGGGAGGCGGTCAGCGAGTTGCTGGCCGGCGTGCCGGAGCACGTCCTGCTGGTGCTGGACGAGGCGTACGTGGAGTTTTTGGAGGATCCGGCGGATTGCCTGTCGCTGATTCGCGCCGGTACCCAGCCCAATCTTCTCCTGATGCGCACCTTCTCCAAGATCTTCGGTCTGGCCGGACTGCGTCTCGGCTATGGCGTGGGATCGCCGGACGTGATCAGCGCCCTGGAACGGATCCGCCAGCCCTTCAACATCAACGCCCTCGCCCAGCAGGGAGCATTGGCCGCTCTGGACGACTCGGAGCATCTGGCAGCCACCCGGGCCAACAACCGCCAGGGGCTCGATTTCCTACACCACGCATTGGCTCAGATGGGACTCGAGTACGTGCCCAGTCATGCGAACTTCGTCATGGTCAAGGTGGGTGAAGGCGCCCGCGTCTTTGGCGAATTGCAGAAACGCGGAGTGATCACCCGTCCGATGGCCAGCTACGGCCTCCCGGAGTGGATCCGCATCTCAGTCGGTCTCCCCGCCGAGAACCACCGCTGCGTGGTGGCGCTCCGCGAAATCCTCGCGCCGTAGCTGGCTATCGCCAATAGCCAATAGCCGATAGCCAATCGCCTCCGGCGTCCTCCGCCCGTCTTGCCATTCAGTTCCAGGTGATTCAGCGTCTTTCTATCGTCCCTGACTCCCGCCGCCCTATGCTTCCCCAGCGCAGATCCTCCCGGACTCAGCCCGCGGGCTTTACCCTGATCGAGCTGCTGGTGGTGATCGCCATCATTGCCATTCTTGCCGGCATGCTGCTGCCGGCACTGGCCAAGTCGAAGACCAAGGCGCAGGGGATTGCCTGTCTCAACAACCTCAAGCAGCTCAACCTGGCCTGGTTGATGTATGCGGATGATTTCCGGGATCGGTTGGTGCCCAACGGAACCGGCGGGCAGATTGGCTGGGTGGAGGGTTGGCTGCAGACGGCGCAGGAAGCCACCAATGTCAATCTGCTCATGAGCCCCAAGGGAATGCTCTGGAGCTACAACAAGGCGCTGGCCATCTACAGGTGCCCGGCGGACCGCAGTACGGTCAAGTTGGGAGGGCGCCTGCATCCGCGCGTGCGCAGCGTCTCGATGAACGGGAACATGAACGGCGACAGTTGGTACACCGAGGAAATCAAGAAGACCCATTTCACCTTCCGGAAGTCCTCCGACATCGTTCGTCCCTCGCCCTCCGAGGCCTTTGTGTTTCTCGATGAGCATCCGGACGCCATTGATGACGGCTATTTCCTGGTGTTCGTGAACCGCCATCACCTGTGGGGCAACATGCCGGCCAACTATCACAATGGCGCCTGCGGCCTGTCCTTTGCCGATGGACATGCCGAGATCCGCAAGTGGGTCGACGCCGATTCCAAGTCGAAGAAGATCGTGGCCAATCCGAAGGGGCCCAATGACGTTCCATGGATGCAGCTGCGCACCTCCGCTCCGATCAATCCTGGCGCGGTCTGGCCGCCGTGAAGGGCGCACCACTCCCCTTGAATCGCCCCTTGCGCCGCGGCGTCCGAATCCGCGCCGGATGGCCATCATGCGGGTTTTCCCCCTCACTCTCATCCTGTTGATTCTGCTGTGTTCGATCCTGACGGGACGAGCGGAGGGCGACGCCTTCGTGGGTGTCGTGCAACCCCTCCTCCAGGAGCACTGCCTCGAGTGTCACCGGGGCGGGAAGGCCAAGGGGGGTGTGAGCCTGACCGGGTTCACCAACGCCGCCTCGCTCTATCGCGATCCCAAGCTGTGGGAGAACGTGGTGCGCCAGGTGGAGGAGCGGGTGATGCCGCCGCAGGACGAGGAACAGCCCTCCGAAGAGGCCCGGCTGCGGCTGCGTGAGACGCTCACCGACCTGCTCGATAACCCGGATCCGCGTCTCTTGCCACGGGATCCGGGCGCGGGCGTCCTCCACCGACTCAACCGCACCGAGTACAACAACACCGTCCGCGATCTGCTCGGCACGACGTCGCGTCCGGCGGATCAATTTCCTGCGGACGGCGGCGGGGGCGGGGGATTTGACAACAATGCGGACACTCTCTTCGTCCCACCCATCCTGATGGAGAAGTACCTCGCGGCGGCTGATGACCTGCTGGTTGCGGCGCCGGCAGAGCGGCTGTTTGTGGCGCGACCCCAGTGGTATCGAAGCGACCGGTCCACGGCGGCCCGAAACCTCGGATGGTTCGCCCGACGGGCTTTCCGGCGTCCGGTGGCTGCGGACGAAGTGGGTCGCCTGTTGGGAATCTACGATGCGGCCCGGCAGGCGGGGCAGCCGCTGGAGCCCGCGTTGAGGACCGCCTACAAGGCGGTTCTGGTGTCGCCCCACTTTCTGTTCCGCATCGAACGGGAGCGTCCGGGAACCGAACCGTGGCGGGTGGATGGCTTCGAACTGGCATCACGTCTCAGCTACTTTCTCTGGTCCGCGCCGCCCGACGAGGAACTGCTGAATCTCGCGGAGAGCGGGCGACTGTCCGATCCCGCCACCTACGAGGCCCAGGTTCGCCGTCTGCTGCGCGATCCGCGCTCTCGTGCGCTGGCGGAGAACTTCACCAGCCAGTGGTTGGGCACCCGAACCCTGCAGACCACCGCGCAGCCCGACCGCAACAAGTTCCCTTTGTTCGACGACGCCCTGCGCGATGCCATGGCGGCGGAGCCCGTGGAGTTTGTGGCCTCGCTGATCCGGAACAATGGGAGCGTGCTGGAATTGCTGGACGCCAACTACACCTTCGCCAATGCCGCGCTCGCCGCGTTGTACGGACTGACCAACGTTACTGGCGCCGAACTCGTCCGCGTCTCACTGCCCGACCGGACCCGCGGCGGGGTGACCGGCATGGCCGCGGTGCTGACCCAGACCAGTTATCCTTTGCGGACGAGTCCAGTGCTGCGCGGGAAATGGATTCTGGAGGAAATCCTGGGAACGCCACCCCCGCCGCCGCCCCCGCTGGTGGCCACACTGCCTCCCGATGACAAGGTGCGCGAGGGACAGACCTTCCGTCAGCGGTTGGAAGCCCATCGCAAGAATCCGAACTGTTCGGCCTGTCACGCGCGGCTGGATCCGCTGGGGTTTGCCCTGGAGAACTTTGATCCCATCGGACGCTGGCGCACCGAGGTGGACGGACAGGCGGTCGATGCCGGGGGCACGCTGAGCAATGGCGATGTCGTCAAGGGACCTTCGGAACTCAAGGACGCCCTCCTGGCCCGCAAGTCCCTCTTCGTCCGCCATCTCACCGAGAAGCTGTTGGCCTACGCGCTGGGTCGCGGGTTGGAACACTACGACATCCCCACCGTGAAGTCGGTGGTCGCGCAGGTGGCTGCGGATGGTTATCGCCTGGACACCCTGATTCTGGAGATCGCCCGCAGTTATCCGTTCCTCTGGAGGCGGGGGGAGACCCCGCCGTCCTGACCCGAGCGACTCATCGCTAAATCGGAGATCGCCCCGTCAGCCCACACGCGGGCCTGAATCCGCGCTGGCGGGCGGCTCTGGATGACGGATGCTGGCCCGGCCATGCGTTATCTCATTCGCGAAAAGCTCCTCTCGTTTGGCGACGATTTTTGGATTCAGGACGAGGCTGGCCATCCGGTTTACCTGGTGGATGGTCGGGCATTTACCCTCCTGCGGGAGAAACTGGTCATCAAGGATGCTGCCGGTCAGGAGTTGGGATTCCTGCGCGAGAAACTCATCTCCCTGCGCAAGGCCTACGAGATTCACTGCGGCGGAACGCATGTGGCGACGGTGCGCAAGGACCTGTTCAATTTCCTCCGCTGCCGGTTCACGGTGGATGTTCCGGGCCCCGATGACTACGAGGCGCAGGGCAGTTTTCTCGACCACGACTACACCTTCACCCGTCAGGGACGCACCGTGGCCACTGTTTCCAAGAAATGGCTCACCGTCCGCGATACCTACGCCGTGGACATTGTTTCCGGGGAGAATGACGTGCTGCTGCTGGCCAGTGCGGTGGTCATTGACCAGATTTGCCACGACAAGGATGGCGGCGAGGGCGGGCACTGAAGGCGCTTGGGATTCGACTCCGGCCCGGTGACCCCGCAAGCTCCCTCCATGAGTTTTGAGTGGCCCACGCTGTGGTTGGACCGCCTCCGCCGTACCGGCGTGGTGGCGGTGGTGGTCATTGACGATCCTGAAGATGCCGAACCCCTGGTCCAAACGCTGTTGGAGGGAGGCATTGATCTGTTGGAACTCACCCTGCGAACCCCCACGGCAGTCGAATCGATGCGCCGGATTCGCCGGGCCTTTCCCACCCTCGGACTGGGCGCGGGCACGATCCTGCGTCCGGAACAGGTGGCCGAGGTGAAGGAGGCTGGGGCGGACTTCGGCGTGGCACCGGGATTGAATCCCCGGGTGGTCGCCGCCGCCCAATCCGCCGGTCTGCCCTTTGCTCCCGGCGTGTTTTCGCCGAGTGAGATTGAGCAGGCGGTGGAGCTGGGTTGCCGGTTGTTGAAGTTCTTCCCCGCCACCAGCGACGGACAGGCGCGGAACTTCAAGACCATCATCGCCCCCTACGCCCATCTGGGACTTCAGTACCTTCCCTTGGGGGGCCTCACCCTGCCGTTGGCCGAGACCTTTCTCGTCCTTCCCGAGGTGGCGGCTCTGGGTGGATCCTGGATCGCGCCGCGGGAACTCATTCGCAACCGCGATTGGAAGACCATCGGCGCGAACGCCACCGCCATCGCCTCCCTGGTCCGAACCCTGCGCAGTCAGAAACCCGCATGAAGACCGTTGTTGCCTTTGGGGAGATCATGGGACGGCTCTCCATGCCGGGCTTTCGACGCATCGGACAATGCCTGCCGGGCTCGGTGGACGTCGAATTCGCCGGCGCGGAGGCCAACGTGCTGACGTCCATCGCGCTGTTGGGTGGCCGGGTCTTGTTCGTCACCGCACTTCCCGCCAACGAGATTGGCGATGCCTGCATCGCCAGTCTGCGGTCCCGCAGTGTGGGCACGGAGCATGTCCACCGGGCGCCCGGGGGTCGGGTCGGATTGTACTTCGTGGAGAAGGGCGCCAATCAGCGTGCCGGAACGGTGGTTTATGATCGGGAGGGAAGTGCGGTGTCCCTGACTCCCGGGACCGCCTACGACTGGTCATCCATCCTTCGCGATGCCGGCTGGCTGCATCTCACGGGAATCACGCCGGCCATTTCCTCCGTCGCCGCCGAGGCCAATTTGTCGGCGGCCCGCGCGGCGCGTGAACGGGGCATTCCGGTGTCCTGTGACCTCAATTTTCGCGGCAAGCTATGGCGATGGAATCCCTCCCTGGCGCCCCGGGAACTGGCGTCCGAACAGATGCACCGCCTGCTGCCCTTCGTGACGCACCTGGTGGGGGGACGCGAGGATGCCGCAGAAATGCTGGGCATCCGCCCCCGCACCGCGCCGCGTCCCGGAGACGGGCCGGATCCTGAGGCCGTTTTGGACGTCGCGCGGCAGATCCACAGCCGCTTTCCGCAGTTGGAGTGGATTGCCCTCACTCAGCGAGAAAGCGTGTCCGCCCTGCACCATTACTGGGGCGGCTTCCTCTACGACACCCACGTCGACCGTGCGCACTGGGCTCCGCTGGCAGCCGACGGTTCCTATACCCCTTACTCCATCACCCATATTGTGGATCGTGTGGGAGGTGGGGACGCCTTTTCCGCCGGACTGATCTTCTGCTGGACGACGCCGGGAATGGAGGCCCCCGCCACCGCGCTGGGATTCGCCACCGCAGCCGCCTGCCTGGCCCATTCGATTGAAGGCGACGCGAATCTGGTGACGCGCGCCGAAGTGGAGGCGTTGATGTCCGGTGCCGCCGCGGGACGGCTCCGCCGATAAAGGGCAAACCCTGCAATTTTAACCACGGAGAGCGCGGATGAACACGGATGGCAGAAGACCTCCTGAGGCATTCAACTCCCCGGCAGCCGTCGAGAAGTGGTGTGCTCATTGCAGGTCTGCAATGCGGTTTCTTCCCCTGCGGATCCGTGTTGATCCGTGCTCTCCGTGGTCCCACTTCTGAAGGGTCCCGTCCAATCCAGGACTAGGAACTCCGGGCGCCGACCTTCGCGCCGGCCGCGTCGCAGAGTC
>JBDKKE010000001.1:0-4462 GCA_039796255.1 Verrucomicrobiota bacterium | reverse complement strand
CGAAATCCTCGATGACGCGACCTACTTCCAATACACCCCGGAACTGCGGAAGACCGTGGACATCTCCAAGCTGAAAAAGGTGGTGGTGATCAGCGCCAACGCCTACTCGTCGCCCGACCGGTCCTGGGATATGAAAGAGTCCCCCCCTGGATCCATCGCCACCGCGGTTGCCGCCACCAGCCATACCATGGACCGATTCTCCTTTGAGACCCTGGAGCTGATGAAGAACGCCATGGAGGAATGGAAGGGGAAGTTCGGCGACAAGGACCAAATCAAGTTCTACTCGGTGATGATCAACTTCACCAACTTCAAGAACGTCAATGAACGGCGGTTCTTCCTGAACCTTCCCACCAGCTTTGTTCTTCCCGGAACCCAGGTTGACAAACTCGTCGATGCCGGAAGCCGGCTGCTCCGTAAGAATGACGAGTACCAGCGCTTCCTCACCGACATCGGGGCGACCCAGTTGCCCCCGACGCAGCCCTAACCCTCTCGCCCGGGCTTAGAGTCGGTCCGAGTGCGCCGTGGAAAGCCGCACCCGGTCAGACTCTTAAGGAACCTTGGCGAAAACCACGCAGACGGGGGCTCCCACCGCCAGCTGTTTTCCAGTGGGCGTGAGGCGTCCGGTCGCGCCATCCACCCGGAACAAAGTGATGGAGTCGGAGCTCTGATTCGCGGCCCACAGAAACTTCCCGGACGGATCCAACTGGAAATTGCGGGGCGTGCGTCCCTGGGTACTGACCCGTTCCACCCACTTCAGATGCCCATCCGGCTGCACTGACATCACCACGATGGAGTCATCGCCCCGATTGGATCCATAGACGAAACGCCCGTTGGGATGGACGCAGACCTGAGCCGTGGAACTATCCTTGCGCGGTTTGCCGTCCGGCAGGGTCGAGGCCGACTGCACCTCGGTCAACGTGCCGGCACGGGCATCATAGGCCATGCTGGTGAGCGTCGAGAGCATCTCATTAATCACGAAGGCATGCCGCCCGTCCGGTGAGAAGGCCAGGTGGCGGGGACCGCTCCCCGGCGCCAGCCGGCCAAAGGGCGGGGTGTTGGGAATCAATGTGCCCGCAGCCGGATCGAACCGATACACCAGCACCTGGTCCAGTCCCAGATCCGCGGCCAGGGCAAACCGGTTGTCCGGCGAGAGGTTGATCGAATGGGCGTGGGGTTCCTTCTGGCGGTCCGGATTCACGCTGGAGCCGCGGTGCTGGACGAAGGCGCTGGCGGGCTTGAGGGAACCGTCGGATTGAATGGGCAGGCAAACCACACTGCCGCCGAAATAGTTGGCCGCCAGCAGATCCTGTCCGGTGCGATCCACTGCCACGAAGCAGGGAGCGGCGCCCCCCGATGACTGCTGATTGATCTCCCGCAGATGTCCGCTCGCAGGTTCGATGGCAAAGGAGCTGAGGTAACCCCCGGGCTTCCCATTCCACTCATCGACCTCGTTGGCGGCATAGAGAAACCGACCCGAGGGATGCAGTGCCAGGAACGAGGGATTCTTGGAAGGGGCGGCGAGCCCTCGGGACTCGACGGCGCCCGTCTCGGTGTCGAATCGATAGGAGTAAATCCCCTCGCTCTTGGGTCCGGTGTAGGTGCCGATGAAGACCTGATACACTTCCGCCGATGCTGCCATAAGAATGCCCGAGGAGATAATGAGAGCCAGTGCCCTCCGTGTGCCGTGGTTCATGGTTCCAACGCTGACGCGCCGACCGGTCGGGATGAAGCAAATTTCGCAGGATCCCGGGACGGCCGATTGCGACACGGAGAGGCGCACAGTCCGGGGAACGCGGGCGACTTCACCGCGTCACCGGGCGAGGTCTACCGCCCGCCAGAGGTACCAACTGGCGGTGGTCCGGTGGGGACGCCACCGCTCTCCGATCGCCGCAAGTTCCTTCGGACTGGGCATCTCTGACAGGCCGTAGGCGAGGCGATAACCCGTGCGAACGCCAAAGTCGTCCACCGGGAGCACATCATGGCGTCCCAGGGTAAACATCAGAAACATCTCTGCCGTCCAGCGCCCCACCCCGCGGCACTCGGTCAGGCACTCGATCACCGCCTCGTCGTCCCATCCGGCGAGAACCCTTCGAGACGGCAACTCTCCCGACAGCGCCCGCGCGCTCAGGTCGCGAATTGCGGCGAGCTTGGCCCGGGAGAATCCCGCCGCCCGGATCACCTCGTCAGGGAGGGCCACCACCGCGTCCGGCTTGGGAAAGGCCCGACCGGGAACACAGGCTCGGAAGCGCTTGAGAATGGTCGCCGCGGCCACCCCGTTGAGCTGCTGGTGCGCGACGGCGGACACCAGGGCTTCAAACGGTGTCCGGCGTTCCGGCCGCAGGGCGCACGGTCCGACCTTACGAATCAGGGTGCGCATCACCGGGTCCGCCTTCCGCAGATGAGCGTGGGCTTCAGGGGTCATGGTCCGAGAGGTTCCGCGCAAGGGCCTATCGCAGAGCGGCGAGCCGCTCGAGTGCCTCACCGGTCACGCGCATGACGGTCCACTCGTTTAACGGCACCGCGCCGAGGGACCGATAGAACTCGATGCTGGGCGTGTTCCAGTCGAGGACCGACCAGTCGAAGCGTCCACACCCGCGCTCCACCGCCAGCCGTCCAACATGAAGCAGCAGTGCCTTGCCGAATCCGCGCCCCCGATATTCGGGGAGGACAAACAGGTCCTCCAAGTAGAGGCCCGGCTTTGCCAGGAAGGTGGAATAGTTGGGAAAGAACAGCGCCATGCCCACCGGCGTTCCCTCCCACTCGGCAAACACCACCTCGGCCGCCGGCGGATTCCCGAACACCGTCGTCCGAATGCCCTCCTCGGTGGCGACACATTCGTGGGACAGACGTTCGTAGTCGGCGAGGGCGTGGATGAAGCGGACGATCATCGGCGTGTCCCCCACCTCCGCCTTCCGAATCAAAACGCCCGGCGCAGGGCCGGGCGTGGGCAACTGGGCTGACTCCATGGATCAGCGGCGGAAGGCAATTCCCGAGGCTTCGGGAGCCGCACCCGGCATCTCGTGGGCGCAGGGCTGATTGATGGGCACCGGCGGCACCGCCGCGTTGGGGGTCGCCAACCCGTTTTGCAGCAGCCATCGCTCCACATCCTCGCCGCTCACGTCGGCCAGGATCTGACCGTTGATCTCCAGCGAGGGCTGCAGCATCTGGCCGGTCTTCTCCACCATCTGCTGGTAATGGTCGGGATTGTTGATGATGTCGCGATCCTCGAACGGCAGGTCGTACTTCCGGAGAACGGCGCGGACCCCCTGGCTCCAACCGCAGGAGGGCTTCATCCAGGCAATGATCTGAGGCTTTTGAGTGGTGGCAGTCATGACCCACGGACAGTGGCATGCCCTCCCGCACAGGCAAGCTCACCGACACACCGGGCGCCTCGTGTCACATCCCTGCCTTTGGCCCGCCTTTGCCCTTCATATTTTCTCCGGCGCCCTTGATCCTTCGGCATGCCCTCTCCGTCCCTGTCCCGGCGGGATCTTCTGCGCGGATCCGTGGCCCTGGCCGCCTATACGCTGGCGGCGCGTCCCCTATCGGCGTTCGGACTCGAACCCGCCCCCGGGGAGGAATTGCTGCCCTTCCTGGACCCGCAGCCGTACGACCCCAAGCGTCCGATGCTGCGCTGGGCGAACCTGACGCAGTGGATCACCGCCAACGAGGACCTGTACGAAGTCAGCCATTACCCACGTCCCACGATTGATCCGTCCACGCGTCCGGCGGACTGGAAACTGGAGTTCACTGGATTCCTGAAGAAGCCCGTGACGCTGACGCTGGCCGACCTCCAGAAACGGCCTCACCGTTCCCTCGTGGCCACGCTGGAATGCGGCGGCAATGGATCCAATCCCGGATTCAGCGGCGCCTGCGGAAACATTCGCTGGACCGGTACGCGCCTCGGTCCCCTGCTCCGCGATCTCGGACTCACCCGGCGCTCGCGCGAGATCGTCTTCTACGGCAGCGACGAGAAGGTGGAGAAGATCCGCGACAAGGATTATCCGCAGAACTTCGCCCGCAGCCTTCCCCTCGAACATGCCCTGCAGGACGAGGTTCTGCTGGCCTGGGAAATGAACGGCGAACCCCTGATGCCGGCGCACGGATTCCCGCTCCGGCTCATTGTTCCGGGATGGTTCGGCGTGGCCTGGGTGAAATGGCTCAAGCGGGTGGATGTGCTGGACCGTCGCTTCATGGGCAAATGGATGGCGCGGGAATACGTCACGCTCCGGGGCGAAACCCGGGAGGCTTCGGACTGGACCAACTGGCGCGAAACCAGCGTCTGCAACCTGTGCTGCAAGTCCGTCACCGCCCGCGCTGTTCGCCTCCCCGGCGGGACCATTCGCTTTACCGGAGCCGCCTGGAGCGATGGCACTCCCCTGAAGAGCGTCGAGGTCCGGATTGATGACGGCCCATGGCAAACCGCCGTTCTCGAACGGAAGCCGGCGCGGGGTGCGGACCG